>JAXDJC010000005.1:0-21106 GCA_034663685.1 Thermoleophilaceae bacterium
CGACAACGAACGTGCACGTGGCCCTCGCCGCGCCGGACCGCGCGACGGTCGACGCCTTCCACGCCGCGGCCGTCGACGCAGGCGGGATCGACAACGGCGGCCCCGGCGTGCGCGAGATGTACCACCCGGCCTACTACGGCGCCTTCGTCCTGGACCCGGACGGCAACAACGTCGAGGCCGTCTGCCACCGCCCGCCGGACGGGTAGCTCCACCAAACGCGGGGGTGGCGAATCCGCCCCTTTCACCGCTAACATCTGCCGACCAACGGCCGAGCCGCCGCGGCCCAGACCCCTCTTGAATATGCACAGATTGCAGCCACCTGGGGCCGCGGGCCTCTACGACCCAGCTTTCGAGCACGACGCCTGTGGTATCGGCGCCGTGGCCGATCTGACCAACCGCCGCACCCACGACACCGTCGCCAAGGCGCTCTGGGTGCTCGACCATCTCGAGCACCGCGGGGCCAGCGGCGCCGAGGTGGACACCGGCGACGGCGCTGGCATCCTGCTCCAGACGCCCGACACGTTCCTGCGCGGCGCCGCCGGGTTCGAGCTGCCCGAGCAGGGCCGCTACGGCGTGGGCGTCATCTTCCTCACGCGCGACGACGCCCGCCGCCGCGAGGTGGAGGCGATCGTGGAAACCGCGATCGAGGACGGCGGCCAGAAGCTGCTGGGCTGGCGCGACGTTCCCGTTGACGGCAGCGTGCCGGGCGCGAGCGCGGCCGCGGTCGAGCCGGTCATCCGCCAGGTCTTCGTGGAGTCCACGCTCGGCGACGAGCACAGCGAGATCGCGTTCGAGCGCCGCCTGTACGTGATCCGGCGCGTGATCGAGGCGCGCGCGGGCGACGACATCGCGATCCCGAGCTTCTCCTCGCGCACGCTCGTGTACAAGGGCATGCTCACCAGCCCGCAGCTGCCCGGCTACTTCCCCGATCTGCGCGACAAGAGCATGCACACCGCGCTCGCGCTCGTCCACTCGCGCTTCAGCACCAACACGTTCCCGAGCTGGAAGCTCGCGCACCCGTACCGGCTGCTCTGCCACAACGGCGAGATCAACACCGTGCGCGGAAACATCAACTGGATGCGCGCGCGGGAGTCGCAGCTCCTCAGCGAGGCGTTCGGCGGCGACCTGGCCAAGCTGCTGCCGGTCGTGAACGAGCGCGACAGCGACTCGGCGATCTTCGACAGCGTGCTCGAGATCCTGCTGCTCGGCGGCCGCTCGCTCGCGCACGCGCTGATGATGATGGTGCCCGAGGCCTGGGAGAACCACCTCGAGATGGACCCGGAGGTGCGCGACTTCTACGCGTACCACTCGTGCCTCATGGAGCCATGGGACGGCCCGGCCGGCATCGCCTCCACCGACGGCCACGTGATCGGCGCCACGCTCGACCGAAACGGCCTGCGCCCGGGCCGCTGGCAGATCACGAGCGACGACTTCGTGGTGCTCGCCTCCGAGTCCGGCGTGCTCGACGCCGAGCCGAGCAAGATCCTTCGCAAGGGCCGGCTCCAGCCGGGCAAGCTCTTCTTCGTCGACGTGGAGAAGGGCCGCGTGATCGAGGACGCCGAGCTCAAGTTCCAGATCGCCACCCAGCGCCCGTACGGCGACTGGTACCGCAGCTGCACCGTCCACCTCGACGAGCTGCCCGCCGTGGCTCCGCGCAAGATGCCGGCGGACCCGGTTCGCACGCGCCAGCTGATGTTCGGGTACACGCAGGAGGACCTGCGGATCACGCTCGCGCGCATGGGCGGCGCCAGCGCCGAGGAGCCGATCGGGTCGATGGGCAACGACTTCGCGCTCGCGGTCCTCTCCGACAACAGCCCGCCGCTCTACTCGTACTTCAAGCAGCTCTTCGCGCAGGTCACCAACCCGGCGATCGACCCGATCCGCGAGCGCGTGGTGATGAGCCTGGAGACCGCGGTCGGCCCGCAGTCCAACCTCTTCACCGAGACGCCCGAGCACGCGCACCAGCTCGTGATCAACCACCCGATCCTCTCCAGCGGCGAGCTGGAGAAGCTGCGGCAGGTGGACCACGACGTGTTCGCCGCCCACACGCTCGACGCCACCTGGCCGGCCGACGACGGCCCGCAGGGAATGGCGCAGGCGATGGAGCGGCTCTGCGCGGAGGCGTCCGAGCGCCTCGCCGCCGGCGACAACATCCTGATCCTCTCCGACCGCGCCGCCGGCCAGGACCGCGTGCCGATCCCCGCGCTGCTCGCGGTCTCGGGCGTGCACCACCACCTGGTGCGCGAGGGCACGCGCCTGCAGACCGGCCTGGTGGTGGAGTCAGGCGAGCCGCGCGAGGTGCACCACATCTGCTGCCTGCTCGGCTTCGGCGCCTCCGCGATCAACCCGTACCTCGCGTTCGAGACGCTGCACGAGATGTTCGACGACGGCCTGCTGCCCAAGGTCGAGTCGGCCGCCGACGCCGAGGCTCACTTCGTCAAGGCGATGGGCAAGGCGATCCTCAAGACGATCTCGAAGATGGGCATCTCCACCGTGCGCAGCTATGCGGGCGCGCAGATCTTCGAGGCGGTCGGGCTCGAGCGCGGCCTGATCGACAAGTACTTCACGGGCGCGACGTCGCGCATCGGCGGCGTGGGCATCGACGTTCTCGCGCGCGAGGCGATGGAACGCCACCGCCGCGCGTACCCGCGCACGGGCCACCGGCTGCCGGTCGGCGGCGTGCACATGTGGCGCCGCGACGGCGAGTTCCACCAGTGGAACCCGGACACGGTGGCCAAGATCCAGCACGCCGTGCGCCACGGCGGCGAGGAGTCCTACGCCGAGTTCACCAAGATGATCAACGAGCAGTCGAAGCGGCGCGCCACGCTGCGCGGCCTGCTCGACATCGCCGAGCCGGGCGACCCGATCGACATCGACGAGGTGGAGTCGGCGAGCGCGATCGTCAGGCGCTTCGCCACCGGCGCCATGTCGCTGGGATCGCTCTCGGCCGAGGCGCACGAGACCCTCGCCATCGCGATGAACCGCATCGGCGGCAAGTCGAACACGGGCGAGGGCGGCGAGGACGCGCGCCGCTACACGCCCGACGCCAACGGCGACTCGCGCCGCTCGGCGATCAAGCAGGTGGCCTCCGGCCGCTTCGGCGTGACCGCGCACTACCTGGTGAACGCGGACGAGCTCCAGATCAAGGTCGCCCAGGGCGCCAAGCCGGGCGAGGGCGGCCAGCTGCCCGGCCACAAGGTGGACGAGTACATCGCCAAGATCCGGCACTCCACGCCGGGCGTGGGCCTGATCTCGCCGCCGCCCCACCACGACATCTACTCGATCGAGGACCTCAAGCAGCTGATCTTCGATCTGCGCTGCGCCAACCCGAAGGCGCGGATCAGCGTCAAGCTCGTGTCGGAGGTGGGCGTCGGCACGGTGGCCGCGGGAGTGGCCAAGGCCAACTCCGACCACGTGGTGATCGCGGGCCACGACGGCGGCACCGGCGCCTCGCCGGTCTCCTCGATCCAGTCGGCGGGCGTGCCGTGGGAGATCGGCCTGGCCGAGACCCAGCAGACGCTCGTGATGAACAAGCTGCGCGACCGGATCGTGGTGCAGACCGACGGCCAGTTGAAGACCGGACGCGACGTGGTGATCGGCGCGCTGCTCGGCGCCGAGGAGTTCGGCTTCTCCACCGCGCCGCTGATCTCGATGGGCTGCATCTACATGCGCGCGTGTCACCTCAACACGTGCCCGGTGGGGATCGCCACGCAGGACCCGGAGCTGCGCAAGCGCTTCCGCGGCCAGCCCGAGCACGTGGTCAACTTCTTCTTCTTCGTCGCGGAGGAGGTGCGCGGCTACATGGCGCAGCTCGGCATCCGCAAGTTCGAGGAGCTGGTCGGGCGCACGGATCTGCTGGAGCCGGACGCCGCCATCGACCACTGGAAGGCGCGCGGGGTGGATCTCTCCGGCCTGCTCGCGCCGCCCGAGGCTCCGGACGATGTGCCGCGCCGCCGCGTGCGCGCCCAGGACCCGGTGCTCGACGACCACCTCGACCACGAGCTGATCCGCCTCGCCGAGCCCGCGCTGGAGCGCGGCGAGTGCGTGAGCTTCTGGGTGCGCGCGGAGAACAAGCACCGCTGCGTGGGCGGCCTGATCTCGGGCGAGATCGCGCGCCGCTACGGCATCGAGGGCCTGCCCGAGGGCACGATCGACGTCCGGATCAACGGCACCGGCGGCCAGAGCTTCGGCGGCTGGCTGGCGCCGGGGGTGATGCTCACGCTCACCGGCGACGCCAACGACTACACCGGCAAGGGCCTCTCCGGCGGCGTGCTCGCCGTGCGGCCGCCCGCGGGCGTGCCGTTCGAGGCCGAGCAGAACGTGATCGTGGGCAACACCGTCCTCTACGGCGCCACGGATGGGCGCGCGTTCTTCCGCGGGCTGGCCGGCGAGCGCTTCTGCGTGCGCAACTCCGGCGCCCACGCCGTCGTGGAGGGCGTGGGCGACCACGGCTGCGAGTACATGACCGGCGGCCGCGTGGTGATCCTCGGGCCGACCGGCCGCAACTTTGCCGCGGGCATGAGCGGCGGGATCGCGTACGTGCTCGACCCGAACGCCGAGTTCGCGGCGCGCTGCAACACGGAGATGGTCGAGCTGGAGCACCCGGACGACGTCGACCTCGCCGAGATCCGCGCCCTGGTGGAGGAGCATCGCGAGCGCACCGGCTCGACCGTGGCGGAGCGCGTGCTCGCGGATTGGGACGCGCTGAACAGAGCCTGGGTCAAGGTGATGCCGATGGACTACAAGCGTGTGCTGCGCGAGCGCGAGGAGCGCCAGCGCGTGGAGTCCGGCGAGCCGGCGGTGGTGGCCGAGCGCGGCGCGGGCGACGGCGCCGGTCCCGTGCGCGTGGGCCAGGGCGCGCCGTACCCGCCGGCCGACGGCGACCAGGAGACGAGCGAGACCGGCGAGGCCGGCCAGACCGAGGACGCCGCTGACGCCGCTGAGCGCGGCGAGCGCGCTGCGGCCGCCGCGGGGGCCGACGAGGCCGCCCAGGCCGAGGCCGCGGCGGGCGCCGAGGAGGAGGTGCTCCCGCACGGTGGGTGAGCTCGGCGGCTTCCTCAAGATCCACCGCCACGAGCCGGGCAAGCGCCCGAAGCCCGAGCGCGTGGAGGACTTCAAGGAGTACGTGGTGCTGCTGCCCCAGGCCGAGCTCCAGGAGCAGGGCGCTCGCTGCATGGACTGCGGGATCCCGTTCTGCCACTCGGGCTGCCCGCTCGGCAACCTGATCCCCGATTGGAACGACCTGGTGTACCGCGACCGCTGGCAGGAGGCGATCGAGGCCCTCCACGCCACCAACAACTTCCCCGAGTTCACCGGCCGGATCTGCCCCGCCCCGTGCGAGGCGGCCTGCGTGCTCGACATCAACGACGACGCGGTCACGATCAAGCAGATCGAGCAGTCGATCGCCGACCGCGCGTGGGACGAGGGCTGGATCAAGCCCGAGCCGCCGCCGTTCCGAACCGGGCGCACGGTGGCCGTGGTCGGCTCCGGCCCGGCCGGGATGGCCGCCGCGGTGCAGCTCAACAAGGCGGGCCACACCGTCACGCTGTTCGAGCGGGGCGATCGCATCGGCGGGCTCATGCGCTACGGCGTGCCGGACTTCAAGCTCGAGAAGCGCTACGTGCAGCGGCGCGCGGATCTGATGGAGGCGGAGGGCGTGGAGATCCGCACCGGCGTGAACGTGGGGGTGGACATCACCGGCGACCAACTGCGCGAGCAGTTCGACGCGGTGGTGCTCTCGATCGGCTCCACGGTGCCGCGCGACCTGCCGGTGCCGGGCCGCGAGCTCGACGGCGTGCACTTCGCGATGGAGTACCTGGAGCAGCGCAATCGGTTCGTGGCCGGCGACGACCCTCCCGCCAAGCCGATCAGCGCGGCCGGCAAGCACGTGGTGATCATCGGCGGCGGCGACACGGGCGCGGACTGCCTCGGCAACTCGCACCGCGAGAAGCCCGCCGGCGTCACCCAGTTCGAGGTGCTGCCGGAGCCGCCGCGCGAGCGGCCCGACGACCGCACGCCGTGGCCGCAGTGGCCGCTGATCCTGCGCACCTCAGGCGCGCACGAGGAGGGCGGCGAGCGCCACTACAGCATGATGACGACCCACCTCACGGGCGAGGACGGGGTTGTCAAGGAGCTTCACGGGCACAAGGTCGGCCCTCCCCCCGCGTTCGACAAGATCGAGGGGTCGGAGTTCACGATCCCGGCCGAGCTGGTGCTGCTGGCGATGGGCTTCCTCCACCCGCAGCACGAGGGCCTCGTGGAGCAGCTGGGCGTGGAGCTCGACGGGCGCGGCAACGTGTCCGACGACGACTTCGCCACGTCGGTGCCGGGCGTGTTCGCCTGCGGCGACGCGCGCCGCGGGCAGTCGCTGATCGTGTGGGCGATCGCCGAGGGCCGGCAGGCCGCGCGGTCGGCCGATCGCTACCTGAGCGGCCTCGGCGCCACGCCCGGCGAGCCGGAGCTGGCCGCCGCGGGCGCGTAGCGCTGAACGTCAACCCGGTAGCCAGCAAGGGCTTCGGCCAGAACGCCGAGTCGTATGACCGCGCGCGGCCGGGCTGGCCGCGGGAGGCGGTGCGCGCGGCGCTCGACTTCTTCGGCGTGGAGCCGCGCTCGGCGGCGGTCGTGGACCTCGCCGCCGGAACCGGCCGGCTGACCCGCGAGCTCGTGGCCGCCGGCGCGTCGGTGACTGCCGTGGAGCCGGTGGCCGAGATGCGCGGGCTGATCCGGGACGCGGCGGCTGTGGAGGGGACGGCCGAGGCGATCCCGTTCGCCGACGGCTCGCTCGACGCCGTGTTCGCCGCCGAGGCGTTCCACTGGTTCGACGGGCCCGTCGCCCTGCGCGAGATCGCCCGCGTGCTGCGGCCCGGCGGCGGGCTGGCGCTGATGTGGAACGTGGGCCTGCCGCAGGACGAGGAGCAGCCGTGGCGCGGCGAGGTCGTCGAGGCGGTCAAGCACATCTACTTCCACCCGCAGGGCCGCCGCGTGCCGGCGGCGTCGGGCAACCAGCCGAGCGAGAGCGCCGAGTGGCGCACCGGCCCCGGCTGGGAGCTGTTCGAGCCGATCGAGGAGCGCTCGTTCGAGCACGTCCAGCGGATGACCGTGGACGACTACCTGGCCTTCGTCAGCTCGTGGTCGTTCGTGGGGGTGATGGACGACGAGCCACGCGCGAAGCTGCTGGCGGACGTGGCGGCGGTACTGGAGCGCCACGGCGTGACCGAGTTCGACCAGCGCTGGCGCACCGACCTGTACCTGACGCGCCGGCGCTGAGGGGGGCGAAAAGGCCGCTCCACGCCCTGAGCTTGGGGAGGTCATGCACAGCCAGCTCGAAATACTCGTCGCGCTCCTCGCGGTGGCGCTCGGGGCCGTACTCGTGCCGATCGTTCGGCCGATTCCAGAGGTCGCCTTCGTGCTCCAGTGCTCGGGGGCTGGAGGTCTGTTCGGTGCCGCGTGGGCGGTGACTCGCAGGCCGGGTGAGACCGGAGCAATCGGGAAGCTCACCGCCACGGGGAGCGTGGTCGGCGCTACCGGCGGACTGTTGATCGTGGGCGTGGAGGCCTTACCCTTGTGACCATGATTCGCGATTACGCGCCGGTCGCCATCGTCCTCGTGGTGCTGTCCATCGCGATCGGGGTGCTTCGAAGCCTGTACGACTGGGGCCACTGGACCCTCCTGGGCGTGGTCGCCGTCGAGCTGTTCTTGGTGATGGGCATCTTCGAGCGGGTCGATGCCCGGCGCGGCCCGTACCGCCGCGCCTAGAGCCGCGCCAGCGCCTCGGCCGCCGCGCGCTCGCCCGAGCGCACCGCTCCGTCGATGTAGCCGGCCCACAGCGTGGACGTCTCGGTTCCGGCCCAGTGGATCCGGCCGACCGGCTCCCGGATCGCCGGACCGAATGCCATCAGCGTGCCCGGCGTGAGGTTGCCCCCGTAGCAGCCGCCCGACCACAGCTCGTCCTGCCAGGCCATCTCCACGTAGCTCACGGGCTTGAGCGCGCGGTCGCCGAAGTACGTGGCGAAGTTGCGCAGCACCGCCGCGCGCCGGTCGGCCGCCGAGCGCTGCCCCCACACGCGCGACTCGCGTCCCTCGATGAACCCGAGCATCACCCCGCGCGAGCCGCTCGCCGGCGTGTTGTCGAAGGTGATCTTCACCGGGCTCGCGTCGCTCACCACCTGTCCGGTCAGCCCGTCATCACGCCAGAACGGCTTGTCGTACACGGCCTCGCACTTCACGACCGAGCCCATCGGCCAGTTCTGCGTGAGCCGGTCGCGCGAGGCCGGCAGCGCGGGGCTGAACTCGATCCGCTGGCAGAGCGTGGGGGGGATGGCCACGATCACGCGCTTGGCGCTCACGATCGCGCGGCCGGACTCCACGGTCACGCTCCTGCCGCCCTGCTTGATCCGGCGCACCGGCGAGCCGAGCACCACGCGCCTCGAGCCGAGCTTCTTCGCCAGCCGCAGCGCCACCCGCTGCGACCCGCCCACGAAGCGGCTCTCCTGCGCGCCGCCCGCGGTGTTGATCAGCCGGTTGAAGTCGCCGGGCGTGGACTCGTTGCCGGCCGCCGCCGTGTAGAAGAGGAGCCAGAGTAGGGAGATGTCGCGCGGCTCGGCCGCGAAAACGGCCTCGATCCCCACGTCGAAGAGGAAGCGCCCGCCCTCGGTGGCGGTGTTCGCGCGCGCGAAGGTCTCGGCGGTCTGCGAGTCCCACTCGGTTGCGCGCGGTGCCTCCCACGGCGCGTCGCGCGGGACCGTGCCCGCCATGTCGTTCAGCTGCTGGATGAACGCCGCCGCCTGGGGCGCGCCCTCCGGGTCCGGCGGAACGGGCCCGAGCGGCCCCGACGAGCTGAACCGCGACAGCGCGCCCTTGCGGTAGTAGAGGTTGTCGCCGTCGTTGTACGTCCTGTATGTGGGCACGGCCATCTGCTCGCCGAGCGCGATCAGCCGGTCCTGCGTGGGGCCGACCCACTGGCCGCCGATCTCCACCACGTCGCCGCCCCCGATCGGCGCGTTGAGCGTGCGCCCGCCCACGCGGTTGCGCGCCTCGAGCACGATCACCGACTTGCCCGCCGCGACGAGGTCGCGCGCCGCGGTCAGGCCGGCGAAGCCGGCGCCGACGACGACCACGTCCGCGCGCCGCCGGCGGGGAGCGGCGCTTGCCGCGGGGGTGAGGAGCTCGCGCCGAGAGGTCGTGGGGCCCCTACGGGCCAAGCTCGACCACCTGCTGCCAGGTCCCGCGGTCGAGGAACGGGATGTCCGGGAAGCTGGCCGCGCCCTGGGCGCTCGGGTGGTACATCAGGCGCTTGTCGCGCCACTTTGCCGGATCGGGCGTGCCGAATCTGGCCTGGAGCGCGGGGAACGCGAGCTTGGCCGCCTGGCGCCAGCCGCGCGGGCCGATCGTCCTGAGCGCGTACACCTGAACGTTCGAGAGCTCGAACTTGTGCGAGCCGCCGGGGCTCGTCTCGAACAGGTGGAGGTCCGGGCTGTCGTAGAGCTTGCCGAAGGCGATCTTCAGCGCGCCGTTGGCGAACGCCTGCCACGCGGCCACGCCGGGGTCGACGGTGCCGTTCGCGTCCACCTGGTGATAGGAGCCGTTCCAGTGCTTGATCGTGTCGAGCACGGTCTTGGCGGGCCCGGTCGCGCCGACCAGGGCCTTGTTCAGCGGACCGGCCGCGATCGGGCGCTGCTGGGCGGTCGTGCCGGTGATCCGGTCCACGGCCCGTGCGTTCTCGTAGCCGCCGCCCTTCGCATGCGCGGCCGCGACCGCCTTCGAGAGCAGGTGCGAGCGGTGGTAGGTGCCGAGCAGCCGCTCGCGCGCGGGGATGTCTCCCTGCGTCCAGCCGACCGACGGCACGTTGTTCCAGTTCACGAGCCAGCCCTGCTTCGGGTTGATCACGTGCGGGCGCTGGGCGGGGGTGAGGAAGCCGCGCCACTCGGCCTCGCCGGTGCCGGGGAACGGGAGGCGCTCGTCGTACCCGCGCGGCTTGATCGGCAGAAGGCCCGGATGCCAGTAGCCGATGTTGCCCTGGCTGTCGGCAGCCATCAGGTTCTCGTTCCAGGAGACCCCGGCCATGGCCTTGTCCACCTCGAACACGTTCTTGGCCTCGCTCACGCCCACGAGCCCGACGAGCGTGTCGAACTCGCGTCCCCAGATCGCGTAGCGCCGGGCGAACGCCACACCGTCGCCGCGGCCCTGGACCGGGCCGTGGATCGTGCGGCAGATCCGGCGCGTCTCGGAGCCCGACTCCGGCACGAACGGCTTGATGTCGAGGATGCTCGTGGCGTCGGAGGGCGGCGAGCGGTAGGAGAAGGTCTCGTCGCGGCAGTCCATGTGCCGCTCCTGGCCCTTGTATGTGTACGTCTCCGGGCCGGTCGTCTTCTCCACGTAGAGGTCGTCCTCGTCCGTGAGTCCGCTGGTGAAGCCCCAGGCCACGTCGCTGTTGTGGCCGATGCCGATCAGCGGCACGCCGGGCGCCGTCACGCCGCGCACGTCGTAGCCCGGCCGGTGCACCTCGAACTCCACGAACAGCTCGGGGATCTGGAAGCCGAGCTGAGGCCCGTTGAACAGGGTGGCCCCGCCGCCCTTGTTGCGGATCGCCCACATGTTCGAGCCGCGCATCCCGAGCTGCCCGAGCATCGGCAGCTCGCCGGCCGCGCGCGCCGAGGCGTTCGTGCCGCCCACGTCCTCGGCCTTCGGCATCGGCACCGTCTTGAGGAACGCCTGCGAGCGCTTGAAGCCCTCGGCCTCCTGCTTGGCGCTGCGCCCCGGCTGCGCCGGGAACGAGCCCGAGGACGCCGGCACCGACGGGATCTGCCCCTTGGTCCGGATCGGGAGGACCGCGTTGAAGAGCTTGGAGCCGAAGACGTTCAGCGCCTTCCAGTTGCCCATCTCCTCGCCGTCGTCGCTCGGCACCGTGCGCGCCAGGAAGACGCCGATGGAAGCCGAGTCGCGCGTGGTCCAGTCGACCGGCGGCGCCGCGTTCACCAGCGCGAACTCGGCCGGCAGCTTGTTGGGGTCGGTGCGCGTCTGCGCGATCCAGGCGTTCACCCCGTCGGCATAGCTGCGGAAGCGCTGCTGCTCGGCGGCCGGAAGCTTCGTGACCATCGCGTCGTACTCCGCCCCGGTGTAGAAGTCGCGGCGCGCCTTGATGTCGTCCTGGAGGTAGCCGCGCCCCACGATCTCCGCCAGGCGGCCCTGGGTCGCGCGCCGGAACAGCTCCATCTGGAAGAGCCGGTCCTGAGCGACCGCGTAGCCGGCCCCGAACCACACGTCGTCGTCGTTGGCCCCGTGGATGTTCGGCACGCCGAACTGGTCGCGCTCGATCGTCACGCCCGGGCGCGGGGTCTCCACCGACTGCGCGAGGTTGTTGAAGCCGTGCGGCTTGAAGTCGAACGCCAGGAACCGCTCGACCTGGTCGGTCAAATGCGGCGAGCCGGTCCCGTTCGGCACGCCGGCCGCGTCCACGAACCCGCTCTGGCCTGGAGGCAGGATGTCGCCCGCCCGGATCACCCGCGCTCCGGCGCTCGCGGGTGCCGCGAGCGCAACCGCCGCCAGCGCCATCCCAAGGAACCTGCCCCTCACCGCGGCGACTCTACCGGTCGCCTCGCCCGCGAAGCGCCATCATCTGGCCGGTGGAGCGGGTGTTCGACCGGCACGTGAGCGCCGTGGAGGTCCAGCGGCGGACCGCCGGCGCGGGCACGGCCGAGCGCGACGAGGTGGCGGTGGAGGAGCCGCTCGAGATCCGAGTGGACGGCGAGCCGCTTGCGGTGACCATGCGCACGCCGGGCGAGGACGAGGCGCTCGCCGCGGGCTTCCTCGCGGGCGAGGGGCTGATCGCGGGGCCGGACGACCTGCTGGCCGTCGGCCCGTCGGCGGACCTCGCCGCGAACGTGGTGGAGGTGCGCACGCGGGCCGGCCTGCGCCGCGACGGCGCCGCCGAGCGGAGCTTCCACCTCACCTCCTCGTGCGGCGTGTGCGGCAAGGCGGCGCTCGAGAGCGTGCGGCTCGCCGCGCCCGGGCCGCCGCCGGCCGATCCCGTCGACGCGGAGCTGGTCCGCCGCGCGCCGGAGGAGCTGCGCACCCGCCAGCACGCCTTCGAGCGCACCGGCGGCCTCCACGCCACCGCCCTCTTCGATCCCGGCGGGGAGCTGATCGCGATCCACGAGGACGTGGGCCGCCACAACGCCATGGACAAGGCGATCGGGGAGCTTCTGCTGGCCGGCCGCTTCCCGCTCCCCGGCGTGATCGCGTGCCTCAGCGGCCGCTCCTCGTTCGAGCTGGTGCAGAAGGCGGCGCTGGCCGGGCTCGCCGGGATCGTGGCCGTGGGCGCGCCGTCGAGCCTCGCGGTCGCCCTCGCGCGCGAGCGCGGGATGCTTCTGTGCGGTTTCGCCCGCGGCGGCTCGTACAACGTCTATTCGGGGGTCGCGCGACTGGCCTGACCCGGCGTATGCTGGGCACATGAGCGAGGAGGTCCTCGAAAACAGGATTGACGACCTCCTCCGGCGTGCGGAGGAGAGTGGATCGCTCGAGTTCTCGGAGGTCGCGGCGGCGGTCGAGGGGCTCGAGATCGACGGCGACCGCCTGGAGGCGCTCTACCGCGAGGCGGAGCGCCGCGGCATCGACGTGATCGACACGGGCGACCGCGGCGAGACCGCCGCCCCGCGCTACACGCACGACGCGGTGGCCGAGGCCACCAGCGACTCGCTCCAGATCTTCCTGCGCGACATCGCCCAGCGGCCGCTTCTCACCGCCAAGGAGGAGGTCGAGCTGGCCAAGCGGATCGAGCGCGGCGACCAGGCGGCCAAGGACCGAATGATCGAGGCCAACCTCCGGCTGGTGGTGGCCAACGCCAAGCGCTACCGCGGCCTCGGGCTGCCGTTCCTGGACCTGATCCAGGAGGGGATCCTCGGCCTGATCCGCGCGGTCGAGAAGTTCGACCACCGGCGCGGCTTCAAGTTCTCCACCTATGCCACGTGGTGGATCCGGCAGGCGATGCAGCGCGGGGTCCAGCACCAGTCGCGCACGATCCGTATCCCGGCGCACATCGGGCAGGAGCTGACCAAGCTGCGCGGCGCCGAGCGCAAGCTCACCGCCTCGCTCGGCCGCGACCCGACGAACGACGAGCTGGCCGAGGCGCTCGGCACCGACTCCGAGCGGGTCGAGGAGCTGCGCTCGGCCGAGCGCGTGCCCGTGAGCCTGGAGACGCCCGTGGGCGGCGACGGCGAGGCCGAGCTGGGCTCGCTGCTGCCCTCGGATGCGCCCAGCCCGCTCGAGGAGGTCGCCGTGGAGCTCGAGGAGCGCTCGATCCGCAAGGCGCTCGAGCGCCTCGACGACACCGCCCGCCGCGTGATCGAGATGCGCTTCGGGCTCGACGGGCGCGAGCCGATGACCCTGCGCGAGGTGGCCAAGCGGATGGACCTCTCGCCGGAGGGCGTCCGCAAGCTGGAACGTCGCGCGCTGCGCAAGCTGGCCGAGGAGCGCGAGCTCCAGGCGCTCGCGGTCTAGCGCCTCGGCCTCGGCCCGCTCGCACAGCGCCTCCGCACCCGCTCCACGAGCGCCCTCGCGCCCGGCGGGGTTTACCCAATTGGCTGTTGCGCAACAACCAGGGTGATGGCCACGACCCGCGAGAGGACCGACGCTCACTGCCCCCACTGCCTGCTCCTCGTGGAGGCGGGCGCCGTGGGAGAGTGGCCCCCGCAGCCGGTTCAGTGCCCGCACTGCCGCCTGCTGATCGGCGCCGGGCGGGCCCGCGAGGCGGGCGACGGCGCACCCGGCGCGCGCGGCGCGGCGGCGGGAGTGTTCGCACGCGAGGCCCAGCGCTCGCGCGACCCCGACGGCGGCGACGCCACCCCCGGCGAGGTCGTGGACGGCATCCGCACCGTGGCCGAGCAGCTCGGCTCGCCGCCCGAGCGGCTGCTGATGGTCGACTACCAGCAGCGCGCAGCCGACGACGAGAGCCTCCCGGACCTCACCGACGTCTTCTCCGCCTTCGGAAGCTGGAAGCGCGCCCGGCGCGAGGCCGCCGGCGACGACGGCAGCGAAGCCGCGGCCTGACGGCCCGTCCTCGCCTCCGGCTCCCGTAATACCATCCGGCCCGCATGGCGGCAGTCGCATTCATCCTCGCGTTCCTCGCCCTGGGCGCCGCGGTCATCTTCGTGGCCTTCTCCGGCGGGCCGAGCCAGGCCCGCGAGGCCTACCTCACCGGCGGGCGCCGGACGTTCCGGTTCATCATCCCGGCGATCTACGTGGGGATAGGGATCGCGATCCCGGTGCTGGTGATCGCAAATCACGACACCGCCGAGGGCGGCGTGGGGAGCCTGAAGGAGAAGAAGCTGTCGGCCAACGCCGCGGAGGGCCGCAAGCTCTTCAAGCAGACCTGCCAGAGCTGCCACAGCCTCGCGGCCACCAACGCGCGCGGCGTGACCGGCCCGAACCTCGACGAGGTCGGCCAGGTGACCAAGGCCCGGGTGATGAAGGCGATCGAGATCGGCGGCACCGGCCAGGGCCGGATGCCCCCGCACCTGCTCGAGCCCAAGGACGCCGCCCTGGTGGGCGAGTTTCTCTCGCAGGTAGCGGGCGCCCAGCACTAGACCGGGCCCCGGAACGAGGCGCAAACCGCCTCTTTCCGCCGATCCGTCCGGTACCATCCTGTCCGTCAAGCCGAGGTCTCGCCGTCGGTGGCGAGGCACGGGGGAACCATTGGCCCTGTGGGCCATGGGGCGAATCGCCGCAGGACGCGGCGTAGCGCAGCTCTTTCAGCGCGAGCCCGTCAGCTAACCCCGTAGGCACGCGAAAGAGGGGTCCAGTGGCAGATCGAGCGTCAGCCCGCGTATGGCTGGAAGAGGAAGAGGCTGCGAGGCGTCCCGAGCTGACGCTCGTGGTCACCAAGCGCGACGAGCCGCCCGCGCGCGACCCCGAGACCGGCCGCCGCACCGTCGTGATCACAGGCCAGCGCGCGGCGCCCCCGCGCCGGCGCCCGGACACGGCGGCACGCATCGGCCCGCGCCCGGACCGGATCGCGGGCTGGGCGTTCTTCCTGGGGCTGTTCCTGGTGGCCGTCGCCACCGCCACGGCCCACGCCGCGCCCGTCTGAGCGCCCTCCCGCCCGCCTGAGGCCCCGCGGGCGGAGCGCCCGATCGCACACTTCTCCGCGCCCGCTTTAGGGAGCGTTCAGCACGCCCGCATAGACATCCGGGGCACACGGCCGTGCGTATAACCCGTGGACGGCCGAATCTATACTTACTTCCCGTAAGCAACCCTCAGAGGCGCAAGTGGCGAAGAAGGCGAAGGAGAGCAGGTTCCAGCTGCATGACGAGCTCACCGCCCCCGAGCGGAGCCTGCCCGTGCTCAAGGGCGCGCTCTCGACCGGAGGGCAGGTGTCGAACATGCTCGGGCTCCTCGCCGGCGCCCCGGCCGTCCTGCGCGCCTACGCGCGCTTCCGCTCCGAGCTGCGCCAGGGGGAGCTGTCGCTCAAGTCCCAGCAGCGCGTGGCGCTCGCCGTGGCCCAGCACGAGGGGAGCGAGTACGTCCTCTCCATGCTCCAGCGCACCGCCCGCGAGGCGGGCCTGGGCCTCGACGAGATCGCCCTCGCGCGCGGGTTCGACTCGAGCGACGAGCGCGAGGCGGCTCTGCTCGCCTTCGTGAAGGGCCTCCTGGAGACCCCCGAGGCGGTGCCGCTCCACCTCGTGGAGGAGGCGCGCGAGGCCGACTGGACCGACGAGCAGCTGCTCGAGACCACCGCCCACGTGTCGCTCGGCCTGTTCCACGCGCTCTTCACGCGCGGGGGCAACCTCCCGATCGACGGCTCGGCCGAGCTCGGCCGGGTCCTCCGAGCCGCCTGATCACTGGCTAGCATGGCCGTGATGGCCGTTCGCATCACAGTCGAGCGCCAGACCTGCTGCGTCTTCTACCACCGCGCGGTCGAGCTCATAGGCAAGCGCTGGTCGGGAGCGATCCTGTCGGTCCTGCTCGACGGCCCGCTGCACTTCTCGGAGATCCGCCGCCTGGTCCCCGACATCTCCGATCGCCTGCTCTCCGAGCGGCTCAAGGAGCTGGAGGCAGAGGGCATCGTGCGGCGCCGGGTGATCGACGGCTCGCCCGTGCGCACCGAGTACTGCCTCACCGAGAAGGGCCAGGCGCTGGAGCCCGCCGTGCGGGCGCTGCGGAGCTGGGGCAGGAGCTGGCTGGCCCAGCCCGCACCGGTGCGCGCCCGCCGTTAGCCTCTGGGCTCACGGCCGTTCCCGAGCTCACGAGGAGTCCGATGGCAGACCAGCCGCAGACCGCCGACGACGTCAAGGCCCTCGTCGCCGACCACAACATCCGGTTCGTCCGGCTCTGGTTCACGGATGTCCTCGGCCAGCTGAAGAGCTTCTCCGTGAACGCCGAGGAGCTGGACGACGCGTTCGAGGGCGGGATGGGCTTCGACGGTTCCTCGATCACCGGCTTCAACGCGATCGAGGAGTCGGACATGATCGCGATGCCGGACCCCACCACGTTCGCGGTCCTGCCATGGCGGCCGACCGAGAGCGGCGTGGGGCGGATGTTCTGCGACGTGGTCACGCCCGACCGCCAGCCGTACGAGGGCGACCCGCGCCACGTGCTGCGCCGCGCGCTCGCGCGGGCCGAGGCGATGGGCTTCGACGCGTTCAACGTCGGGCCCGAGCTCGAGTTCTTCTACTTCCGCAACTCCAAGCCGGAGGGCGGGATCCCCGAGGTGCTCGACGAGGGCGGCTACTTCGACCTCACCACGCTCGACGCCGGCTCCGACGTGCGCCGCGAGACCGTGCTCGCCCTCGAGCAGCTCGGAATCCACGTGGAGTACACCCACCACGAGGTGGGGCCGTCGCAGCACGAGATCGACATGCGCTACGCGCCCGCCCTGAAGATGGCCGACGACTGCATGACGTACCGCATCACGGTCAAGGAGTACGCGATGAAGTACGGCTGGCACGCCACGTTCATGCCCAAGCCGCTGTTCGGCGAGAACGGGTCCGGGATGCACACGCACCAGTCGCTCTTCAAGGAGGGCCGCAACGCCTTCTACGACGGGGACGACCAGTACTACCTCTCCGCCACGGGCAAGGCGTTCATCGCGGGCCAGCTGCGCCACGCGCGCGAGATCTCGTCGATCTTCGCCCAGTGGGTCAACTCGTACAAGCGGCTCGTGCCGGGTTACGAGGCGCCGGTGTACGTGGCGTGGTCGCGGCGCAACCGCTCGGCGCTCGTGCGGGTGCCGCTCTACCACCCGGGCAAGGAGCAGGCCACGCGGATGGAGCTGCGCTGCCCGGACCCGGCTTGCAACCCGTACCTGACCTTCGCGGTGCTGCTCCAGGCGGGGCTCGAGGGGATCGAGAAGGGCTACGAGCTGCCCGAGCCGATGGAGCAGAACCTCTACCACCTCTCCGCCGACGACCGCAAGCGGCGCGGGATCGAGCAGCTGCCGGAGACGCTCGGCGAGGCGATCGAGCTGACGGCCGAGTCCGAGCTGGTGCTCCGCACGCTGGGCGAGCACATGTTCACGCGCTACGTGGAGCTCAAGCGCAAGGAGTGGGACGACTACCGGGTGCAGGTGTCGGCCTGGGAGCTCGAGCGCTACCTGTCGGTGCTGTGAACGAGGGGTCCGAGGCACCCGACTTCGAGCTGCCGGACCAGGACGGCGAGCCGGTGCGGCTCTCGTCGCTGCGCGGGCGCACCGTCGTCGTCTACTTCTACCCGAAGGCAGACACGCCCGGGTGCACGACGCAGGCGTGCGCGATCCGCGACCGCCAGTCCGACTTCGACGACCTCGGCGCCGTCGTGCTCGGCATCTCGCCCGACCCGGTGCCCCGGTTGCGCAAGTTCGCCGACAAGTACGGGCTCCCGTTCCGGCTGCTCTCCGACGAGGACCACGCCGTGGCGGAGGCCTACGGGGTCTGGGTGCACAAGCCGGCCCGCGGTTACATGAAGGCGAGGATGGGCATCGAGCGCTCGACGTTCGTGGTGGGCCCGGACGGCAAGCTCGAGCGCGTGCTGCGCAAGGTGAGGGCGCAGGGCCACGACGAGCTGGTGCTGAGCGGCCTGGCCGCCTGAGTTAGGCTCCGGGCATGGCGCTCAAATTGCATCGCTGCTCGGTCACGTTCATCAAGGGCCCGCACCCGTGCTGGAAGGTGCAGAAGGCCCTCGACGAGGCCGGGGTCGAGTACGAGGTGGTCAAGCACTCGCCGCTGCGCGGGCGGCGCACGGAGTACGTCGAGCAGACCGGGCAGAAGCTGCTGCCGGCGATCGAGCTCGAGGACGGCACCATCGTGCGCGAGGAGTCGAAGGACCTGGTCGAGCGAATCCGGTCGGGCAATCTCGCCGCCGCCGAGTGAGGCTCGCTTGATCCGCGGGGCGGTCGCCGCGGTCTGCGCCGCACTGCTGGCGCTGCCGGCGGCCGCGCAGGCGCTGCCCGACTGCTCACCGCTGCCGCAGACGCGCACGATCCTCTCGGGGCAGGGGCAGCTCGAGTCGATCATCGCCGACGCGAGGGGGCGGATCTTCTTCACGGACGCGCGCGGCGGGCAACTGCTGCGAATCGACCGGCCGGACGCCGCTCCGCAGGTGCTCGTGACCGGGATCAACGGCGCGGGCGGGCTCGCCTGGGACCTCGACGGGAGCCTGGTGCTCGGGTTCAACGGCGGCACGCAGAACTCCGTGTCCGACGGCACCGCCGGTGGCCTCATGCGCGTGAACCCGGACACCGGCGCGTCGTCCGTGATCACGGACGGCATGGGCATGGCCAACGGCATCGTGCGCGGCCCCGACGGCGCGTTCTACGCCTCGAACGACTTCGCTGGCGGCATCGACCGCGTGCTCGGCGGCAAGGTCCAGGACGACTGGTCGAAGGTGCAGACGCCCAACGGCCTCGTGATCGACACGACCGGCCGCTACCTCTACGCGGCGCAGACGTTCAAGCCCGCCTCGATCGCGCAGATCGACCTGAAGGACCCCACGAAGGAGGTGCCGTACTTCGAGGCCACGGCGCCCGACCTCCAGGGCGGGCCGGACGGCATGACGCGCGACGACGCCGATCGCCTGTTCCTGGCGGTCAACGCCGCCGGCGAGGTGTGGCGGATCGATCGCGACCGCCAGGCCTGCGTGCTCGCCCACGGGATCATCAACGCGAGCGCCGTGAACTGGGGCGGGGGCGGCGCCGGCTTCCCGGCGCGGAACCTCTACGTGGTCGGCTTCTCCGGCGTGCTGGTGGAGCTGGCGAACGTGACCGACCGCCCGCCGGCCGCCGGGCCGCCGAGCGCGGCCAACCGGCCCAGGCTGAGGCTCACCGTCTCGCCGCGGCGCGTGAGGCGGCTGGCCACCACCGGCTTCCACGTGCGCGTGACCAATGCCAGTCCGCCCGGGGCCCGGGTCCCGGGCGCCACGGTCCGGCTCGGCAACCGACGTGCGACCACGAACTCGAAGGGCGAGGCCACGATCACCGTGCGCTTCTTCCACGCGGGGGTGAGGAGCGCCCGCGCCGCGCTGTTCGGCTACCGCAGCGCGTCGACGAAGCTCCGCGTGACTCCCTAGCCGAGCAGGGCGGCCAGCTCGTCCGGCTCGGTGACCGGCCGCCGGCAGGCGAAGTTCTCGCAGACGTATGCGGCTGCGCGACCGTCGACCGGCGGGCGGCCGGCCAGCAGGGGGACGCCGTCGGCCTCGCCGCCGGCGAGCACGAGGTGGGGCCGGAAGCGGCTTCTGACCACCTTCTCGAGGGGGCCGAGATCGGAGCCGACCAGCGCGACCTCCTTCACGCTCGCGAAGTGGAAGTCCATCGCCTGGAGCAGGTGCGCGAACGCCTGCGGGTGCTGCGGGGCCACGTGGTGGAGCAGCCGGAAGATCGACACCGCGCGCTTCTCGTACTCGTGCTCGCCGGTCAGGGCCGCGAGGCGCAGGAGCCCGTACGCGGCGCTCGAGTTGCCGGACGGGATCGGGTTGTCCTCCAGGTCCTTGCGCCGGGTGAGCAGCCGCTCGTGGTCGTTCGAGGTCTCGAAGAAGCCGCCGTTCTCGTCATCGGCGAAGCGCTCGATCATGGTGTCCGCGATTGCGCGGGCGGCGCGGAACCAGCGCGGGTCGAACGTGGCCTCGTACAGCGAGATCAGCGCCTCGAGCAGGTACGCGTGGTCCTCGAGGTACGCGTTCAGCTTGGCCTGGCCGTCCTTGTAGGTGCGCAGCAGGCGGCCCGACTCGTCGCGCAGGTCGCGCAGCACGAAGTCCGCGCATGCGGCGGCGGCGTCGAGGTAGTCGGCGCGCTCGAGCACCGCGCCGGCGTCGGCCAGCGCCGAGATCATCAGCGCGTTCCAGGAGGTGAGCCGCTTGTCGTCGAGCCCGGGCCAGACCCGCTTCTTGCGCACCTCGTAGAGCCCGGCCCTGATCTCGGGCAGGCGCTCCGGGGGGTCGCTGCCGCGGGTCAGGATGTTCGCGCCCTCGAAGTTGCCGGGGTCGTCGGCGCCGAAGTGCTCGATGGCGGCCTCGGCGTCGTCTCCGAGCGCGTCGCGCAGCTCGTCGAGGGTCCAGACGTAGAACTTGCCCTCAACGCCCTCGGAGTCGGCGTCGAGCGCGGAGTAGAAGCCGCCCTCGGGGGCGCGCATCTCGCGCAGCGCCCAGTCGAGCGTCTCACAGGCCACGTCGCGGAACAGGTCCTCGCCGCCCACCTGCCAGCCGTGGAGGTAGGCGCGGGCCAGCAGCGCGTTGTCGTAGAGCATCTTCTCGAAGTGGGGCACGAGCCAGCGCTCGTCGACCGAGTAGCGCGAGAAGCCGCCGCCCACCTGGTCGTACATCCCGCCGCTCGCCATCGCCCAGAGCGTGTGCGTGGTCATCTCGCGCTCGCCGCGGCGCAGCAGGAGCTCGATCACGGAGGACGGCGGGAACTTGGGAGCCCCGCCGAAACCGCCGTGGTGCTCGTCGTAGGCGCCGCGCAGCACGGCCACGGCCTCGTCGAGGGCCTTCGGGTCGAGCGGCTCCTCGCGCGGGCGCAGGGCGGCCCCGCCCGCCAGGCGCTGCGCCACGCGCTCGCCGCCGGCGCGGATCTTGTCCCGCTCGGTCTCCCAGCCGCGCGCGACCGCCGTGAGCACCCGGCGCCAGCTCGGCAGGCCGCGCCCGTCGT
>JAXDJC010000007.1:0-5365 GCA_034663685.1 Thermoleophilaceae bacterium
GTGGTCGGCACGCTCCTGATCGTCTATCGCATGGTCCAGCCGCCTGGGTTCAACGACGTTGCGGTGATCAGGCCGGGAGCGCCGCTCGGGTTGGTGGCGCTCGGGGTGCTCACCATCGGCTCGCGGCAGGCGGTGCTCACCGAACGGGACGAGCGGGCGGGCGTGACGGCGGGGGACGGGGTGCAAGACGTCGACGCGGACACCGACGAGAGCCCGGCGGTGGAGGAGGCGGAGGGGCGACCGGGCCGCGCGGCGCGGTTGCGCAGCGGCGCAGTGGAGTGGCGCCGGCGCCGGCGCGAGCGGCGGGAGGCGCCGGCTCCCGAGGCGGCGCCCGCGGGGCCGGTGGCCCCGGCGGCGCCGGTGGCCCCGGCGGCGCCGGAGACCGCCTTCGAGTTCAACTTCCCACCGCCACCGCCGCCCGAGCCGTCACACCGGGAGGAGCTACCGGAGCCGGAGCCCGTGGCGGAGGAGCCGCCGCCGGTCGAGGAGCCGCCGGTGGAGGAGCCGCCGGTGGAGGAGCCGGCCGCCGAGGAGCCGCCGGTGGAGGAGCCGCCCATCGAGGAGCCGCCCGTCGCGGAGCCGCCGGTCGACGACGAGCCGGTGGACGAGCCGGCGGCGGCGGCGCCTGAGCCCGGCGAGGAGGTCGAGTTCGAGTTCGACGAGCCGGGCGCCGGCAACGCGCCGCCGGATCCGGGGTCGCGCGCGCCCGACCCGGACGCGGACCGCTAGGCCAGCCGCTCCGCGACCCCGCGCGCGATTCGCCGCGCGACCGCCATGATCGTCAGCTGCGGGTTCGCGCCCAGCGAGGTGGGGAGCACGCTCGCGTCGGCCACGAACAGGCCGGGCACGTCGTGGGTCTCGCCCGACGGGGCGACCACCGACGAGCGCGGGTCGGTCCCCATCCGCGCGGTGCCCATCGGGTGGAACGCCTCGAGGCGCAGCTCGCCCGGCCGCACCGCGCGCTCCTCCAGGCCGCGCTCTTCGCCCGCCCGCATGACGCCCAGCCCGGCAACCTGCGGATACACCTCGCTCGCCCCGGCGGCGAAGTGCATCTGCGCGGCGCGGGCGATGCCGAAGGAGAGGACGGACGCGTCGTCGCGGGTGAGGCCGTAGCCGAGCCGCAGCCGGCCGCCCCGAACTCGGACTCGACCCTCCGAGGTGTCGGCGAGGTGCACCCCGACGATCCCCATCTCGCCATAGCGCTCGACCCGCTCCGCGAAAGCGGCGCCCGCCCCCGGCATCCAGTGGGCGCCGAACGGCAGCGGGGAGAACGTGGCCTCCAGGAAGAGCCCGCGGTCGAGCCACTCGTGGACTCCCCACGACTGCATGATCCCGTCCCAGCCGCGCACCTCCTGCCCGGCGTAGCGCGCGCCGACCCAGCAGGCGGGCTGGATGCGCAGGTGGCGCCCGGCGTGGCCGGAGCCGTTCGCGAGCCCCTGCGTGAGCAGGAGCTCCGGCGTGCCCAGCGCGCCGCCCGCGAGCACAACCGCGCGGGCCCCGATCCCGAAGTGCTCGGCGCCGCCTCCGGCTCGGGCGCAGACGATCCCCGTGGCGCGTCCGCCGCCGAGCACCACCTTGGTGGCGCGCGCTCCGGAGAAGACCCGCGCCCCCGCCGCGACGGCCCGCGGCAGCTCGGACACGTGCATCGCCTGCTTGGCGTCGAGCGTGCAGCCCATCGGACAGGTGCCGCAGCACGTGACCCGGCCCGCGGCGCGCGGGAGCGGCCCGTTGGCCGCGCCGAGCGCCTCGGCCCCCGCGCGGCACAGCTCGGCGTTGCGGCCGGCGGTGGCGGGATCGACCGCGGTGACCGCCAGATCGCGCTCCACCGACTCGAGCTCGCCCTCCAGCTCCGTGGCCCAGCCGATCCCGTGCTCGTCGCGCCAGCGCGCGAATACGGTCGCCGGCGGCCGCACGGCGGTGCCGGAGTTGATGACGGTGGTGCCGCCCACGCACCGGCCCACCGGCAGCGGGATCGGCGGCTTGCCGTCGCAGGCTGTGAGGCCGGCGTCGCGGTAGAGGGTGCGCAGGGCGTGGAGCGGATCGGTGGTGAAGTCGCGCGCGTCGCGGTGCTCGCCCTCCTCGACCACGATCACGTCGAGGCCCGCCTCCGCGAGCAGACGAGCGGCCGTCGCGCCCCCCGCGCCCGAGCCGACGACCACCACGTCGGAGCGGAGCGCCTCGCCGTGAGGCGGCAGAGCCACACAACTGAACGCCCGGTCAGGGGCCTGACCCCTCGAAGAAGTAGGGACGCGGTCATCCGCTCCGGGGAGCAGCTCGCAGCGCGGGTTCCAGCCCACCAGCGCGCGCACGCGCTCGTCGCGGGTGTAGGTCACGCAGGTCAGGGTCTTGGCCAGCAGCACGACCGAGCGGCGGTTGAGCGAGCGGCTCGACTCCAGGCGCTCGATGTGCCGGGTGCGCGCCGCGAGCGGCATGCGCGAGAAGCGGCGCGGGAAGGGGGAGAGCTCGAGCGCTCCGATGCCGAGCCGCGCGATCAGCCGCATGCGCGGCGGCGCCTGCTCGAGCAGATCGATCGCCGCCGCCGGCACGTCGCCGGACGGGGCCGGGAGCCGGCCGCCCGCCAGCAGGGCCTCCGCGAATGCCGCGATCGTGCGGCGGGCCGCTCTTCAGCCGGGATCGGCGGCCGGGCCGGTGCCCCGCGCCGCCTCCACCCGCCCCGCGAGCACCCAGCAGAACAGCGCCACGCCCACGAGGCTCCCGTCGACGATGAAGTTGAGGAGGTAGATGAACACGTCGTGGTCGAAGAAGAAGAACGCGCCGGTGGTGAGCGACGACGCCACCTTGCCCGCCGCCAGCACGAGCAGCAGCGGCCGGTGGCGAACGACGTCCAGCGAGACCACGAACGCGATCCCCGTGATCACCGTCATGTACGCGAACCCGAGCCCGAGCCAGAACCTCTGATCGGTCCTGGCCCCGGGGGAGAAGGTCCCGAACCAACTGCCCACGTCGTCCATCCGCCCGATCACGCCATCGGGCGTGGCGAGGAACAGCACGCCCACCACGGCGAACGTGAGCGCCAGCTGGCGCATGGTGAGGACGACCAGGCGCTCGGCCGTCGCGGGCGACATCGCGGGCATCGTAACCGGCCTACATAGAATCGCCGCCGTGATCGAGCGCGAGCAGGTCCTCCACGTGGCCCGGCTGGCCCGCCTGAAGCTGACCGACGCGGAGGTCGAGCGGATGTCGGGCGAGCTGTCGTCGATCCTCGGCCACATCGAGAAGATCAACGAGCTCGACCTCGACGACGTGGCGCCGACCGCCCACGTGATCGACGTCGAGAACGTGCTCCGGCCCGACGAGCCGCGCCCGAGCCTCCCGCGCGAGCGCGCGCTCGACCAGGCGCCCGACGCGGACGACTCCGGGTTCCGGGTGCCGAGCCCGGGCGGCGCGTGAGCGGCGTCCTCGACCTCACCGGCGCCCAGGCCGCCGAGCGGATCCGCGGCGGTGAGCTGTCCGCGGCGGAGCTGTTCGACGCCTACCGCGAGCGCGCGGCCGCCGACGACCTGAACGCGTTCCTCTGGGTGGCGGACGAGGCGCCTGCCGAGCAGCCCGCGCCGGACGCCCCGCTCGGCGGCGTCCCGCTCGCCGTCAAGGACCTCTTCTGCGTGGAGGGCGTCCCGAGCCAGGCGGCCTCGCGCATCCTCGAGGGCTACCGCCCGCCCTACACCGCAACCGCGGTCGAGCGCCTGAACGCCGCCGGCGCGCCCACCCTCGGCAAGACCAACATGGACGAGTTCGCGATGGGCTCGTCCAACGAGAACTCCGGCTTCGGCCCGGTGCTCAACCCGTGGGACCGCGAGCGCGTGCCGGGCGGCTCGTCCGGTGGCTCGGCGGCGGCGGTCGCGGCCGGGCTCGCGCCCTGGGCGATCGGCACCGACACCGGCGGCTCGATCCGCCAGCCCGCCGCGCTCTGCGGGGTCGTGGGGCTCAAGCCCACCTACGGCGCGGTCTCCCGCTACGGCATGATCGCCTTCGCGTCCTCGCTCGACCAGTGCGGCCCGATCACCCGCGACGTGACCGACTGCGCCCACCTGCTCAAGCACATGGTGGGCCGCGACCCGTGCGACTCCACCTCGCTCGACTTCCCGGAGGAGGTGGAGATCCCCACCGCCGAGAGCCTCGCCGGCATGCGCTTCGGCGTGCCGCCCGAGCTGAGCGGCGAGGGGATCGAGCCGGGCGTGCGCGCCGTCTTCGAGCGCACCCTCGAGCTCATCGAGGAGCTGGGCGGCTCGATCGAGGAGATCGGGCTGCCGCATTCCCCGCACGCGATCTCCGCCTACTACGTGATCGCCCCCGCCGAGGCCAGCGCCAACCTCGCCCGCTTCGACGGCGTGCGCTACGGCACCCGCGCCGACGCCACCGACCTAACCGCTCTCTACGAGGAAACCCGCGCGGCCGGGTTCGGGGACGAGGTCAAGCGCCGCATCATGCTCGGCACCTACGCGCTCTCGTCCGGCTACTACGAGGCCTACTACGGCCGCGCCCAGCGCGTGCGCACCAAGATCGCCGACGACTTCCGCAGCGCGTTCGCCAAGGTGGACCTGATCGTGACGCCCACCTCGCCCACGGTCGCCTTCAAGCTCGGCGAGCGCACCGACGACCCGCTCGCGATGTACCTCTCCGACTACTGCACGGTGTCGATGCCGCTGGCCGGGATCCCCGCCATCTCGATTCCCGGCGGCCTGGCCGGCGAGCTGCCCGTGGGCATCCAGCTCGCCGGCCCGGCGTTCAGCGAGAACCGGATCCTGAGCGCGGCGCACGCGCTCGAGCGGGGAATCGGCTTCGACGGGAGCGCGGCCCGTGGCTGAGGCCCTGGCCGAGCGCCACTACGAGCCGGTCATCGGGCTCGAGATCCACGTGCAGCTGCGCACGCGCACGAAGATGTTCTGCGGCTGCGCGCTCTCGTTCGGGGAGGAGCCCAACACGCACACCTGCCCGATCTGCCTCGGCCACCCCGGCACGCTGCCGGTCACGAACGCCGAGGCGGTGCACTTCGGGCTGATGATCGCGATGGCGCTCGGCTGCGAGGTGGCGCCGCGCTCGATCTTCCACCGCAAGAACTACTTCTATCCCGACCTCCCGAAGGGCTACCAGATCAGCCAGTACGACATCGCGCTCGGCTCGGCGGGACGGCTCGGCGACGTGCGCGTGCACCGCGTGCACCTCGTGGAGGACGCCGCCAAGCTCGTGCACGCCGGCAGCTCGGGCCGCATCCACGGTGCCGAGGCCAGCGTGGTCGACTTCAACCGGGGCGGCACGCCGCTGGTGGAGATCGTGAGCGAGCCGGACCTGCGCTCGGCCTCCGAGGCCGCCGACTGGGCGCGCCTTCTGCGCGCCACCCTGCGGG
>JAXDJC010000030.1:0-4987 GCA_034663685.1 Thermoleophilaceae bacterium
CGCGCATGAACTGCGGGATCGCCGGGTCGTTCGTCCGCTCCTGCCCGTAGTCGCCATACGGGAGGGCGAACGCGTGCGGGTCGAAGCCCTGGTCGCGCAGGCGGTCGCCGGCGCCGAACACGTCCTCGGTCACGCGGCGCTCGTAGCCGGCGAAGCTCTCGAGCCCGCTCGAGCGCGTGTAGCGGCGCACCGCGTAGAACGGAGCCGTGTCGCCCCGCTGGTCGTAGGCGACCGTCCGGTAGCCGTCGCCGGCCTGCGGCTCCACGTCCCAGCGGCCGGAGTCCTTCATCCCGTGCAGCTCGCGCCAGGTCAGGTGGTCCGTGTCGCCGCGCCGGACCTTGGCGGTGGACACGAACATCGCCGCCCTGAACCCGTGACGGGCGAGCACGGCGTCGGCGCCGCGGTAGGAGTCGAGCCGGCCGTCGTCGAAGGTGATCAGCACCGGCCGGGCGGGGAGGCCGGTGCGGTCGCCGGCGCGGAAGCTGGCGAACTGCTCCATCGAGATCGCGCTGAAGCCCATCCGGTCGAGCGCGGCCATCTGCTCGGCGAAGCCGAAGCGGCTCACCGCGGCGCCCTCGGCGCGGTCGCGGATGCCGCCGTAGGCGAGCACCGGAACCGCCCCCGAGTACGCCGCCACGGGCTGGAAGCGCTCCACCTGCGCGGGCGTGAGCACCACGCGCGGCGCGGGCAGCGGCCCGCTCTGGTGGCGGCGCTCGTACAGCTGCTTGGACTCCACCATCTGCGGCACCACGAGCAGGAACGGCAGGATCGACAGCGGCAGCAGGATCAGCGCCAGCGGGCGCTCGAAGATCGCCTCCAGGCGGTTCACCACCCGCCCCCGTCCATCCCGGCCGTGGCCGGCCGCGTGCCCCAGGTCGCGGTGCGCGCGGTGAGGATCGCCCAGTACGTCTGCCAGAGCAGGAACGCGAGGTAGAAGAAGCAGAAGAAGACGCCGTAGATCCAGAGCGTGTCGTAGCGCGAGTGACGCGCGGCGTAGTAGAGCCCGTACGCCACGGCCATGGCGTACACGCCCAGCAGGTAGATGATCGGCGCGCCCTTGCCCTCGACGAGCGGCATCCAGACCGCGGTGCGCACGGCGATGAACGGAGCGACGAGCGGCAGCACGATCCCGACGAAGGTCGCGATCGACGCCAGCGGGTTCTTCCTCCAGATGAACCTGCTCACGATCAGCGACTCGCGCGTCCAGCTCCGCTTCCAGCGCAGCTGCTGGCGCATGAAGGTGGGGAACGTGTGCGGCACGATCGTGTGCGAGACCGCCCTCGACTCGTAGCGCACCTTCCAGTCGCGCAGCACGCAGTTGGTGAGCGAGCGGTCGTCGCCGAAGGTGGAGGGCACGCCGAGGAACGTCTGGCCGGCCCACCACTCGAGCCGCGGCAGGATCGCCTCGCGCCGGTAGGCGGAGAAGCAGCCCGAGCAGCAGGTGACGGTGCCGAAGACCGACTCGGCCGCCTTGACCACGCGGAAGGCCACGAAGTAGCGGACCGCCTGCATGCGCGAGAGCCACGACCGCCGCGGGTTGGCCACGTCGGCGTGGCCGCACACCGCGCCCACCCTCGGGTCGGCGAAGCCCTGCACCAGGCGCCGCAGCGCGTCGGGCTCGAGCGTGCTGTCGGAGTCCACGAACGCCACGATCTCCGCCTCGGTCGCGGCGATCCCGGCCGCCATGGCCGCGCGCTTGCCGCGGTTCTGGGGGAAGTCGATCACGCGCACGCGGTCGCTACCCGCCGCCACCGCGCGCATCTCGGCCAGCGTGGCGTCGGTGGAGCCGTCGTCGACCGCCACCAGCTCGAGCTTGTCGTGCGGGTAGTCCACCGCGAGCAGGGAGCGCAGCGAGTGCCCGATCGCCTCCTCCTCGTTGAAGGCGGGCATCACGATCGCCACGTGGGGCTCGAGCCCCACGTCGCGCGCGCCGCGGTAGATCATGCTCAGCCCGAAGCGGCTCACGATGTAGGCGCAGACCACGATCCCGTAGGTGGTGAGGAACGGGTCCTCCGTGATCGCCTGCACGAAGGCGGCCTTGAAGAGCACGACGCCGGCCAGCAGCACCGCCAGATATGCGGCGCAGACGATCCGGAGCGCGATGTCGAGCGGCTTGGCGCGCGGCTCCTCGCGGCGCGACCCGCGCGAGGTCCACTCGCGGGCCGCGGCGGGATCGGCCGGCGCGAGCCGCGGTCCGGCGGGCATGGGGCGCAGGCCGGGAGCCGGGGTGGCGAAGCTGCCGTGCGCCGCGTAGGCCTGGCCCACCTGCTCGAGCGCGGACGCCCGGCGGCGCCCAACCTCGTCGGGGTCGGTGCCAAGGACCCTCGCGATCTCGTCGTCGGAGACGCCGTGGCGCAGTGACAGGTCGAGCAGCGCGCGGCTCCCGGGATCGAGATCGGCAGCGTGAATCGGATCGGTTACTGAGGGCGACATCGGCGGGCCTGGGGGGGTCGGGGTACGTCCGGCGGGGATGGCGTGGAGCCAATCCCAGTGACTTATCGGCAGCGCGACTTGAACCTTGCGTGGGATCTTTCGTGCGCGAGCGTCTGCGCCAGGTGCCGGGGTCGCGCGCCGGACGCGGAATCCTCCTCCTGCAAGGTCTCGACCAGCCTCAGCCTAAACCTGGGCTGGAGCCTGATGCCTTGGTAGCCTGCCGTCGCCTACCTGGGGAGAAATCCCTGCATAACGGCCGTAAACGCACGCCATGAAACGTCGCTTCCTCACCTACACCTCGCTGGCGCTCGCGCTGTACTTCGTGATCCCGCTGCCCGCGCAGACCAAGCCGCTGCCCCAGAAGATCGGGGACATCCGGCAGCGCGTGGAGCGCAAGCGCGGCAAGGAGCGCGTGCTCACGACCGACATCTCGGGCATCGCCGCGCGCATCCGCGGCCTGCAGGGCGAGATCCGCTCGGTCTCACGCCGCCAGTCGCAGCTCGAGGTCGAGGTGAACAAGAAGCGCGCGGAGCTGAACGGGATCCGCAACCGCCTCGAGCGCGCCCGCAGCCGGCTCGCCCTGCTGCGGGCCCGGCTCGATAGGTCGCAGAAGGTCCTGGCCGGTCGGCTGGTGGCGATCTACAAGGACGGCGACCCGGACATTCTCAGCGTGGTCCTCGACTCCACCAGCTTCGGCGACTTCCTCGACCGCACCGACTTCCTCGACCGGATCGCGAGCCAGGACAAGAAGGTGATCACCCTCGTGCGGCGCGTGAAGGGCCAGGTGACGGACCTGACCCAGCAGCTCGGCGGGCTCGAGACGCAGGCGGAGAACGCCCGCAACGCGATCCTGTCCAAGCGCAACGAGGTGCTGGCGGTGAAGAACGGGATCGTCAGCCGCCGCGACGACCTGGCGAAGGCGCGCGACGGCCGCGCGGCGATCCTCGCCCGCGTGCGCTCGAGCCGCCAACACGCCGAGGACGACCTCGCGGTGCTCGAGCGCGAGCAGGCCAAGATCAGCGCGCAGATCCGGACGGCGGGGAGCGGCGGCGGGGGCAGCACGCCGGCCGGCCCGATCCGCCGGGGCTCGGGCCAGTTCATCTGGGCCGTCAACGGCCCTGTGGTCTCGCCGTTCGGCATGCGCTGGGGGCGCCTGCACGCGGGGATCGACATCGCGGCGCCCACGGGCACGCCGATCCGCGCGGCCGCGTCGGGCCGCGTGATCCTCATGGCGCCCACGACCGGCTACGGCAACTACACGTGCGTGAGCCATGGCGGCGGGATCTCCACCTGCTACGCGCACCAGTCCCGCTTCGGCACGTCGGTCGGCGCCAGCGTGAGCCAGGGCCAGGTGATCGGCTACGTGGGCTGCACCGGGCACTGCTTCGGCCCGCACCTGCACTTCGAGGTGCGGATCAACGGGTCGCCGGTGGACCCGCTCGGATACCTGTAGCGAGCGGCGGATAGCCTCGCGGCCATGCAGCCCGAGCTGCACATCGGCCCGCTCGATCTCAAGACCTTCGGAATCTGCTTCGCGCTCGCCTTCGTGGCGGCCGGCCTCGTGGGAGCGCGGCGGCTGCGGGAGCTGGAGCTGCCGGTCGACTGGGCCTACGAGCTCATCTTCGCCGGCCTCGCCGGCGGGTTCGTCGGCGCCCGGGTCGACTACCTGCTCCAGAACTGGGACGCCGCGAAGAACGACCTGATCGGCGCGGCGTTCTCGGGCTCCGGGCTCGTCTGGCTCGGCGGGGTGGTGGGCGGCACGGTCGGGGTGCTTCTGTGGGCCTGGCGCCGCGACTTCGTGGGGCTGGCGCTGCTCGACCTCTGCGCGCCGCTACTCGCGCTCGGGTACGCGATCGGGAGGGTGGGCTGCCAGGTGTCCGGCGACGGCGACTACGGCAAGCCGTCCGACCTTCCCTGGGCGATGGCGTACCCGGACGGGACCGTGCCGACCGACGTGAAGGTGCATCCGACGCCGATCTACGAGACGCTCGCGATGGGCCTCGTGGCCCTGCTCCTGTGGCGGCTGCGCGATCGCGTCCGGCCCGGGATCCTGTTCGCCCTCTGGCTCGTGCTCAGCGGCGTCGAACGGCTGCTGGTGGAGTTCATCCGGCGCAACGACACGGCCGCGCTCGGGCTCACGCTCCCGCAGCTGATCAGCGTGGCGATGATCGCCGCCGGGGCCGTCTGGCTCGCTCGCGCGCGCGAGTTGGGCCTGCGCGCCGGCTGAGCAAAATGTCCAGGATCGCGCGGCAGGGCTAAAGGTTTTCGCCGGGGTGCCGATAGGAGCCTCGCAATGGCTACGCCCTCCAACCGGACCGGAATCGCAACGCTCCCGATGGTGGTGCTCGTGGTCGTGATCCTCTTCCTCGGCTTCGTGGTCGCCCCGCGGGCCTTCGAGTTCCGCGCCTGGCCCCAGCCGTCGCGCCACGACGCCATCGAGGCGGTCGTGGAGCGCCCAACTCCGGAGGCGATCGAGGTGCGCGTGGCGCGCGTGAACCCGCGGGCGAGCACGCACGGGGTACTCGCCGTGCGCGGGACCAACCACCGTGCCGGC
>JAXDJC010000045.1:0-6188 GCA_034663685.1 Thermoleophilaceae bacterium
CGGTCGGCTCGCCGCTGGCGGTCGGCTCGACCGCGATCGGCCAGGGCAAGGTGCTCGCGACGCCGCTCGAGATGGCGGTCGTGGCCGACACGATCGCGAGCGGCGGCCTGCGCCACCCGCTCACCCTCCTGGAGCGCGGCGGCACCGGTCGAGCAGTGCGCGTCACGACCCGGCGGGTGGCCGGCATCGTCGAGAAGCTGATGATCGGGGTCGTGAACTACGGCACGGGAACGGCGGCTTCGCTCGCGCCGATCCAGGTGGCCGGCAAGACCGGCACCGCGGAGCTGCGCACGACCGTGGGCCAGCCGCCGCCGGCCGAGCAGGGAGCCCCGCCCACGAGCGACACCGACGCCTGGTTCGCGGCCTACGCGCCCACCCGCCACCCGCGCATCGCGGTCGGCGTGCTGTTCGTCAAGGCCGGGGCCGGCGGTACGACGGCGGCGCCGGCGGCGCGGATCGTGCTGCAGGCCGGGCTGTCGAGCCCGTGAGCCGCGGCTAGATGTCGAGCTCGACCTGGCCCGTCTCGGTCTGACCCGAGCTCGGGTCCGGAGCCGAGACGATCTCGAGGTCGAGCGGCCGGTTCTCGAGCGTCGTGAGCGGCAGCTTGAAGATGAGCAGCGAGCCGTTCGTCGGCGCGGAAGCAGCGAGCGATCCGATCGAGGGGATGCAGTTCGCGTGGGTGAGCGGGTGCGGGTGGTAGGCGAAGATGTTGCCGAGCGGCAGGGGCAGCGGCTTGAAGCGGTTGCCCTGCGAGTCGACGACCGTGAAGTCGCCTGCCGGCTGGATGCTGCCCGACCCCTGGTTGCACGCCGTGAGGAACACGCCGTACAGGGCGAACCCGGGAGGCGCCTCGGGGCCCTGGTAGTAGCCCGAGTCCTCGATGTCCTTCAGGTTGAGCTCGCGCGTGATGTAGACGTTGTACTCGACCTTCCCGACCTTCTCGGGCGCGCCCTCGCGGCCGGCGTTGTTCTCGCGCGGGTTGCTCCCGCAGCCGGCGACGGCGAGCGCGGCGAGGACGGTCGTGACGCACATGAGCGCGGCGCTTGTGGGGCGTCGGAGGTCCATCGGCGCGCGCAGTCTATCCCCTGACAACCCGCGGGCTCTCCCCGAAACGGGGCGCCTTCAGAGGCTCGTAGCCGGCGACCGTGGCGCGGGCGAGCGGGCTGTCGGTGCCCTCCTCGAAGATCAGCCGCAGGCGCTCGAGCGCGGTCTTCGACTGGCGGGTCATCCAGCGGCGCATGCCGAGCCGCTCCTTGAACGCCTCGCGCGGCGTGCCGGCCTCGGTCCAGGTGGTCAGCTCCACCCGCGTGAGGCCCTGGCCGGCCCTTGTCAGCTCCCATGTCACGCCACCCTTGGTACGGCCGTTGCGCCCGCCGTGTGCTCGCTCGACGATCCGCCGCGGCGACTCCGCCTCGACGATCGTGACCTCCATCCACTGGCTCGACAGCGGCGCGTCGAGTAGGTAACGCGCGGCCGCGCCCTTCCCCTTCGAGCGCGGGTGCGCCAGCCGGAAGTCCTTCTGGTAGTGGTCGCACCACGCGGGGCGCAGCGCGAGGTCCACGAGCCACTCGTAGATCTCCTCGCGCGACGCGGAGATGGCGGCGTGGGCGGTTACCGGCAACATGGGCCGGCGGATTGTATGGGGAGCGTCAGGCGGCGCGCGGCGCGACGGCGAGCGGCCGATCGCTCGCGTGCATGCGCTCGGACGAGATCGTCTGGCGCTTCGACTCGGGCAGCCGTGCGAGGCACAGCTGGCACACGCGCCGGTGGCTCGAGAGCTCGTGCAGGAGCTCCCCCGCGAGCGGCACTCGATGGCAGCCGGAGCAGCGGTGATCGTGGCCGTTCGAGCGAGTGGCCTTGAGGCGGAGGATGGTGGCGAGGTCGCGTGGCATGGCCCGTGGTTTCGCGCGCCGGCGGCGATTCCCTCCAGCCGCCTGGAACATCCGTCCACGTGGGCCGCAAATTGCGGGAGTGGGCAACACCGTGGCAACGGATTTGTTGCGCGCGGCGCTAACATCGGAAGCGATGAGCGACCAGGACCCCCTGGACAGCTTCAGCACCGGCACGCTGGCGGGCGCGGGTTGTTTCAGGTGCGGGAGCTGCGGGTTCGCCGTCGCCCTCCACGAGCGGGACGAGGTCCCGGCCTGCCCCCACTGCGGCGGCGAGGACTTCGGCCGGTCGTCGATCTTCGGGGAGCTCGCGCTGCGGAAGCCGTCCGGCGTGCACGAGGTCGACACGCCGCCCTGGCTGGCGGAGGCTCGCGAGGCCGTGGAGCGCGACGGGGACTACTTCGCCTACGAGGAGAACGGGCGCCTGCGAGTCGTGGAGCTCGAGCCCGGCTGGACCCGGATCGGCCGCAGCCTGTCCGCGGACGTCCGCTTCGACGACCCGACGGTCTCGCGCCGGCACGCGATGGTCCACAGCGCCGACGGCGTGACCCGCGTGCTCGACGACCGCAGCCTGAACGGCGTGTTCGTGAACGGCGAGCGCGTCGACATGCAGCCGCTCTCGGACGGCGACGCGCTCACGATCGGGCGCTTCCGGCTCTACTACCTGAACTTGACCGGCGCCACCGCGCACGGCCGGGGCCTGCGCGCCCCCAGCGCGCTCGCGTAGAAGTCCGGGCCGGCTCGCCGGCTGAGGGGGAAGGCGACGACGGGGTCCCTCGCGGGGCCCCGCCGCCGCCTCGTTCAGCCGGCCCGGGACGAATGCCGCAAATTGCGAACAGCCGGGCCCAGGCCGCACTGGCAGCCCGTCTATAGTCGCGCGCCATGGCAGCCACGATCGCGGTCCTCTCCCAGAAGGGCGGCACCGGCAAGACGACTACGGTGCGCACCCTCGCCGACGTGTTCCGCCGCGTGGGCCTCGACGTGCTCGCGGTCGACCTCGACCCGCAGGGCAACCTGTCCGACTACTTCGACGTCCCCGCCGACGCCGACCCGACCGTCGCGGACGTGCTCGCGGGCAAGGCCAAGGCCGCCGACGCCGTGCACAACGACGTGCTCCCCGCGAACCTCGGCCTGGCCGAGTCGGAGCTGATGCTGAGCGGCAAGATGGGCCGCGAGATGACGCTCCGGCGCGCGCTGCGCGACGTGAAGCGCCGCTACGACGTGATCCTGATCGACTGCCCGCCGGCGCTCGGCCTCCTGACGGTGAACGCCGTCGTGGCCGCCGACTACGCGCTGCTCTCCACCGAGGCGCAGTACTTCTCGCTCCAGGGCGTCGAGCAGGCGCTCGAGGTGATCGAGCTCGCGAAGGAGAACCTGCACCCCGACCTCGAGTGGCTGGGCGTCGTGATGAACATCGCGGACCTGCGCACGATCCACTCGCGCGAGGCGCTCGCCCAGCTCAAGGAGCGCTTCGGCGAGAAGGTCTTCGACGCGGTGATCCGGTCCTCGATCCGGTACGCCGAGTCCGCCGAGCGCGGCGTCTCGATCCTCGACTACCGGGCGGAGCTGGGTGCCGACTACCTCGCGCTCGCCGAGCAGGTGCTCGAGCGGATCGGCATGGGCGAAGAGAGCGGCCGCGTGGCCGAGCTGCGCGCCGAGCTCGTCCCGGCCTGAGCGGCCGCCGCTCCTCGCGCGGCTAAACCGGGTCCGGCTCGGCTCTCAGCAGCCGGACCGTGGTGAGCACCGCCAGCAGCGTCATGAGCACGGCGCTGCCGACGCACCACTGGCATATCGCCTTGATCGTGAAGATCTCGCGGTAGGTGAGGTAGACGCTGAAGCCGAAGCCCGACAGCGCGATCGCCGCGCCGGCGAGCCGGCCGGCGTCGCCGCGAACGAGCAGCGAGCCGAGGATCGCGAGGTAGCCCGCCAGCCCGAGGTCGGCGACGGGTATGCCGGCGAGCTTCGCGAAGTCGGAGGTCTGCACCTTCTCGCAGCCGCCGCTCCCCGCCGCGCACAGCGGCTTGATGCCCGCGTAGTGCACGTACACGAGGTAGCCGGCTACGGCCACGCCCAGGAGCGCGATCCCGGCGATCCAAAGCACCAGGTGGCGCTCCCCGCGCGCGAGGCCGCCGAAGAGGCGCGGGCGGGCGCGCTCCTCGGCCGCCACCGGCGCTGAGGGCGCCCCGCTCACCGCCCGGCGAGCGCCTTGTCGAGCGCCGCGCTGAACGCGCCGGCGTCGAAGTTCGTCGCCGACGGCAGCTGCTGCTGCGGGCCGGTGCCCTTCTGGACCAGGAACGTCGGCGTCGCGTTGATGCCCTTCGTGGAGGCCTCCTGGCGGGCGAGCGAGATCGCCTGGTCGTTCTTCGGGTTGGCGCGGTCGGACAGCAGCTTCTGCACGTTCAGCCCGGGCACGGCGCCGGCGATCTTCTGGATGAACTTGTCGGTCACGTAGTTCGTGTTCTCGCTGCCCTGGTTGGCGTAGAAGACGTCGATGAAGTTCCACAGCTTGTTCTGCTGCCCCGCGGCCTCGGCGGATCGTGCCGCCGTGAGCGAGTCGGGGCCGATGAAGACGTAGTTGCGGAAGACCATCTTCACCTTGCCCGTGCGCACGTACTTGGCCACGATCGTCGGGAACACCTGCTCGGTGTACTGGCGGCAGAACGGGCACTGGAGGTCCGCGAACTCCATCAGGGTGACCGGCGCCTTCGGGTTCCCGAGCACGTTGCCGCTCTGCGGGATGCCGTTCAAGAGCTGCTGCGCCTGGGTCGCCCCCGCGGCCGAGCCCGTCGCCGAGCCGCCCGTCTTGCTGCCGCCGCTCGAGACCGCGATCGCGATCACGACGATCACCGCAGCCGCGGCCAGCGCTCCGCCGAGCTGCAGCATGCGCCGCTTCCGCTGCGCGCGCGCCCGCTCGTCGGCCTCGCGCGCCTCGCGTTCCGCGCGCGCCTGCTCCCGCTGCTCTTTCCTAGAAGACAAGCGTCATCACCTTTCTACGGTCGGTCCCCAGCCGAGAGGGTAGGAACCCACGGTCGGTCCCCGAGCCGAGAGGTTAGGAACCTCACATCAAGAAGGGCTGAAGGATGCCCTACAGGCCGGGCGGATGGCGCTGGGTGAAGCCGGCGTAGGAACGGCCGGCGGCCGGCTGCCAGCGCGTGCCGCGGCTCGCGCCGCTCGTGTCGAAGCGCAGGCCGGCCACGACCATGAACGTGTGGCCGGAGTTGGCGTAGATCGTGATCCAGCGCCCGGGGCCGGGTGCGCCCCACTGCATGAACTGGGCCGCGACGAGCGGGGACTGGAGCAGGCCGGCGCCCGCGAGCGCGAACGAGATCGATCCGGAGCAGTCGTAGCCGGTGTCGGCCCAGGCGCCGTGACCGCCGCCCCACTTGTACGGGGTGGTGGCGATCTCGTTGCCGGCGGCGATCACCGTCGCCACGATGCCGGGCGCGTCGAGCGGGGCGACGGCCGTGCCGTCGGACTGCACCACCGGCACGGGGCCGCGCGCCGCGCTGAGCCCCTGGAGGTGGGTGCGGAAGGCGGCCAGCTCGTTGCGCACCTCGGCGTCGGAGGGCGCCCGGGCGGTGGACGAGGACGGGTTCGAGGTGATGTCGGCGGGGGGAGCCTGCCCGGGCGGCACGGCCACGACGACCTTCGGGTGCGAGCGCAGCGGCGCCTGCTGGGACCCGGCCGGCGCCGGCGTCGCCTGGGCCGCCGGCACGGCGGCTGCCGCGGGAGTCGCGGCCGCGGTGGCGGCGCGGCGCTCCCCGGAGCCGCCGACGACGACGGAGACGAGGGCGATCAGCGCGCAGGCGGTCGCGAGCGCCGCCACGAGGGCGCGCTTGCGCAAGGGTCGCCGGGGGATGGCGGGCGAGTCGGCCAGGGCAGCCTCCACGCCCTCTCCATCGTCAGTCGCCGCCAGCGGCTTGAGCCGGTGCTCCATCGCGGCTCAGCGTAGACGTCAACCATGAAGATTTGCGCAGGTCTCCCGGCCGCGGCTGAGCGCCGAGACGATCGTCTTGGTGTTCGACGCGAGCGAGCCGGTGTAGGCGGCGCCGGTCGAGCCCTTCGGCCCGAGCGAGTCCGCCCACAGCGCCCCGCCCACGCGCGCGCCGGCGTCGCGGGCGATCGCCTGCTCGAGCTTGGGGCTGAGCGCGCTCTCGGGGAAGATCGCGGCCACCTGCTCGGCCCTGATCTGGTCGACGAGCCGCTTGGTGGCCGCGGCCGAGGGCTGCGCCTGCGTGGACAGCGACGGGATCGCGGCGCCGATCACGCGCAGGCCGTAGCGGCGGGCGTAGTAGCCGA
>JAXDJC010000047.1:0-31217 GCA_034663685.1 Thermoleophilaceae bacterium
GCGCCCTGGTTCTGGAAGACGTCCTCGACCTCGATCTCACGAGCGATGGTCACGCCGTCGTTGGTGATGGTGGGGGCGCCGAACTTCTTGTCGAGCACTACGTAGCGCCCCTTGGGGCCAAGGGTCACCTTGACCGCGTTGGCGACCGCGTCGACGCCGGCCTCGAGAGCCGCCCGCGCCTCCTGGTCGTACTTGAGCTCCTTGTGAGCCATGTGTTTCTTCCTCCGTCTTTCTCTCTAAGTGGTTGCTAGGCGACCTTGGCCAGCACGTCGGACTCGCGCAGAACGAGCAGATCCTCGCCCTCCACGTTGATCTCGGTGCCGCCGTACTTGGAGTAGAGGACCTCGTCGCCCTCCTCCACGTCGAGCGGGACGCGCTTACCGCTGTCCTCGCTGAGCTTGCCGTCGCCGACCGCGAGCACCTTGCCGCGCTGCGGCTTTTCCTTTGCCGTGTCGGGGAGGACGATGCCGCTGGCAGTCGTCTCCTCCTCCTCCACCGCCTTGACGATCAGGCGATCGCCCAAGGGCTTGAGCTTCATAGACAGAACCTCCGTTGAGTCCTCGAAGTACAGCTTGGCACTCTAGCAACGAGAGTGCCAAGAATTCAACGGGATCCCGCTTTAGTTCTGGGTGGGTGCCGCTGCCCGCATCCGCTCCGAGATGTCCTCGGGGCGGTCGAAGATCGCCGAGAAGCGGACCACGGTGACCGAGTCCTCGGTGCTCACCTCGCGGCCGTAGATCTGCTCGAGGAAGTGGATCGTCTCCTCGACACGGCGGAACTCCGGGTTGTCGTGCTCGATGTCGCGCGGCGAGAGCTCGCTGACCTTCTTCACGTCCACGGCGTCGATCACCGCCTCGAAGATCTTCTCCCGCGGGGAGTGCTGGAAGCCCACGGTGATCAGGACGACCTCGCCCTTCTGGTACTTGCGGCTCTTGTCGCCGAGGCGAATCGTGGCCGTCTTGCGGCCACGCTTGAGCTGGTCCACGAAGACCGGCGAGTAGAAGTTCAGGACGAACACGGGCGGCGGGAGACTACCGCGCCGAACGCAGTGCGGAAAGGGCGGCCTTCGCCATGTCGCGCTCGCCGCGGTACTCGAGCAGCCGCGGTGCCTCCTCGAGCGGCACCCACTCCGCCGAGTCGACCTCGTGATCGTGGTCCCGGACGCTGCCGGATCGGTACCGGAAGAGGAAGAACGCGACGTTCTTCATCACCCGCTCGCCGTCGCGGAAGTACCAGTAGCGCACGTCGCCGAGCTTCTCCACCAGCTCGCCCTCCACCCCGGCCTCCTCGTGGACCTCGCGCGCGGCCGCCTCGGCTCCGCTCTCGCCCCGCTCGATGTGGCCCTTGGGCAGCGCGAGCACCGTGCCGCCCTTCACGCGCACGGCCGCCATGTAGTCGCGCCCGCGCATGCGGCGCACGCAGACGCCGCCGGCCGAGAACTCGCGGATCACTCGTCCGCGCCGCCCTCGACGGCGGCCACGAGCGGCACGAAGCGGACGGGCACGATCGCCTCGGCCCGCCCGTCGCGGAAGCGCATGAGCTCCTCCTCGCCCGCGATGCGGACCGGGCAGACCAGCGCCGCGCCCGGGGCGAGCTGGGCGAGCAGCGCCGGCGGCGGCGCCTCCCCGGCGGCCGCGGTGACCGAGATCGCGCCGAACGGCGCGCGATCCGGCGCGCCCTCACGACCGTCGCCCACGCGCACCTCCACGTTCCGGCAGCCGGCCTCGGCGAGCGCGGCGCGAGCCCGCTCGGCCAGCGGCGGGTGGCGCTCGATGGTGACCACCTCGCGGCAGCAGCGGGAGAGGACGGCGGCGCCGTATCCGGAGCCGGTCCCAACCTCGAGCGCCAGCTCGTCGCCCGTGAGCTCGAGCAGCGCGGCCATCTGCGCGACGATCCACGGCTGCGACATCGTCTGGCCCTCGCCGATCGCCACCGCCCCGTCGCGGTAGGCGCGGCCGCGCACCTCCTCCGGGAGGAACAGCTCGCGCGGGACCTCCGTCATCGCGGCCAGCACGCGCGCGTCCTCGATCCCCCGCCGCCGGAGCTGGCGGTCCACCATCCGGGCCCGGCGGTCAGTAGATGTAGTTCCTGAGGGCGGAGGCCTCATGGACCATGATCTTGCCGCGCCCGGTGGTGATCACCCCGGCGCGCTCCAGCTTGGCCAGGAACCGGCTGGCGCTCTCGCGCGAGGATCCGGACAGCTGGGCGATCTGGGACTGGGTGGCGCGGATCAGGACCTCCCGCGCGCCGTCGTCGCCGGCGATGGCCTCGACCTGGCCGAGGAGCGCGCTGGCCACGCGGCCGTCGACGGTCTGGAAGGTCTGGCGCGAGAGGCGCTCGTTCACGCGCCGGATGCGGTCGGCCAGGCCGGCCAGCATCGCCACCGCGATCGACGGGTGGGCCAGCATCGTGCGCCTCAGATCGCCGGCGAGCAGGGCCACGCCCTCCGTGTCCTCGATCGCCTCGACCGTGGCCGACCGGGTCTCGCCGTCACCGAACATCGCCAGCTCGCCGAAGATGTCGCCCTCGCGCAGCTCGGCGAGGGTGATCGTGCGACCGTCCGAGTGGCGGCGATTCACGCGCACGGCGCCGGTGCGGACCACGTAGCACGTGTCGCCGCTGTCGCCCTCGCGGAACACCGACTCGCCGGCCATCCAGCGCCGCGGCACGGCCACCTGAGCCAGCTCCAGCAGCTCGCGCTCGGACAGGTCCCGAAACAACGACACCCGGCCGAGCAGCCGAACCGTGTCCTCCCCGCTCCCCATGACGGGGATTATCGCGTGCCCGTTGACCGGAGGAGGCGCCGGGCGTACCCTGGAGATCACATCCGCGCACGGAGGCGCGGAGCGGAAGGAGGAACGCATGGCACGGACGCTCGGACTTCGCACGCTCGCCTGGCTCTCGCTCTTGGGGGCGATGGCCGTCGTGGCGCACACCGTTCAGACGACGCTGACGCTCTAGGCACAGCCGCGCCAGCCCGGCAGCGGGCGGCGCAACTTCCGGCCCGCGGAGGGGCTTCGGTAACGTCGGCTCCGGCTGACCTCGACCGTATGCCCGTTCGCCGCGCCCTCATCTCACTCGCCTGCGCCATCGCGGTGCTCGCCGCGGCGGCTCCGGCTGCGCCGGCGGCCACGAAGAACCTCTGGGCCACGGTCAACGTCTGCGACACGACCAAGCACCCCGACGCGGTGGGGGTCGCGGCGCGGATGCCCGGCAACGGCACGAGCCAGCGCATGTACATGCGCTTCTACATGCAGTACCTGGACGGCGACAAGTGGCGCTTCGTGAAGACGGGCGGCATCTCGCCGTGGCTCTACGGGGGCTCGGCCAAGTACAGCTGGGTGGGCCTGGGCTACACGTTCGGCTTCGACCCGCCGGCGGCGGGCACTTCGTTCACGTTCCGCGGATTCGTGCGCTACGAGTGGCGGGACGGCAAGACGAAGGTCGTCAAGCGCACGCACCGCTACACGTCGGACGGCCACCCCGGGACGCGCGACGCCGACCCGAAGGACTTCAGCTCGCGCAAGTGCAAGATGTCGGGCCCGGCAGCTCCATAGCTCAGCGCTGACAGCCCGGGCACCAGTAGGTCGTGCGGTGCTCGTCGCCCTGACCGCGCCGGCGAATGGGCGTGCCGCAGCGCGGGCACGGCCGCCCCGTGCGCTCGAACACGCGCAGCTCGCGCTTGGAGCCGCGCCCGCCGCGCTCGACCGAGGCCTGCATCAGCGGGCGCGTGGCCTCGACGATGCTCAGCGCCTCCTCGTCGGAGACGTTGGTCAGGCGGCGCCACGGGTCGATCCCCGCGACCCAGCAGCCCTCCGACTTCCACATGTTCCCGATGCCCGCCAAGATGCGCTGGTCGAGCAGGGCGTCGCCGATGCCGCGGGTGGCGTCCCCGGCGCGCAGGCGGCGGAGAAACTCGTGCGAGTCGAGCTCGGCGGCGAGGATGTCGGGGCCGAGCGCGGCGAGCCGCTGGTCGAAGCGGGTGCGGCCCTCGGTCATCAGCTCGAGCACGGGGCCGTCGAACTGGACGACCTCGTGCTCCGGGGTGCGGATCACGAGCCACGCGCGGCGCGGCGAGCGGCGCCAGCGCTCGCCCTTGCGGAAGACGCCCCACCAGCCGCCCATGCGCAGGTGCGAGTGGAGGGTCAGGTCGCCGTCGAAGCGCAGGAAGAGGTGCTTGCCCCTGGCCTCCACGGAATGCACCGCGCGGCCGGCGAGCCGCTCCGGCCAGCGGTCCATCGCGTGCCGCCGCTGGAGCGTCTCGATCGACTCGATCGGGCGGCCCACGAGCGCCGCACCGACGCGCCGGGCGGCGGCGTGGATGGTGTCGCCCTCTGGCATCGGTCCGAGGTTAGGGGGGCCAGAGCACCCGTTCGTCGGGGGCGAAACCGCGCCGCGTGGGGCTTAAGGTTCGTGTGGCACATGGACACGACAGCCGAGCGCATGACGGTCGAGGACTACTACGCGATCACCGTAGAGGGAGATCGCAAGCAGCTCGTGGACGGGGCGATCGTCGTGAATGAGCCGCACCTGAACCACATGCGGGTTCAGCGGCGGCTCATTGTGGACCTCGACGCATGGGTCGGCGCGGAGCCTGGCCGGGGGGAGGCGTGCCTTCCCATCGACGTCCAGGTGGACGAGCACAACCTGTACGGCCCCGACGTAACGTGGTTCGCTGAGAGGGAGAGGCCGAATCGGAGCCTGCCTGACCTCTCTGTCGAGATCCGGTCGCCCAGCACCTGGCGCTACGACCGCCGGGAGAAGCGGAACGCCTACGAGCGCGCCGGGCTACGCGAGCTGTGGCTCGTCGACGACCGTGCGGAGACGGTCCATGTGTGCCGGCGTTCGCGCATGGGCGCGGCGGGGTTCGACGTCGAGCTCTTGCTCGGGATCGACGACGAGCTCACCTCGCCGCTACTTCCGGGCTTCACGCTGCCGCTTGCGCGGCTGTTCCGCGATTCTTAGGCCGTCAGGGTGAGCTTGCGCGGCGACTGGCGGAAGCCGAGCTCGATCAGCAGCGCGCCCACCGGCGAGCCGATCACGGACTCGCCGTCGAAGCGCTCCAGCGCGAGCCGCTTGATCCGGCCGCGGGCCACGTGGGCCGCGAGCGCCTCGAGAGCCTCGCGGAGCCAGGCGGCCGGCTCGCCGTGCTCGTCGGCCGGATCGCGCAGCGCGATCAGGCCCTTGCCGCCGCGCTCCAGGTAGAGCACCGGGTCGGCGTCGAGCGTGACCACGTACGCCCCTGCCACGCGGGCGGGGCGGCGGCCGCCATCGACGTCCTCGCGCTGCGGCCACGGCAGCGACGCGCCATACGGGTTGGCGGGATCGGTGGCGGCGAGCACCACGGGGCCGGCGGGCTCGTCCGCCCGCAGGCCGCGCAGGCGCTCGATCGCGGCCGGCACGGCGAACTGCGCGCCGCCCAGCCCCTCCACGAAGTAGCCGCGGCGCGCGGTGCCGAGCGTCTCGAGGTTGGTCAGCTCGGAGTAGAGCGCCGCGAAGCCCCCGGGGATCCCCTCGGCCAGCACGGTCTCGCGGGTGACGATCCCGTAGCGCTCCAGCAGCAGCTCGGCCAGCGCCCGCAGGCGCGGGCCGTGCGACGGCGCGTGGGCGAACAGCGGCGTGGTGAGCGACCAGCGGCCCTGGATCTGGGGAGCGCCCGGCCGGCGCCGGCGACCGGCGAAGCGGCGGCCGCGGGCCTGCTGCTCGCGCTGCTTGGCGAGGGTGAGCCGCGGCGCGCGCAGCGGGGCGAACGCGTCGTTCGTCACCTCGCCGGCCCAGACCAGGTCCCACAGCGCCTCCTGGAGCTCGACCGGCTCGACCGTGCGGCCGTCAAGCTCGCCCAGGTCGACCAGGAGGTCGCTCCAGAACGCAGCGCCGCGCTCCAGGCGCTCGCGGATCGCGGCATGCAGCGGCTGGGACGGGGCCTCCGCCTTGTTGGGCGGCGGGCCGAGCCAGCGCGCGTCCTCGCGGAAGTAGAAGGCGACCTTGCCCGAGTTGCGGCCGAGCGACCCCGCGCCGATCCAGACCAGCTCGCCGCCCGCGCACAGCGAGTCCATCCACGTGGGCGAGTAGGCGCCCACGCGGCGCGGGAGCACGTCGCGCTCCCATACCTCGGGCGCCAGCGCCAGGCCCTGGAGCGGCACGAGCACCTCGCGCAGGCGGTCGATTCCCGCCCCGCCGGGCGGCGAGGCGTCCACGCCCTGCCAGGCGGGGAGCAGCCGGGCCAGCGCGCGCTGCTCGGCCGGCTCGACCTCCTTGCGCAGCGATGCGAGCGACGCGCGCCGCAGCCGGCGCAGCACCTCGGGGTCGCACCACTCGCGCTCGGAGCCGCCGGGGCGCAGCTCGCCGCGCACCAGCTCGCCGGCGCGCTCGAGCTCGCGCAGCACGGCCGAGACGTCGATCGAGTAGCGGCCGCCGATCTCGCCGGTGGTGAACGGTCCGTGCGTACGTGCGTAGCGACGGGTGAGCCGCCTGAGCGGGTCCTCCACCGACTCGAGGAACGTCTCCGGCAGCCCGCCGGGCGGCACGGCGCCCAGCGCGTCGCGGTACAGGCCCGCGTCCTCGGAGGCGATCCAGCGCTCCTCGCCGCCGATCCGCATGATCACCGCGCGGCGCTCGCCGCGCAGCTGCTCGAGCATCCGCTTGGCGGAGACCGCGTCGAGCGAGCGAGCCTGGGCCTCGGTCGTGGTGAGATCACCCACCGCCCGCAGAACATCGTGGAGCGCGTCCGCGTTGGCCGCACGCATCCGCTCGCTGAGGCGCTGGATGTCGGCCTCGACGTCCGCGAGCGCCGCGGGGTCGATCAGCTCGCGCAGCTCCTCCTGTCCAAGCAGCTCGCGGAGCAGATCGCGGTCGAGCGACAGCGCCGCCGCGCGGCGCTCGGCGTTGGGCGTGTCGCCCTCGTACATGTAGGTGGCCACGTAGTCGAAGAGCAGCGACGAGGCGAACGGCGACGCGCGCTGGGTCTCCACCTCGACCAGCGACAGCTCGCGACGGTGAAGCTTGCGCAGCAGGTCGGTGAGCGCCGGCAGGTCCATCACGTCGCGCAGGCACTCGCGGTAGGTCTCCAGCACGATCGGGAAGCGGCCGTACTGCTTGGCCACCTCGAGCAGCGACTGCGCCTTGAGCCGCTGCTGCCAGAGCGGCGTGCGCTTGCCCGGGTAGGCGCGCGGGATCAGCAGCGCGCGGGCGGCGTTCTCGCGGAAGCGGGCGCCGAAGAGCGCGGACGAGCTGAGCTCGCGCACCACCAGGTCCTCGAGCTCCTCCGGATCGATGAGCACGAGGTCGCTGCCGGGCGGCTCGTCGGCGTCGGGGAGGTGGACGATGATGCCGTCGTCCGACCAGATCGCGTCGGCCTCGAGCCCCGCCTCGTCGCGGATGCGCGCGCTGAGCGCCAGGCCCCACGCCGAGTGCACCCGGCCGCCGAACGGGGAGAGCACGCACAGCCGCCAGTCGCCGATTTCGTCGCGGAAGCGCTCGATCACGATCGTCTGGTCCGACGGGATCACCCGCGTGGCCTCGCGCTGCTCGCGCAGGAACTGCACCAGGTTCCTGGCCGCGCGCTCGTCGAGGTCGTGCGACTCCACCAGCTCGGCGGGCTCGCGGTCCACCGCCCAGCGGCTGAACTCGCCGATCGCTCGGCCCAGCTCCACCGGCCGGCCCACGCCGTCGCCGCGCCAGAACGGGATCGCCCCGGGCGCGCCGGGCGCGGGCGACACGATCACGCGGTCGCGTGTGATCTCCTCGATCCGCCAGGTGGAGGCGCCGAGCAGGAACGTCTGCCCCGGCCGCGCCTCGTAGACCATCTCCTCGTCGAGCTCGCCGACGCGGCGGCCGTCGGGCAGGTGCACGCCGAACATGCCGCGGTCCGGGATCGTGCCCGCGTTGGTCACCGCGAGCTGGCGCGAGCCCTTGCGCCCGCGCACGGTGTCCGCCACCCGGTCCCACACGATCCGCGGGCGCAGGTCGCCGAACTGCTCCGACGGGTAGCGCCCGTCGAGCATGTCGAGCACGTTGTCGAGCTGCTCGCGCGAGAGGTCCGCGTAGGGATATGCGCGGCGGATGAGCTCGTGCATCTCGGGCACGCTCAGCTCGTCGTCGGCGGCGGTCATCGCCACGATCTGCTGGGCGAGCACATCCAGCGGGTTGCGCGGCACCACCGTGCTCTCGATCTCGCCCTCGCGCATGCGTTTGACGACCACCGTGGCCTCGAGCAGGTCGGCCCGGAACTTGGGGAAGATGCGGCCCTTGGAGGTCTCGCCCACGCCGTGGCCGGCGCGGCCGATCCGCTGGAGCCCGCGCGTGACGGACTTGGGTGACTCGACCTGTAGCACCAGGTCCACGGCGCCCATGTCGATCCCCAGCTCGAGCGACGACGTGGCCACGAGGCAGGGCAGCGCCCCCGACTTGAGCTGCTCCTCCACGATCAGGCGCTCCTCGCGCGCGAGCGAGCCGTGGTGGGCGCGAGCGATGTCGAGTGGCGGGTGCTCGGGCGGGCCGCCCTCGCCCACCGGCTCGCCGCGCTTCTCGGCCTCGCGCTCGGCGGCCAGCTCGTTGAGCCGCATCGCCAGCCGCTCGGAGGCGCGGCGGTTGTTCACGAACACGATCGTGGACTGGTGCGACTGGACGAGGTCGAGCAGCTCCGGGTAGATCGCCGGCCAGATCGAGCGGCGCGTGGGGGTGTCGCCCGCCATCGGCGCGATGAGGTCGTTGGCCTGGCCGTCGTCGGGCTCGCTCATGTCCTCCACCGGCACCTGGATCTTCACGTCGAGCGGCTTGCGGATTCCGGCGTCCACGATCTTGCAGTCCCGCCCGGTGCCCGTGAGGAACCGCCCGACCTCCTCCAGCGGGCGCTGGGTGGCCGAGAGCCCGATCCGCTGCACGCGGTCGCCGGCCTGGCGCTCGAGCCGCTCGAGCGTGAGCGCGAGGTGCGCCCCGCGCTTGGTCTGCGCCACGGCGTGGATCTCGTCGACGATCACCCACTGCACGCCGGTGAAGGTCTCGCGCGCCTTCGAGGTGAGCATCAGGTAGAGCGACTCCGGCGTGGTGATCAGCACGTCCGCCGGGTTGCGGAGCATCGCCTGGCGCTCCTTCTGCGGGGTGTCCCCCGTGCGCAGGGCCACGGTCACGTCGCCCCCGATCCCCTTGAGCGGCGCTCGCAGGTTGCGCTCGATGTCGTGGGAGAGGGCCTTCAGCGGGGAGACGTACACGAGCCGCGTGCGCCTCTCGCCCTCGGGCGTGGGGTCGGCGACCAGGCGGTCGAGCCCCCAGAGGAAGGCGGCGAGCGTCTTGCCCGACCCGGTGGGCGCCGAGAGCAGCACGTGATCGCCGGCCGCGATGGCGGGCCAGGCCTGCTCCTGAGCCGCAGTCGGCTCGGCGAAGGCGCGGCCGAACCAATCACGGACCTGGGGGGTGAACGTGCTGAGTGGATCGGCGGCCATCGAACCTCTCAGCGTAGCTTTTTAGATACGCGTGGGAGGGCCCCCGCGGGCGCTATTTGCGGTAGCCGACGGCGTCGATCTCGACCAGGTTGCCCTTCGACTTCTTGCTGCCCCGCTGGCCGAGGGCGATGACCTGCAGCGTGCTGCCCGTGGCCGCCGACATCGACGCGCTGTAGACCACCGCGCGGTTGCGCGTCTTGGCGCTGTAGAAGCTGATCAGCTTGCGCCTGCCGTTCAAGATCGCGACGGCGCGGCCGCCGTTGGGGCCCGTGCGGCCGACCAGGTAGACGCGGTTGCCGTGGAAGTTGATCCGCAGGGTGGAGCCCTTGCTCGAGGTCTGCACCAGGCTCTTCTGGAAGGCCTGGCCGCTCTTCACACGCTTCCAGCTGCCCGTGTACCGCGGCCGGCCCTGGCTCTTGCGGTCGTCGTGCGGAACCACCGTGATCGCCTCGTTGGACCACGGGCCGGCGGCGCCACCGATGGCGATCGCGCGTGCGCGGAACCGGTACGTGGCGCTCTGGGCGCCGTGGAACGAGTAGGTGGCCGAGAGCAGCTTGGACGGCCCCAGCTTGCGCCAGCCCTTCGACGTCGGCCGCTGGTACTGGAGCTGGTAGGAGGCGATGTTGGCTGCGGACGCGTTGATGCGGACGTCGAAGCGGCTGCTGGTGCTCACGTCGCTCGCCAGCCGCGGCGCCGTGACCGTGACCCGCGGCAGGCCCTCCGCGTTCACCGGCGGCGTGACCTTCTCCGTGTTGCAGCTTGCCGCCTGCTTGAGGTTGGGCACCTGCCAGGAGAAGACCTCCTGGTAGTCCGAGCGCTGGAAGCCCTGATCGAAGCCGGGATCGCGCGTGGCGGCCTCGGACAGGTGGGCGTCCTGCATGAACGGCGTGGCGTAGCAATCGTCGGCCACGAGGCCCTGGTAGTCGCCGAAGAAGAGCCTGCCGGCCGAGTCGACCGGGTTGTTGTGCTCGGGGTTCGACATGTCGTGCGAGAGCCGCGTGTCCTTCCAGGTGGCGCCGCCGTCGGTCGAGCGCGAGAGGTACTCGTCCACGAAGTAGTTGCCCGTGTGGGTGACCTGGCCGCCGCTCTTGATCTGCTTGTCGTTGCGGCGGTCGAAGTAGTTGATCGCGATCTCGCCCTGCGGCGTGACCGCGATGTAGGGCTGGAACTGGTCGGCGTTCGACTTGTCCTGGTTCACCACCGTCGGTTGGCTCCACGTGAGCCCGCCGTCGGTGGACTTGATGAACTCGATGTCGGCCTGCATGCCGTCCTCGTCACTGGCCGCATCCGGCGCGCTGCGGTAGTCCGCATAGGTGCCGTACAGGTCGCCGTTGGGCGCTGCCACGATGATCGGGATCGAGAGCTGGCGGAAGTTCTGGCCGGGATACGTGCCCGGCAGCGGCGTGAACGGCAGCGTCGCGGGTGTCGCCGGCGTCCACGTGAGCCCGCCGTCGGTCGTCTTCGAGAAGAACATCTCGTTCAGCGGCGACGTGGTGGCCACATAGTGGTTCCACATCAGATAGAAGGTGTTCTCGTCCTTCGGGTCGGGCACCACGTCCACGCCGATCACGAGGTTCTGCGGGTCAGAGACCGGGATCGGCTCGCCCGGGAAGCTCTTGCCGCCGTCGGTCGACCGCTCGCACACGATCTCCTGCTTGGACGGCTGGAGGCTGCGGCCCCAGCAGGTGATGATGATCCCGGGCTTGCCGTCGTTGTCGGGCCCGGCGTTGTTCACCGCCATCGTGTTCTTGTCGTCGAGGAACACGCGCTCGCGGACCTGGTCCGCGTAGAAGTTGATCGGCACGCGCGGGCCCCAGGTCTTGCCGGTCTTGAGGTCCTCCGGCGACACCGTGTCCCACTTGTGCATGGTCATGCCCCAGCCGTTGCCCTCGGTGACGAGGCTTCCGACCGGCGCCGGATCGCTGATCGGGAACGGCGGGCTGTCGAGCACCATCACGTACGCGTTGCCCTCGTCGTCGAACTGGGTCCACACGTCGGACGTCGTGTACTCCTCGGCGAGGTCCCCCGAGCCGCGGTTGTCGTACTGGGTGTCGGTCGGGCTCGACTGGACGTCCTCCGGGCCCGTGCCGCCGAGGTTCGGGTTCTCGTCCGGGTAGCAGGTGTTGCGGTCCGGATAGGTGTCCGGCGGCGCCTTGGCAGGTGGACAGACGTCGATCTGGCCGAGGTCGGTCCACGTGATTCCGCGGTCGAAGGACACGTACGAGCCGATCTTGAACTCGTACTCCTTGAGCGAGTCGCGGTCGCGGTAGTACTGCTTGGACCCCGCGACCAGGATGTCGGGGTTGGTGGGGCTCTGCGCGATGTGCGGCTCGGAGTGCGACCTGAACCCCAGGGCCGGGTTGCTGGCCAGGTGGTCCTGAAGGCCCGGCGGCGTGTCCACGTTCTGCGGGTGGTCGAGGCGGCCGGGCGCCGCGTTCATCTGGAGGCTGCCCGAGTACTGCGACGCCACCGCGACATCGAAGTACACGACCCGCACGAGGTAGTAGCCGCTCTGCGCGGCGAACGCGTAGCTCTCCGGCAGTCCGTTGGGCAGCCCGTTGCCGCTCAGGACGACGCCGAAGGTGCCGTCGTTCGCCACGAGCTTGAGCGCGTGGCCCGCCGCATCGCTCTCATAGACGTAGAGGTCGAAGTCGCTGGCCGCGAAGGGGCGGTAGTTGTTGATGTCCGCCTGCACGCCGCCGCGGAACCCGGCCGGGACGTTCACGTTCAGCAGGGTGTCGTCGCAGTAGGTGGTGGTGTCGTCGCTGCACGGACCGCCGGTGGCGCTGTCGTAGTTGCCGTTGGCGCCGTCGTGCACCGTCCCGTCCCACGTGACCGGGCTCGCCGAGGTGTTGGCCTGCGTGATGTTGAGCGTGCGGTGCGGCGCTGCGAGCGCTGCGCCGGGCACAGCGCAGAGCCACGCCACCGCCGTCGCCACGAGACCTATCGTCAAGCGCCCCCGCACTTCCGGGAACTCTATATACGGAGTCAATGGACCGGCTGTCGAGATACGAGCTACACGATGTCGCCGCACGCGGTGGGTGGAGCGTGGTGTACCGCGCGACCGATCCGGCGACCGGCGATCCGGTGGCGGTCAAGGCGATCGCCGAGGAGCTCGCGGCCGACGAGGGCTTCCGAGCCCGGTTCCGGCGCGAGTGCGAGATCGCGGCTTCGATCGACCATCCCAACCTGATCCCGGTGCGCCGGTCCGGCGATGGCTTCCTCGCCATGGAGTGGGTCGAGGGCGTGACGCTGCGTGAGCTGGCGCCGCTCGAGCCCGCGCGCGCCGCGTGGATCGCGGCGCAGGTGGCGGCCGCGCTCGACGCCGTCCATGCGCGCGGGTTCGTGCACCGCGACGTGAAGCCCGGCAACGTGCTGGTCGGCCCCGGCGATCACGCGTACCTGACCGACTTCGGCCTGGCCAAGGAGATCTCCGCGGACCCGGGCCTCACGGACGGAGGACGCTGGCTCGGTACCGTGGACTACGCACCGCCGGAGCAGATCCGCGGACTGCCGGCGGACGAGCGCTCCGACGTGTACGCGCTCGGGGCCACGCTCTTCCAGACGCTGACCGGCCGCGTGCCCTACCCGCGCGAGGACGACTCGGAGAAGATGACCGCCCACCTCCACCAGCCCCCACCCGAGCACGACTCGCCGCTCGATCCGGTCGTGCGGCGGGCGATGGCCAAGGATCCGCGGGCGCGCTTCGCCTCGGCTGGGGACCTCGGCCGGGCGGCGCTCGAGGCGGTGGACTCATGACCCGCTTCGTTGCAGCCGCCGCGGCGGCCGCGCTCGCGATCGTGTCCGCGGCGGCGTCGCCGGGCGCCGCGCAGGTTCCGTCCACCTGCACGCAGATCGTGCTCGACCCCGGCCACGACTCGATGGCCAATCCGGCCAAGGAGCCGCTCGGGCCGGGCTCCAGGATGCTGAAGATCAAGGATGGCGGCGGCACACGCGGTGTGGCCACCGGCACCCCCGAGTACGTGCTCACACTCCAGCTGGCCAAGCGCCTGCGCACCCTGCTGGTGGCTCGCAACTACTGCGTGACGCTTACCCGCGACCGCGCCACCGGGCTCAGCCTGGGCAACGTGGACCGGGCCCGGATCGCGAACCGCGCGGGCGCGGCGCTGCTCGTGCGCATCCACGCCGACGGCTCGACCAACCACTCGCAGCACGGCGCGTCGATGCTCTATCCGGCGCTGCGCAGCGGCTGGACCGACGACATCCTGCCGGAGTCGAAGAACGCGGCGCGGCTGCTCCAGGCCGAGCTGGTCAAGCGCACCGGTGCGCGCGACAACGGGCTCTCGGAGCGCGGCGACCTGACCGGCTTCAACTGGGCCGACGTGCCGGTGGTCCTGACCGAGGTCGGCTTCATGTCGAACCCGGCGGAGGACCGGCAGCTGGGCCGCGCCGAGTACCAGAAGAAGATCGCGATCGGGCTGGAGCGCGGGATCGAGCGCTTCGCACCCGCCGGCTGAGCCCGGTCCTCACTGCTCCGCGAGCACCCTGGCGCGCTCGAACACGGCGTCCAGCATCGGCTCCGTGAGCCTGCCGGTGAACGTGTTCTGCTGGCTCGGGTGGAACGAGGCGAGCATCGTGCGGCCGTCGCCGGCGGTGTGCTCGGCGAGGTGGCCGAAGCGCGGCCTGGGGCGCACCGCGAGCAGGCGCGCCGCCGCGTTCCAGGCGAACTGCCCGAGGCACGCGACCACCCGCACGGTGGGCAGCAGGCCCAGCTCCTCCTCGGCGTAGGGCAGGCAGTTGTCGCGCTCCGCCGGGAGCGGCCTGTTGCCGGGCGGCGCGCAGCGAACGGCGGCGCCCACCCACGCGCCATCGAGCCGCAGGCCGTCGAGGATGTGGAAGGACTCGGCCTGGTTGGCGTAGCCCGTGCGGTGCATCGACGCGAACAGCCAGTCTCCCGACCGGTCGCCCGTGAACACCCGGCCGGTGCGGTTGCCGCCGTGCGCGGCGGGTGCCAGGCCGAGCACGTAGACGCTCGCCTGCGGGTCGCCGAAGCCGGGGATCGGGCGGCCCCAGTACTCCTGGTCGGCGAACGACGCCCGCTTCTCCCTCGCCACCCGCTCCCGCCATTCCACGAGCCGCGGGCAGCGCCGGCAGCGCACCACCCGCTGCTGGAGCAGGCCGAGGTCCGAGTCCGGGGCGACGCCCGTCCGGAGCTCGATCAGGCTTTGAGCTTCCGGCCGCTCGTGAAGAGCCATTGGGACCAGAGGTATGCCGGGATCGCGAGTCCGGCGGTGACGGCAAGGCTGAGCCACACGCTCACGTCGCTCGTGCCGAGGAATCCGTAGCGCACGGCGTTGACGAGGTAGAAGATCGGGTTGACGTGGGTGAGCTCGTGCCAGGGGGACGGCAGCAGGTTGACCGAGTAGAAGACGCCGCCCAAGAACACGAGCGGCAGGATCACGATGTTGTTCACGAACGTGTGGTGGTCGAACGTCTCGGCGAAGATCCCCACGATCGTGCCGAGCGCCGAGAACAGCACGAGGCCGAAGAGCACGGCCGGAATCAGCACCAGCGGCTCGCGCACCGGCGCGCCTGTGACGGGCACGGCGATCGCGCCGAGGCCGATACCGATCGCCAGCGCCCGGGCGATGCCGCCCACGTTGAAGCCGAGGTTCATCTGCCACGCGTGCATGGGCGAGGAGAGAACATCGTTGATGTAGCGGTCGGAACGGGCCTGGAACACCGACGAGGAGTTGTTCGAGTAGGCCGCCTGCACCATCGCCATCGTGATCAGGCCGGGCACGATGAACTGCTTGTAGGGCACGCCGTCGATCTCGCGGATGCGGTTGGCGAGCGAGAACCCGAACACGAGGATGAACAGGCCCGACGAGACGATCGGGGCCAGGACCGTCTGCGTCCAGAGCTTGGAGATGCGCAGGGTCTCGCGCCGGATCAGCCAGAGCATGCCCGCGGTGCCGGAGTAGCCGTGCATCAGCGGGGCGCCCCCATCGCCTTCACGTAGACGTCGGCGAGGCTGTCGGCGTTGTAGCGCTCGCGCAGGCCCCCGGACGTGTCGCGGGCGATCAGCCGCCCGCCGCGAATCAGCGCGATCTCCTCGCAGAGCGTCTCGGCCTCCTCGAGGTAGTGCGTGGTGAGCAGGATCGTGGTGCCCTGCTCGTGGAGCTTGCGGATGTAGCGCCAGAGCTCCTGGCGCAGCTCGAAGTCCACGCCCGCGGTGGGCTCGTCGAGGATCACGAGCCGCGGGCGGTGCATGAGTGCGCGCGCCAGCAGCAGCCGCCGGCGCATGCCGCCGGAGAGCTTGGGCGTGCGCACGTCGACCTTGCCGCGAAGGTCGAACACGTCGATCATCTCGTGCGCGCGCGCGCACGCGTCGTCCTTCGACATGCCGAAGTAGCCGCCGTGGTAGATCAGCGTCTCCTCCACGGTCAGGAACCGGTCGAGGTTGATGTCCTGCTCGGCGAGCCCCACCCAGCGGCGCGCCTGGAGGCAGTCCGCCGGCTGGCCGAACACGCACACCTCGCCCTCGGTGATCCGGATGAGGTTGCAGACGGCGCTGATCAGCGTGGTCTTGCCCGCGCCGTTGGGACCCAGCAGCCCGAAGAACTTGCCCTCGGGGATGGCGAGGTCGAACTCGCTGAGCGCGACCGTGCCGTCGTCGTAGCGCTTGGTGAGGCCCTTGACCTCGAGTGCGGGGGGCGCGGGGGACACGCGTTCGAGGCTAGCTCAGCGGAATGTGGTCTTGCCCACGCGCGTGATCTCGATGTCGTAGCTCGTGGTGGTGCTCTGGTCGCAGGTCACGATCGTCGGGTCGTAGGAGTCCGAGGATGGATCGGCTCCCTCGCACTCACGGAGGAAGCCGCTTGAATTCCGCCCGCCGGCGAATGACTTGGCGTACGTGACCGGCGCCGAGAGCTTGAGGGTCTGGCCCTGCCCGAGCGAGCGCATCTTCGCCAGGAACTTGTTCCAGTCGATCACCACGAGCCCGCCCACGTCGGCCTCCAGCGACTGCTTGAGCTTCGGGCTCCCGGAGGAGTAGAACGGGACGCCCTGCGCCACCCGCTCGTCGGTCCCCGGCGCGCCTGAGGACGGCGTCTCCGGCGCCGGCACATGGAATGACTCCGGCGACGCGGTGAACACCGACGGGATCAACTGTCCGGTGGCGAGCTGGAAGAGGTCGTATCCCGGTTTGCCCTGGAAGTTCGGGTGCGCCCAGCGCGGAGCCACACCCGACGCCTGGGCAAGGGTCGCGTCCGCGGAGTACTGGCTCCGCGTCGGACACGAGGGATACTCGCCGTCCTGCAGGAAGCTCCCCTCGAGGTGGAAGCTGCCGCCGGTAATACCTCCGGACGCCTTCGGGGCCTTGCGGGCGGGGCTCGACGCCGTGAGCTTGGCCAGCGGGATCAGCACGCTCTTGAAGGTGGCGCTCCAGTCCATCTCGCCGGTGGTCTTGTAGGCGATGTCCTGCGCGGGGCAGTCGGTCGGCGTGATCCTGGTCGTGACGGACTGCGAGCCGGAGGTGTGGCCCGTGACCGTGACCGTGGCCTTCAGCGCCGGGAGGTGCTTCTTCGCGCCCGCGCTCGCGGGCGCGACGAGGGCAAGGCCGGTGGCGAGCAGGACGGACAGCGCCGCGCGCGTGTCGAGCATCTCTACCCCTGCCTCAGCGTGACGGTGACCTCCAGCGTGACCTTCAGCTGAAGTCCGGCGGCCGACGGCCTGGGTGGGCGCAAAGTGAGCATGGATGGTCTCCTGCGACGTAAGCGCCCAAACAGGTGCCATCGCGACACTACACCCGCGCCCGGGGGTCCCGCAAACGAGTTGATGGAACTCTGTTGCGATGAGGGAGCTCGCCGACAGCATCGCCCGCGCGCCGTTGCGCGGCGCCGTGGTGCTCGCCGCGGCGTATGGCGTGGCGCTGCTCGTGGCGATCATGCTCGGGCCCGTGGTCCACGTGGGGCCGTCCCAGACCGGCTTCGCCTCCACCCAGCAGTCGATCGGCGAGGCGCTCCGCATCTGGGCCGCCAACCTCGGCGTGCTGGCGGCCTTCGGGGGGCTGGCGTTCGCGCTGCGCTGGCGAGCGTTCGCCAGGCGCTACGAGCCGCTCCAGGTGGCGCGTGACCTGCTCGGGCTGCTGGCGGTGATCTGCGCCGTGTTCTACGTCTACTTCGTGCCGGGAGCGGAGGCGCTCGCCGCGTCCGAGGGCACCACGCGGTCGCGGCTGCTCGGCGTGATGGTCCACGGCTACGTGGAGTTCCCGGCCCTGTTCCTACCGTGGACCGGCTGCGCGGTCGAGCAGCTGACGAGGCGGCGCGACGTGCGGATCCCGCTCGCCGCCGCCGGCCTGGGTGTGGCGCTGCTCCTCGTGGGAGCGATCATCGAGGCGTACGTGTCGCCCGGCCTGCTGCGACGCGTGCGCTAGGTGCGGCCGAGGCGCTTGCCGTACTGGCGCTCGTAGTAGTCGGCGTAGTCGCCGCTGCGGATCGGCGCCCACCACCACTCGTTCTCGCGGTACCAGTCCACGGTCCGCTCCAGGCCGCCGTCGAGCCCGGTCCGCGGCTCCCACCCCAGTGCTCGCACCTTGTCCGAGGAGAGCGAGTAGCGGCGGTCGTGGCCGGGCCGGTCGGTCACGTGCTCGATCAGCGACTCGCCGGCGCCCGTTAGGGCGAGCAGCCGTTTCACCAGGTCGATGTTCTCCGCCTCGTCCGGGCCGCCGACGTTGTAGACCTCGCCGGGCCGGCCCTCCCGCAGCGCGAGGTCGATCGCGCGAGCGAAGTCCTCCACGAACAGCCAGTTGCGCACCTGGCGGCCGTCGCCGTAGACCGGCAGCGGGTCGCCGTGCAGGGCGTTCAGGATCATCAGCGGGATCAGCTTCTCGGGGTACTGGCGCGGGCCGTAGTTGTTCGAGCCGCGGCAGATCACGGCCTCGATCCCGTAGGTGTGAACGTGCGCGGACACGAGCAGGTCGCCGGCCGCCTTGGTGGCGCTGTAGGGCGAGGACGGGTTGAGCGGCGAGGTCTCGGTGAACGAGCCCTCCGCGATCGACCCGTAGACCTCGTCGGTGGAGACCTGGAGGTAGCGCGACACCCCGTGCTCGCGCACCGCGTCGAGCAGCACCCCCGTCCCGATCACGTGCGCGCGCGCGAAGACGTCCTGGTCGGCGATCGATCGGTCCACGTGCGACTCGGCCGCGAAGTTCACGACGGCATCGCAGCCCTGCACGAGCTCGTGGACCGTGTCGCGGTCCTCGATCGCGCCCTCCACGAACTCGATCCGGTCCTCGAGGCCCTGGAGGTTCTCGCGCCGCCCCGCGTAGGTGAGCTTGTCGAGCACGACCACCTCGTCGCCGCGCTCCTCGGCCACGATCCGGACGTAGCTGGAGCCGATGAAGCCGGCGGCGCCGGTCACGAGCAGCCTCACCGCGCCACCGTCCGCGCCGCGAGGTAGTCCGCGAGCCCCTCCTGCCACGGCGGCAGCGCCAGCCCGTAGTCGCGCTCGCTCTCGAGCACCGAGTAGGCCGGGCGCGGAGCCGGGCGCGGGAACTCGTCCGTGGAGCACGACATCGCGCGCGTGTCCACGCCCGCCCGGCTGAAGATCTCGTTGGCGAACTCGTACCACGAGCACTCGCCGCCGCCCGCGATGTGGTGCAGGCCGTAGGACTCGCCATCCACGAGCCGGACGAGCGCGTCGGCGAGGTGGCCGGTGTAGGTGGGGCAGCCGACCTGGTCGCGCACCACCAGAACCGGGCGACCGGATCCCGCCAGCCCCAGCATCGTCTCGACGAAGTTGCGCCCGCCGGTGCCGAACAGCCACGACGTGCGGACCACGAAGTGCCGCGGGTTGGCTGCGGCCACGGCGTGCTCGCCGACCAGCTTGGAGCGGCCGTACGCGTTCACCGGATTGGTGGGGTCGGACTCGAGGTACGGGCGCGTACCGGTGCCGTCGAACACGTAGTCGGTCGAGGGGTGCACGATCGAGGCGCCGATCGAGGCCGCCGCGGCGGCGAGCACGCCCGCGGCGTGACCGTTCACCTCGGTGGCTCGCTCCTCGTCGGACTCAGCGCCGTCCACGTCCGTGTACGCCGCGCAGTTGATCACGGCGTCCGGCAGCTCACGCTCGAGGGTCTGGCGGATCGGGCGGCGGCGGCGCAGGTCGAGGTCCTCGCGCCCGAGCGCCACCACCTCGTGGTTGGCGGCCCGCGCCGTGCGCACCGCGTCCTGGCCGAGCATCCCGGCTGCGCCTGTGACGAGGATCTTCATGGCTAGTCGTCGCTGGAGAGCGCGAGGGCCCCGAGGGCCACCCCGGTGCCCGCGGCCAGCGCGAGCAGCACGGCCCCGCCCGTGGGGAGGTGGCCGGCGCGGTGACCGGCCAGGGTGACCAGCGCGTCGCCGGCGTCCGCCGCGATCGTGGCCTGGAGCCAGCGCCGGCGCTCCTCGCCGCTCGTGGAAAGGGCTCCCGCGCCGAGCACGACCTCGCGTACCCCGAACATCCGCGTCATCAGCTGGAGCTGCGGACTGCCGCGCGCGTCGAGGCCGATGCCCCGGAACGCCTGGCCGGGTGCTGCAAGGGCCGCGACGCCCACCAGCGTGCGCCCCGCGTTGAGAAGCCTGTTGTAGTCGTCACCACTCACAGAATCGCGATCTCCGCGTTGTCGCCCACCACGAAACGATAGGCCTTCGGCAGTGCCGGGCTGCGGCCGATCGCCACGTTGCGGCCGATCAGGCTGGCCTCCACTCGCCCGTTCAGATCCCGCACCGAGGAGCCCGCCAGCACGATCGAGTACTCGAGCTCGGAACCGCTGATCGTCACGTTCTCGCCGATCGCCGTGTACGGCCCGATGTAGGCGTCGGTGATGCGCGCGCCGCGCCCGATCACGGCGGGGCCGCGGACCGTCGAGCGCTCCAGCACGGCGCCCGTCTCGATCACCACCCGGCCCTCCACGCGGCTCTCGATCAGCTCGCCGTCGATGCGCTCGGTCAGGTCGTCGAGGATCAGCCGGTTGGCGTCCAGCATGTCCTGCACCTGACCGGTGTCCTTCCACCACCCGCGCACCACGTGCGCGTCCACCGTGAGGCCGTTGTCGATCAGGCGCTGGATCGCGTCGGTGATCTCGAGCTCGCCGCGCGCCGAGGGCTGGATCGCGCCGGCCGCTTCGAGGATCGCCGGCGTGAACATGTAGACCCCCACGAGCGCCAGGTCGCTCTTCGGGTCCTCCGGCTTCTCCACGAGCCGCGCCACGCGTTCGCCGTCGAGCTCGGCCACGCCGTAGTTCTGCGGGTCGGGCACCGGGGTGAGCAGGATCAGCGCGTCCGGCTGCTGCGATCGGAACTGCTCGACCAGCTCCACGATGCCGTCGCGAAGGAGGTTGTCGCCCAGGTACATCACGAACGGGGAGTCGCCGAGGAACTCCGCGGCGGTGAGCACCGCGTGGGCGAGGCCGCTCGGCGCGTCCTGCTCGATGTAGGTGATGCTCACGCCGAACCGCGAGCCGTCGCCGGCCGCTTCGCGGATCTCCTCCCCCGTCTCCGGGGCGATGATGATCCCGACCTCCTCGATGCCCGCCTCGGCGAGCGACTCGATCCCGTAGAAGAGCACCGGCTTGTTGGCAACCGGGACGAGCTGCTTCGCGCGCGTGAATGTGATCGGCCGCAGGCGCGTGCCGCGGCCGCCGGAGAGGATCAGGCCCTTGAGTGGTTGCGTCGCGTTAATACGTGCCGCCCAGCTTCCGGTGGTCCCAGCTGACCACGCGTGTGGGAACAAACCGCAGGCCCACTCGCTTCGGTGCCTGCGCCAGCACGCCCGCGCGGGCGTCCTCGGAGAGCTCGCCCCCCGCGTAGCGTTCGAACAGCGCGATCCCGCAGCCGGCCACGCGCTCGGTGTCGTGCTCGAGCGTCACGTCGCATTCCATCATCACGCCGCGCAGCTCGTGGTACTGGACCCCGTGCTCGACCTGGAGCGTGGCGCGCGGGTCGCGCTCCAGGTTCTTGGCCTTCTGCGACTTGGCGTACGTCCAGCCGGTCAGCTCGACGCCCTCCGGCACGTACCAGAGCGGCACCAGGTGCGGGCGGCCGTGGGGGCCGGTCGTCGCGCAGCTCACGATCATCTGCTCCACGAGGAATTCGCGCAGCTCGTGGTCACTCATCCGGATCTGGTCGCGTCGCGAGGCCAAGGCGGCGAAAGCGTATGCGCTCTGTGCCGGTTCTGGAGCCGCGGACGCCGCTTAGCGGGCCGCGGCGCCTGCCAGCGCCTCGGCGGCGTGCAGCACGGCCTCGCGGGCCTCGTCCGGCTCGAGCACCGCGGCGTCGCCGGCCTCCTCGAGGATCTGGCGCACGAGCCAGTCCTCCCCCGCGTACTGCACCTCCACGATCACTGCGCCGTCGCTCAGGTCCTCCACCACGCGCCGGTCCTCACGGGCCCAGCGGGCGCGCTCGGGTGAGATCCACACGCGCGCGGGGCGCGAGGCGGGCACCTGGCCGGTGCGCGGCCAGCCCTGCACGTCGGGCTCGATGCCGGGGCGCGGCTCGAACTCCTCGTCGAGGATCTCGGCCTCGCGGATGCGGTCGAGGCGGAAGCTGCGCGTGGCGTCGCGGTCGAGGTCCCAGCAGTGCACGTACCAGCCCTCCTGGCCGTTCAGCAGCTGGTAGGGCTCCACGCGCCGGGTGGTGAACTCGTCCTCGTTCTCCTTGTAGTAGTCGAGGCGCAGCAGGCGGCGGTCCACGATCGCCTGGCTCATCACGCCGGCGATCTCGGAGTCGTCGCCGCTGGCGGTGGTGATCTGGAGGCCGTCGGTGGCGGGGTCGCGGCCGAGCGCCTCCACGATCTTGTCGCGCGCGGACGCGAGCGAGCCCTGCGGCAGGTGGTCGCCGATCAGGTCGATCGCCGCCACGAGCGCCTTGGCCTCGAGCGGGAGCAGGCGGGCCGGCTTGGCGAAGTTGTCGCCGTAGGGCTCGGGGTCCACTTCGATCGTGTCGTCGCCCAGCACCTCGGCGTAGAGCACGTAGCTGCCGCCGCCAAAGTTCACCACGTTCAGCACGTCGATGTCCTCGCGCAGCTCGGTGTCGGTGAGCTGGAGGTCGGTGCGCAGCCGGCGGGCGTCGAGCTTGGAGCCGGTCCGGGCCGCCTCGATCAGGATGCCGGCGAGCGTGACGAGACGGGCGAAGCGCTCGGGCCGGATCAGCGACTCGCCCTTGCCGTTCGACTCGACCTCCACGCGCGGCGTGGGCTTGCGCTTGGTGGGCTCGGCGTGCTCGAACGGCTGCGCGTGGCGCTCCACGATCGTGCGCACGCAGTCCGCCGCGCGCTCGCCCAGCGCGGCCGGGGCGAGGATGCGGGCGCGCTCGCCGAGGCCCAGCGCCCAGGAGACGATCTGGCGCGCGTCGCCGTACTCGGTCTCGAACACCTTGCCCTCGTCGGGCGCGTCGTCCGCGTCGGCCGCCGGGGCGATCGTGCCCGCGTGGCCGTAGTGGCGCTCGACCAGCCAGTCGATCTGCGGCGCGATCCAGATCCGCGCCGTGTCGACCGTGTCGCCCAGCTGCCAGTCGGTGCGCGTGGCGTACACGCGCGGGTCGAAGTTCTCGGGCGGCGGGAAGTCGTGCTCGGCCTTCGACGAGTAGCCGACCTTGCCGCGGATCCGCGAGAGGCGGAACACGCGCACGTCGTCGCGCTCGTGGGAGTGGCCGACGAGGTAGAACTGGCCGCCGCGGAAGAGCAGGTGGTAGGGGTCGACCTTGCGCTGCTCCTCGGCGTCGCGACCCATCGTGTAGTACTCGAACACGATCGTCTTGCGGCGGAAGATCGCCGTCTCGACCTTGGCGAGGCGCTGCGAGAGCTCGCGCCCGCCGGCGCCGGCGGTCACCCCGAGCGCGACCTGCCGGTTCTCAGGCGCCGACAGCGGCGACGGCTTGCCCCACGAGAGCTGCTGGAGAGCCAGCCGCAGCGGCTCGGCGTAGGCGAACTCGCCGTCGAGAAGGGAGAGCGCCGTGCGCAGGGCGCCCAGCTCGGAGTCCGTGAACTTGATCGACGGGAGGTAGAAGTTCTGGGGCGGCAGCGAGTAGTTCTCGGCCTCGTAGTAGCCCTCGGCGGGCTTGTCGACCTTGAGCTCGATGCCGAGCGACTCGAGCTCCGCGCGGTCCGCGTAGAAGCGGCGGGCGAACGCGTCGTCGTTCATCCCCGAGTAGCCCTCGACCTCCTGCTTGATCTCGAGCGCGGTCACCGGTCTGCGCTAGGCCATCAGGAACGAGATCAGCGAAAGCTGACGGATGAGCTTCTCGGTGTCCTTTGCCATGCGGGATCACCTTAATGACGGCCGAACGGAAAGGAATACGCGCCCTGGTGCCGTTTGTCGCAGTTTGCGTCAACCGCAGGCCCCGAAAATCAAGCATGTCAAGGACGCAGGGAGCGACGCGTGCGAACGCACGCGAGCGACCGAGGACGCAGAGATGCGCCGATTTGCAGGGGCCTAGCGCTAGGCCGCTTCGCCCAGCCCGCTGACACCGCGAGCCGCGAAGTACGCGGAGCCTGAGAGGGCGCGGTCGAAGCGGCTCCACCTCTCGCCGCTCTGCAACCCCTTCTCGATCCGGTCGAACGAGCCGAGGCGGCCGCCCAGGTTGTCGATCATGTGGACGAGCGTGGCCTCGCGCGTGCACGGGACCACGGGGCTGCCGTGCTCGAGCTGGCCGTGGTGGGACAGGATGATGTGGAGCACGGCCTCGGCCGTGGCGGCCGGGAAGTCGGGGATGTCCTCGATCGCGCGGCGGACCCGGTAGTAGCCCAGCGGGATCTCGCCCTGGAGGCGGCCGGCGTCCGTGAGGTCGATCGCGCCGCCCTCCATCGCGTAGGCCTCGACCTTGCCGATGTCGTGGAGCAGCGCGCCGGTGACCGCGACGTCGCGGTCGAGCCCCGGGAAGGTGCCCGACATCGCGCTGACCCCCTGCGCCACCGACAGCGAGTGCTCGAGCAGGCCGTGGCGGTAGGCCTGGTGGTAGTGCTTGGCCGCGGGCGCCTGGCACCACACCGCCCAGACGGGCGAGGCCTCGCCGAAGAATGCGTCGAGCAGCACGCGCAGGTGCGGGTCCTGGATCGTGGAGATCAGCTCGCGCAGGCCCGCGACCATCTGGTCGTAGGAGACCGACGGGCCGTCGTGGAGGTCGGCCGGCTCGTACTCCCCGTCGCGCGCCGGGCGCAGCGACCGGAGCGTGATGCACGCGCCGTACTTGGCGTCGACGCCGTAGACCCCCGCCGCGATCACGACCGAGCCCATCGCCGCCGCCTCGCTCGCGGCGTCCACGCCGTCCCAGACCACGGCCTCGACCGCGCCCGTGACGTCCCCGAGCTGGAGCTTGAGGAACGCGTCCCCGTTGCGCTTCTGGCGCCGGGTGACGTCGCGCACGATGAAGGCCGACTCCACGCGCGCGCCGTCGGCCAGGTCGCGCACGAAGACCTTGACCGGGGCGGGCGGAGGGCCGCCGGCCTCCGGCGCCTCCTCGAGGAAGGCGGGGCTCCCGTCGAGCTGCGGCTGTGCCGGTACCGGGTCCATGGGGAAGGTCAACTTAAATCCGAGACCGGACGGCTAAGGTGGCGCGCGCGATGGCAGAGGCGCCACCAAACCGGCCGGCGGTGCTCGTGGCGGGCGGCACCGGGGCGCTCGGCGAGGCGGTCCTGCGCGAGTTGCTCGACGCCGGCCACCCGGTGACCGCCACCTGGGTCGTGGACCGCGAGCGCGAGCGGGTGGAGGCCGACCTCGGCGAGCGCGACGGCCTGTCGCTCCTGAAGGCCGACCTGATGGATCCGGCGGGCGCCGAGCAGGCTGTCGGCTCCGTGGAGGGGCTCGGTGCGGTGGTGAACCTCGTGGGCGGGTTCATGGCGGGCCCGCTCGTGCACGAGACCGACCCCGACGACTTCGAGCGGATGCTCCGGCTCAACCTGCGGCCGGGCTTTCTCCTCGCGCGCGCGGCGATGCCGGTGCTGCTCGCGGCCGGCGGCGGCGCGTACGTGGGCGTCTCCGCCCGGCCCGCGCTCAAGCCGTTCGCGGGCGCGGCCGCGTACGTGACCGCCAAGGCCGGGGTGCTCGCGTTCGTGCGCGCGCTCGACGCCGACTACGGCAAGCAGGGCATCCGGGCCAACGCGATCCTGCCGAGCGTGATCGACACGCCGGCCAACCGCAACGCCGAGCCCGACGCCGACTTCTCGAAGTGGGTGCAGCCGGCCGAGATCGCCCGCGTGATCCGCTTCCTGGTGTCCGATGACGCCGGCGTGACGAGCGGGGCGGCGATCCCGGTGTACGGCCAGGCCTGACGGGTACAGCCAGGGCATGACCACAACACCAAGCCACGGCATTCTCAGCGAGGAAAAGCAGGCCGAGCGCGACGAGCTGATCGCGATGCTCACCAAGGCCTACTGGATGGAGATCGAGACGGTGATGAGCTACATCGCGAACTCGATCAACCCCGACGGCGTGCGCGCGCAGGAGATCATCGAGTCCCTCAAGACCGACGTGCAGGAGGAGCTCGGCCACGCCCAGGAGTTCGGCAACCGCATCAAGGAGCTCTACGGCGTGGTGCCGGGCTCATCCGACTTCCAGGCCGAGCAGACCTACCTCCAGCCGCCCGAGAAGCAGCACGACATCGTGCACGTGATCAAGGGCGTGATCCAGGCCGAGACCGGCGCGATCGAGCACTACAACAAGGTCATCGAGTTCTGCGAGGGCAAGGACCCGGTCACCCAGGACATGGTGATCGCGATCCTCCGCGACGAGGAGGGCCATCGCCGGCTCTTCGAGGGCTTCCTGCGCGAGTACGAGGGCGAGGGGCGCTTCAGCTAGGCGGACGGGGCCTGGGCGGAGCCGGAGGCCGGCACGGCCGCCGGCAAGGTTTTGCAATGCTAAAGCTTCTTGTATCGGGGGGAGAAGGCAAACCGGCACCGCGAGCCTGGGATGGGCGGGACGAGCGCGCACGTGATCGTGGAGGAGGCACCGCGGGCTTCTGATGCGGAGCCGGGGGCGCCGCCGGTGGTCGTGCCGTGGCTCCTTTCTGCCAAGTCTCCGGAGGCGCTGGCGGCCCAGGCGCAGCAACTGCAGGCACATGCGGGTGGCCTCGCGCCGGTTGACGTTGCGCACACGCTTGCCCGCCGCGCTCGGCTCGACCACCGCGCCGTTGTGGTGGGAACCGGTCGCGAGGAGCTGCTCGCGGGCCTCGACGCGCTCGCGGCCGGCGAGCCCGGGCGCGGCGTGGTCACGGGCCGCGCCGGCTCCGGCAAGACCGCGTTCATGTTCACCGGCCAGGGCGCCCAGCGCGTGGGGATGGGGCGCGAGCTCCACGAGGCGTTCCCCGTCTTCGCCGAAGCCTTCGACGCAGTCGCCGCCGCCTTCGAACCCCTGTCAATAGCGGCGGCTATATGGCCGCAATCGACAGGGGTTGATCTCGACCGCACCGAGAACGCGCAGCCGGCGCTGTTCGCGATCGAGGTCGCCCTGTTCCGGCTCGTCGAGTCCTTCGGGCTGAAGCCCGACTACCTGATCGGCCACTCGATCGGCGAGCTGACCGCGGCGCACGTCGCCGGGATGCTCTCGCTCGAGAACGCGGCCAAGCTGGTCGCGGCGCGTGGCCGCCTGATGGGCGCTCTGCCCGAGGGCGGCGCGATGGTCTCGGTCCGCGCGAGCGAGCAGGCGGTAAGAGGAAGCCTCGAAGGCTTCGAGGACCGCCTCTCGATCGCTGCCGTGAACGCCCCAGGATCAGTGGTCGTCTCCGGGCACGCCGAGGCGGCGGACGAGTGGGCCGAGGAGGTCGAATGGAAGACCACCCGCCTGCGCGTCAGCCACGCCTTCCACTCGCACCTGATGGCGCCGATGCTCGACGAGTTCCGCGAGGTGGCGGCCGGGCTCAGCTTCGAGGAGCCGGCGATCCCGATCGTCTCGAACCTCACCGGAGCGATCGAGGACATGCGCAAGCCCGAGCACTGGGTCCGCCACGTGCGCGAGGCGGTCCGCTTCGCCGACGGGATCAAGACGCTCGAAGCCGCCGGCGTAACACGCTTCCTGGAGCTCGGCCCCGATGGCGTGCTGAGCGCGCTCGCCCGCGCGACCGTGGAGTCCGGCGACGCGCTGCTCGCCCCGGCCATGCGCGCCAAGCGCCCCGAGCCCCAGGCCTTCGCCACCTTCCTCGCGAGCGCCCACACACACGGCGCCGACGTCGACTGGTCGCCGCTCACCCAAGGGGGCCACCACGTCGAGCTCCCCACCGGCGCCTCAGCCCACACGCGCTGAGCGCAGGAAGGACCTCGCCTTCGAGCATGCGAAGACCTGGCGGACGGAATGGCTCAACCCTCGAGCCCCGTCAGCCGGCCGCCCACGCCCGAGGTCCTGGCAGAGACCGGCGCGCCCGCGTCCGCCGTCGACCCGGGCGACCGTCGCCGCAGGCTCGGAGCCATCCCCGTGCGCGCCGCGAACAGCACGAGCGCCGGCACGACCACGATCGCGATCATCGCCAGGAACCAGGCGGTGCCGGAGTCGGTTCCCTCGCCGAGTGAGTGGATCACGCCGAGCCCCCAGGCGAGCACCGTGAACCTGTGCATCGCCCGCCAGCGGCGCTGGCCGATCCAGCGGCGCGCGTAGTAGGAGAGCCCGAGGAACACGAGGGCCCAGCCGGCGACGATGCCTGTCGTCGTCCAGAAGGTCTTGTATCCGCTGACGAAGGGGATCGTCACGTCGGCGAGGCTCGGCTTCATGAAGCTGTCGCCCAGGAGCGCCAGCCCGTGCACCGCGATCGCGACCAGCGTGGCGAGCGAGAGGGCCTCGTGAACCACGCGGAGGTCGCTCATCCGCTTGCGCACGAGCTTGCCTCCCATCAGCAGGCCGATGCAGACGCCGAAGCTCGACAGGACGAGGGCGGCGATGCCGGCGGCGCGCGAGGTGATCCAGAAGAAGTGCGCGCTCGTGGCGACGGTCATGACTGATGCGTGGCCACCGGGGCGGGCTGGGATGGGGCCGTCGAGGTGGCCGGCGTCGAGGTCACCGGCGTCGAGGCCGCGGGCTTCGCCGTCGAGCTGGTCGTGGCTGCGCTCGACTTCTTCGAAAGCACGGGGTCCTGACCCGAGTTGAGCTGCACGAGCAGGCCGGCGAACGCGGCGATGAAGACCGCGACGGCGCCGGCGGCGATCCGGCTCCTGATCCGGTTGATGCGTGAGCGACGGGCGGCGATTCGCTCCGCCGCCGCCTGGTTGGGCTGTGGGATCTGGTTCATGGCCACAGCCTCGCCCGCGACGCTGGGAGCCTCCTGGGCTGAGCCTGAGAGTTCCCTGAGTCAGAGGGCGCGGCCCGCGACCGTCCGCGCCGGGCGCGGCGAGCCGAGGCGCCAGCGCAGCCGCGCCGGACGAGCGCACAGCCACGCCGCGAGCGGCACCGACCAGGCGAGGTAAAGCGCGCACATCAAGTCGCGATTCGCCCCCGGGTGCCCGGCCGTGAGCCACAGCGCCGCGCCGGCCGCGATCGAGACCAGCGGCACGCCGCGGCGGGCGTGCGTCTCCCACGCGACGAGGGCCACCACGAACGGGACGCCGTAGTAGAAGAGGTTGACCGGGTCGAGCAGGCAGCGTGCGAGCATCAGCCCCGCGAGCAGTGCCAGCCCGTCGGCGAGCGTGACCGGGCGACGCCGCCGCATGTACGCGAGAACGAGCGCGAGCGTTAGCGCGGCAATCGCAAGCTGGCCGGCCGAGCGGGTCAGGCCGGCGGGCAGGGCGGCGGCGTCCGGGATGCGCCCGGCCCGATCGACCCGCATGACCGGGTGGCGCTCGGCGACCGGCCACCAGGCGCTCGGCGCGTACACGCGCGCCTCCTTGCCGAGGTCGCGCGCGCCGCCGAGGGTGCGGTCGGGGTTGGCCAGCGTGAGCGGAACGAGCAGCAGGGCCGTGAGCACAGCGCCGGTCACGACCGCCCGCGCATGACCGCGCGAGAGAACGAGCAGCGCGACCGGTCCGGCGAGCGCCGCCCACGGCTTGGTGGCGACACCCAAAGCGAGCAGCACACCCGTGAGCGCCGCTCGGTCGCGGGCGGCCGCGAGCACGGCGGCAACCGCCAGCGCCGCGGCGAGGAGCTCCTCGGGGTGGCCTGCCGAGAGCGCGGCAAGCGTCACGGGGTTCGCAAGGAGAAGCAGCGCTACGGCCGGGCCGGCCAGCCGCTCGCGGCTCAGCGCCCGCGCGCGCAGCGCCAGCCACCCAGCCAGGAGCGCGAGCACCCACAGGCAGGCGGCCGCTCCGAACCAGTACTCGAGCTGACGATCCCCGAGCGCATGGCCGAGCGCCGCGAACGGCCAGCGCAGCACCAGCGAGACCGGTCCCATCACGGGCTGGACATCGATCGCGCGCCCCGGATGACCGCCCACCAGCGCGCCGATGGCGGGCGCCGCGTTGTCCGGGTTGGAGAGGCCCGCGGACGTGTAGTCGCCCATCGGCGGGCGCGCCAGGGCGACCACGAGCGCGGCCGCGACGAGCGCGGCCAGACCGGCGAGCGCGCCGCGTGCGCGGGAACCCGGGGGCATCCCCAAGGAGATCGGAATGGCACGTGGACAGCTTGAGCGGGGTTCGGCTTTCCGCACCCCCGGACGCGGGGCTGCCCCACTACCCGCGGCCGCACGCAGGTGTGAGGATCGCGGCATGACTCGCATCCGGCCCACAGCCCTCCTCATCGCCGTCGCCGCCGCCTTCCCGGCCGCCGCCTCCGCGGACTCCCCCAAGACCTACTGCGTGAACAACACCGACTGCGTCTTCAAGGGCGGGGGCGAATACGAGCCGAGCATCCAGGCCGCGCTGAACGACGCCGCGGGCCACCCCGGGCTCGACCACGTGCGGATCACGCCGGGCGTGTACCCCGACGGCCCGTTCACGTACATCCAGAACTCGAACAACCCGGTCGACATCGCGCCGACGAGCCCCGGCAAGATCATCCTCGGCCTCACCGCCGGCAGCAAGTCGAGCTACGCGGTGGAGGTGGCCGGCGGCGGATCGACGGTCTCGGACATCACGGTCTCCCTTCCGCCCAAGGCGAACAACATCATCGGGCTCGACCTCTACGGCGGCGTGACCGCCGAGCACGTGACCGTGAACGTGGCCGACGAGAGCACGCTCATCACGGCGATCGACATCACCGACGGCGGCACGCTGCGCGACGCGCAGGTCCACGCGCGCCACTCCGCCGGCGCGATCGGCATCGCCGCGGGGGCGAACCTCGGACCCGTCGAGATCTCCGACGCGCGCGTGGACGCGCCCACCGGCCTGAGGATCGGCGGCAGCAGTGCGTACACGAGCACGGTCCGCCGCCTGGTCACGAACGGCACCGACGGCATCCTCGCCTACTGCGGCCACACGATCGTCGAGGACTCCCTGGTCGTGGCCGACACCAACGGCGTCGTCGCCAAGGGCTGCCCGGGCAACTCGCCGTCGGTCGAGGTCCGGCAGTCGACCGTGATCGGCGGGGGCGGGGGCGACTACGGCGCCCAGGCGACGGGTGGAGGCGCGGACTCCGCCTCGCTGACGCTGTCCAACTCGATCGTGCGCGGATACAAGACCGCCCTCTACCGGCAGGCCGTCTCGGGAGCCCACGTGAACCTGGCGACCAGCTACTCGGGGTACGACCCGGCCCGCGTCACGGATGTCTCCGCAAACGGCATCGGCGCGCTGGTCCAGGACCATCAGATCGCAGCGGCGCCCGACTTCGTGGACGCGACCGAGGGCGACTTCCACCTGCGGCCGGGCTCCAGCCTCGTCGACGCGGGCGACCCGGCCGGCCTCTCCGCCGGCGAGGCCGGCACCGAC
>JAXDJC010000054.1:0-4341 GCA_034663685.1 Thermoleophilaceae bacterium
CCAGCGCTCCGGCCGGAGAGCCGAGGCTGGGCCGCAGTGAGCCGGTGGGGTTGAGGCAGAGCACGCGGTCGCCCGAGCCCACCTCGGCGGTGTCCATGTTCGTCGGGCTCCACGCCCCGCCGTCCACATAGTTGCGCCCGCCGTAGCGGATCGGCTGGAACACACCCGGGATCGCGCACGAGGCCATCACGGCCGCGGCCACCGGCAGCTCGGGCGTGCCCGGCGCGCCGAACATCACGCGCCTGCCCGTCTCGAGCTCGACCGCGGTCACGCGCAGCCTCCCGTCCCAGTCCGCACCCAACCGCTCGAGCTCGCGCCCGAGCTGTGACAGTGACATCCGCCCGCGCGGCACCCGCCCGAGAGCGGCCCTGCGCAGGAGCGCGCCGCCGGGCGCGCTGGAGCTGAGCGCGAGCGAGGCGATCGGGGCCGCGGCCGCGCTGCCCAGGCCGGCCGCCGCGCTGAGCACGCGCCGCGCCGCGGAGGGGTCGTCCGCCCCCGAGTCCTCGAGCGGCGGCTGCTCCGGCAGGCGCCCGAGCCGCTCCGCGGGGCGCAGTCCGGCCGCCAGCGCGGCGGCCACGATCGAGCCCGCCGAGGTGCCGATGAACCCGCCGCTCTCCCGCGCGTCGAACGCCGATTCCTCCATCCCCGCGAGCACGGCATTCATCCACGCCTCGCCGAGGATCCCGCCCCCGCCGAGCACGAGGACGTCTGGAGCAGGTGCCGCCATCGCCGCCGAGGTTAGAGTCCGGCCGGCTGTGGAGCTGGAGGGACGTCACATAGTCGTGACCGGCGGCGCCGGCGGCATCGGCAGCGCGCTGGTGGCGCGCTTCGCCGAGGAGGGCGCCCGCGCGGTCACGGTGGCCGACTTCGACGAGGCCGGGGCCAGGGAGGCGGCCGGCGCGGTGGGCGGCCTTGCGGTGCAGTTCGACGCCGGCCGCGAGGAGAGCGTGCGCGGCCTGGTCGAGCGGGCCACCGAGGCGAACGGCCCGATCGACATCTTCGTGTCGAACGCCGGCGTGCCCGGCCCGGGGGGAGGGCCCGAGGTTGGGACGGCCGACGAGTGGGACGCCACCTGGCGGGTCAACGTGATGGCTCACGTCTGGGCCTCGCGCGCGCTGCTCCCGTCGATGGTCGAGCGCGGCGAGGGCTACCTCCTGAACACGGCCTCCGCGGCGGGCCTCCTCACCCAGGTCTCCGCGCTCGCATACAGCGTGACCAAGAGCGCCGCGGTCTCGCTAGCCGAGTGGCTGCACATCAACTACGGCGACGCCGGCATCAGGGTCTCCTGCATCTGCCCGCAGGGCGTTCGCACGCCGATGCTCGACGTGGCCATGGAGGAGCCGGCCGGCGCGGCCGCCCTCGCGGCCGGCGGGTTCCTCGAGCCGGAGGACGTGGCCGCATCCGTGGCCGAGGGCATCCGCGACGAGCGCTTCCTCATCCTGCCCCACGAGGAGGTGGCCCAGTTCATGGCGCTCAAGGGCGCGGACCCCGAGCGCTGGCTCAAGGGGATGCGGCGGATCGTGCGCGACGCGCGCGGCCCCGCGTAGGCGGCTCGCGCCGCGGCTAGAGCGTCGGGTCGGCCAGGCAGGGAACGCCCGGGCACGGGTCGATCACCAGGCCGCCGATGCTGAAGAAAACCGACTTCTGAGCGCGCGCGGCGGGCTGCTTGCGCGGGTACTCGTGCGGGTCCTGGTAGTTGCGCGACTGCGGCCGGTTCTCGTTCGGCGGCGGCGGGGTCCCGAACGGGATGTCGCCGTTGGAGTTCTTCCCGTTGATCATCCGCGGCGGCCCGATGTCCCATTCCACGATCGCCGACCCGTGGAACGGATAGCTGGTGATCGGCGGCACGCCGTAGATCGGGTTGCCCTGGTCGAGGTCGCGCCCGGGCTCCGCGTACGGGAAGTGCGCCGAGGCTCCGATCGTCCGCGCCTCGGTCTCGGCGGTGATCTGAGCCACCTGGTGGTCGCCGATCCCTCCGTGCAGGATCACCTCGTGCGGCGGGGTGTTGGGGTAGTGGTCCGTGGTCATGTGGAGCGCGTAGCCGTTGGCCTCCGCGCGGTCCCACTGCATCTGGATCATCGAGAGCAGCAGCTGGCGCTGGAGGAAGTCCGGGTAGGCCGTGTACATGAAGTACGAGTACTCGGGCAGGTTGGCCTCCGGCTTGGGCGTCTGCCCGGTGCCCCAGTCGGTGCTGCGCTGGAGCAGCGTCGAGTAGTTCATCCCGGTCACCCCGAGCGTGGCGCGGTCGCCGTCCACGAAGATCGACGCCAGCGCCCCGCCGATGATCCCGCCCTGGCTGTTGCCGTCGTAGTAGAGGCGGCCGCTCGAGGTGTCGATCGCGCCGCTGCCGCCGGGCCCGACCTTGAACTCCGGATCGGTGTTGAACCCGTTCGGGTGGATCATCGCCCGCCCGACGTAGAGGAAGTTGAGCATCCCCTGCTGGACGCGGTCGGCCAGCTGCGGGAAGTTGCCCATGTCCTCGAGGATCGAGACGACGCTCGGGTAGTCGCAGTTGGGCGGCGCGGGGATCGTCCCGTTGGCGATCTGGTTGAAGTAGACGCCGACGATGCTCTGGAAGGACCCGGCGCTGTTGGGCACGTCCGGCAGGTCGGCGCACGACATGCCGATCCAGTCGCTCGCGCAGAAGATGATGTCGTGCTCCTGCGCGAAGTTCTGCAGCTGGCCCTGCCCGACCTCGTTCTTGCTGCCCAGCAGCCCGTGCCCGTATAGCGACACGCGCGCGGGCGCGGTGGCGGCCTTGCGTGGCACGATGCAGCTGAAGCCGGCCTCGGTGGTGTTGCCGGGGATCGCGGTCGGCGGGCCGTTCGTCTTGGTCGGGTCGAACGCGAAGCGCGAGCCCGACGGGCAGCCCGGCGCGTCGAGGTAGCACGGCACCGTCACCACGCCGGTGATCTTCTTCATCAGGTTGGAGTTCTGGGCGACCGTGTAGTTCTCGACCTTCTTGATCTGCCACTTGGGCGACTGGCCCTGGATCTTCATGTCGGCGAGGTTCTTGTCGCCGAGCTGGGCGAACGCGTCGTCGCGGATCGACAGCATCCGCTCGGACAAATTGCGCTCGCTCGCCACGGTGAAATCCCACACGCGGTAGAGGTCGTCGCGCGCGATGCCCGCCTCCGCCAGCGTGCCGAACATGCCCTCGAAGTCCTTGCGGCGGGCCTCAACCGAGGCGTCGGTCGTGGGGATCCCGTCGCGGTAGATGCGGAACGCGAGGTTGGCGGGGAGGACCTTGCCGTCGGCGCCCTTGAGGTTGCGCATGGCCACCACGTAGCGGTGGCCCTCCTTGAGGTTCGCCCCCGGGCGGATGATGAACGCCACCTTGGCGGGGTCCGGCGGGTTCACGTCGAGCTCGGTCCAGATGAGCTGGCGCTCGTGCGTGGCGGCGTCGATCAGCACGACCGGCTGCGAGGGCCGGAACGCCTGCCCCATGTCGTCGATCGGCACCGGCTTGGTCTGCGCGAACGCGGCCTTGGTGTCGAGCCCCGGCACCTTGGTCAGGATCTCCTGTCCCGGGCTGAAGCCGTCGTTGCGGTTGAACGGCATCGGGTCGACCGGCTTCTGCGCCGCGTTGCGCGGCATCGACAGCGTGTCGAAGTTCACGCGCCGCTTGGTGTCCGTCGTCGGGTCGGCGGTGGTGAAGTGGTTGTTCGGGAACGGAAGCATGCAGTCGGCTTCGTCGATCCAGTCGCAGCGGTCCGGGTTGGCCGGGGTGAACGCGACCGGATCGCGGTTGGTGTTGGCGCCGCCGCCGTTGCCGCCGCCGCCGGAGCCCCCGCCTCCGGAGCCGCCGCCACCCCCGCCACCCCCGTTGGAGCTCTTGCACGAAACCGCGTCGCGGCGCAGCTTGATGAACACCCGCGACGCCCGGCCGACGGGCGCGCCCGCGCGGCGCGTGATTCCCGCGGCATGGACGATGATCCGCCCGCCGGCGCAGCCCTTGACGATGCCGCGGCCGATCCGGTTGAGCCGCAGGGTGAGGCGGCGGTGCTCGCCCTTCTTCAGCCGCACCTCCACGAGCTGCGAGATCACCTGCTCCGGAGCCTTGCGCCCGTAGGTGCGGAAGCTCGCGAACACGCGCGCGTAGCCCGCGCGCCTTGCCACGGTCATGACCTTGAGGTTCGACTTGAGGATCGTGCGCTGGCTGCCGCTCTCGGCGGTGCCGCGCACGGGCGGCCTGGCCTTCGCGCCCGCCGAAGCGGGCGCGAGCAGCAGCCCGAGCACCAGCAGCACAGCGACTCCCCACCCCCGAAGCACCTGCGGAAGCCTAGTCACACACCCGTAACGCGGCGGCACCCGCCTCCGGTACCGTCCGCCGCGTGGAGC
>JAXDJC010000113.1:0-5946 GCA_034663685.1 Thermoleophilaceae bacterium
AGCGCATCCATCGTGTCGCTGCGAGCGGTCACCACCGCGATCGGGAGCACGGCGAGCGCGGCCGCCGCGGCCAGCCCGGCCCCGCGCCCGAACCCGCGCCTGACGATCGAATAGAGCAGCGGTACCGCCGCAGCCGAGGCGAGCGCCTGAGGGAGGATCACCGCCCGCGGGCTGAACCCGAGCAGCTTGACGCTCAGCACCGAGAGCCAGAGGCCCACCGGCGGCTTGTCGATCGCCGCCGTCCCGCCGGGCTCGATCGCCCCGTAGACGAAGTTGTGGAGCGAGCCCCCCATGCTGAGGACGGAGGCGTCGTAGTACGGGTTCGGGTTGGCGGCGTTGAGCGCCCATAGCCGCAGGAGCGCGGCGCCGAACACGATCCCGGCGAGAGGGACCAGCGGCGAGCGCAGCCAGGCGGGCACCGGGACCGCCGGCGGCGGGGCGGTGGCCGCCTCCACTACACCCCGGCGGACCTGAGGGCGGGAGCGAGTGCGAACAGCTCACGCAGCGCCCGCGCGACCACGCGCGGGCTCGTGCCGCTCTGCTCCCCGGCCGGGCGGGGGCGATGCCCCACGTCGAGCTCCACGATCGTCGCGCCGCCGCGCAGACTCCTGGCCAGCAGCTCGGTGCTCACCATCGCGCCGTCCGCGGTCAGCTCGAGGCCCTGGACGAAGTCGCTCCGCATCAGCTTGAACGCGCAATCGACGTCGTGCACGGGAAGGTGGAAGGCCCGCCTGACGAGTGCGTTCCACACGCCGGCGGCGAGCCGCCTGCCGGGTGGATCGGCGCGCACCACGCGCCTGCCCACCACGAGGTCCGCGCGCGCCGCGTGTGGCACGAACGCCTCGAGCTCGAGCAGGTCGAACTGCAGGTCGCCGTCGGTGAGCAGGATCCAGGGCATCGTGGCCGCCGCGATCCCGGAGCGGACGGCCGCGCCGTAGCCGCGGTTGCGCTCATGGGTCACCACCCGCACGCCGGGCGCCGCGCGCGCCAGCATCGCCGCCATCGCGCCGGTGCCGTCGGTGCTGCCGTCGTCCACGATCACGATCTCGTGGCGAAGGGCGTAGCGGCGCGCCGCGGAGCGGGCCGCGGACACGGCGGCGGCCACGTTCTCCTCCTCGTTGTGGGAGGGCAGGATCACCGTCAGCCCCGGCAGGGCCGGGGCCTCGAACAGCTCCGGCGCGGGAGCCAGCTGTGCCATCGCGTTCATAACGAGGATGCTCGCGCCCCGCGGATTGGCTGGGGTTAGGCCGTGGTTGCCCGCCGGTTACGCTTGGCCGCGCTCGCCCAACTCGATGCCAACCCGGCTTAACAGAACCCCGCGTAGCGTCGATGGACGAGTGCGCGTCGTAGGGACGATCACAGCCACGGCCTCGGGGCTGCTGCCCGCAGGCCGCGTGGGCGAGCTTGCTCGCTTCGCCGTCGTCGGCCTGTCGAACACTGCGCTGAGCTGGTCGCTCTACGCGCTCGGCGTGCACCTGGGCGTGGCCTATCCGGTCGCGGCGGCCGGCTCGTTCGCGGCCGGCGCCGTGAACGGCTACACCCTCAACCGCGTCTGGACGTTCCGCAGCGGCCGGTTCTCGGCGTCGATGCTCGCCCGCTACGCGGGGATCCAGGTGGCGGCGCTGGCGGTCAACCTGGTGCTGCTCGTGGGGCTGGTCGAGGTCGTGGGGATGCACCGGCTGTCGGCGCAGCTGGTCGCGCTCACGGCTGTCGCGCTGATGGGCTACGCGGCGTCCCGGCGCTGGGCGTTCGCGCCCGCCGGCACCGCCGGGACGGCCGGCGCCGGCCGGCGCCGCTCGTCCCTTCCGTGGGGCGTCCTGGCGAAGGTGATCGCGAACCTCGGCGTGGCGGGGACGGTGGCGGGCTCGGTGATCGCCGTGATCATCGTCTCGGCCAAGCAGTCGTACCTCTCGCCGCCGAGCCGCGCCGGGTTCCCGGTCTGGCTCGCCGGCCCGTGGCACCAGCTCGGCGTGTCTGTGCCACAGCAGAGCTGGGCGTTGTTCGAGCTCTTCGCCACCGTCGTGGGCGCGATGCTCGCCGTCTACGTGCTGGTCGCGGCGCTGGCCGCCCGGCTCTCGGCACCGGTGGTCGTGAGCGCCATCGTGCTGCTGCACGTCGTCTTCCTGCTGGCCCCGCCCTTCCCGCTCACGGACATCTTCAACTACCTCGGCTACGCGCGGCTGGGCGTGCTGCACCACCTCAACCCCGTCACGCACATGCCGATCGAGGCCAAGCAGGACGCGGCCTACCGGATGGCCACGTGGCACCACCTCCCCACCCCGTACGGCCCGCTGTTCACGGCCGGCAGCTACGGGCTCGTGCCGCTCGGCATCGTCAAGGGCTACTGGGCGATCAAGGGCCTGACGACGCTGGCCAGCCTGGGCTGCCTCATGCTGGTGTGGAAGTGCGCTCGGGCGCTGGATCGGCCGCCGGTCCCGGCGCTCGCGTTCGTGGCGTTCAACCCGCTGCTGCTCGTGTACGGGCTCGGGGGCTTCCACAACGACTTCTTCATGCTGCTGCCGGTGCTCGGCGGGGCGCTTCTGGTCCTGAAGGGCCGCAGCGCGCTCGGCGGGGCGGCCGCCACCACGGCCGTCTTCATCAAGGTCGTGGCCGGTGTGTTCGTGCCGTTCGTGCTGCTCGGCGCGCGCAGGCGTCCCGTGGCGATCGCCGCGGCGGTGGCCACCGCCGGGCTGCTGGCGGCCACGGCGGCCGCCACGTTCGGCACGCGCTATCCGGGCCTGACCGACCAGGCGTCCCAGGTCGTGGGCGCCTACAGCATCCCCAGCGAGCTCGGGCTGATCTTCGGCTTCGGGATCGACGCGACCTCGCGCGCGGTCGTGGCGGTGGTGCTCGTGGCGGCCATCGTGATCCTGCTCATCCGCACCTGGCGCGGGGCGCACTGGATCGAGACGGCCGGCTGGGCCGCGCTGGCGCTGGCCGCCGCACAGGTGCAGCCGATGCCCTGGTACATCGTGTGGGCGCTGCCGTTCGCGGCGCTCGGCCGGAGCCGGTCACTGCGGATCGCTACGGTGGCACTCGGCCTCATCCTCGTGGCCAACTCCCCACCCGTGCAGACGATCATCTTCTCCCACACCCTTCACGTGCAGGGCGCGGTCGGCCCGTCCCGGCACGTGACGCGGTCGCTCCTGCACTGACGGTTGCGCGTTCGACCTACAGCGCTCGCGGCGTGCGCCGCCGCGGCGGCGGCGCTCGGCCCGGCGGCCGCTGAAGCGTCGGCCGCGAGTCCCTGCGCGCGCGGCGCGGGGTCCGGCAGCGCGCAGGTCAGGGTGCTCAGCAGCGGGCTGCGGCGCTCCGCGCTGGTGCACGTGCCGGCCGGCGCCAAGACCGGCGCCCGGCTGCCGGTGGTGATCGCCCTGCACGGAGCCGGGCGCAGCGGGGAGCTGATGGAGCGCGACTCCGGCCTGTCAGCGGTGGCCGACCGGTCCGGCTTCATGGTGGTCTATCCGAGCGCGGTCGCGCCGCACCCGTTCTGGAACTACTTCAACGACCCGGATCGCCCCAAGGACGAGCAGTTCCTCGCCGACCTCATCCGCCACATCCAGACGACTCGCTGCGTGGACAAGGCGCGGTTCTACGTCACCGGGGTCTCGAACGGCGGCGGGATGGCGGCGCGCATCGGGTGCGTCCTGAGCAAGCGCATCGCGGCCATAGCCCCGGTCGCCGGGGGCTATGCGCGCCTGCCCGCGTGCCAGTCGTCGCGCCCCCTGTCCGTGCTCGAGATCCACGGGACCGCGGACGGGTCGGCCCCGTACGAGAACGTGGCGCCCTTCGTGCGCGGGTGGGTGGAGCGCGACGAGTGCGTGGACAAGCCGATCGTCCGGCAGCTGGCCCCGAAGATCGAGCGGCGCGACTGGGTCAGGTGCCTGCCCGGCGCGCGCGTGGCACACGTGCGTATCGACGGCGGCCCGCACGAGTATCCCGGGGGGGCGGCCACGCGCACGCCCCCCAGCTCCGGCCTGTCGGCGTCCTGGGCCGTCTGGCGCTTCTTCGCCAATCTGAGACGGGGATGAGAGTCTTTACGGGCGCTTGACGGGGCGGGGCGAGGATCGACACGAGCACCGTGTCACAAGAACCGCTGTTCATATTGGTCGTGGACGACGAGGCCCCGCTGCGAGAGACCCTCAGGGGCTCGTTCGCGCGCGAGGGTCACCGGGTCGTGGACGTGGCCGACGGACGCGCGGCGCTCGACCAGACGGCGCGCGAGCGCTTCGACATGGTGCTGCTCGACGTGGCCCTCGGCCCCGGGCTCGACGGCTACGACGTGTGCCGCACGCTGCGCGAGCGCCGTAACGTGGTGCCGATCATCATGCTCACCGCGCGCGACAGCGAGGCGGACGCGGTGCTCGGCCTCGAGGCCGGCGCCGATGACTACGTGACCAAGCCGTTCGGCCTCTCCGAGCTGCGCAGCCGGATCAACGCGGTGCTGCGCCGCGCCGGCGGGCACAAGTTCGGCGGCGAGCTCCTGCGGGTCGACGGGCTCGAGCTCGACAGGGCGCGGCGCGAGGCGAAGGTGGACGGCCGGCCGCTCGAGCTCACGTTCTCCGAGTACGAGCTGCTCCAGTGCCTGATGGAGCGCCCCGGCCGGCTGTTCGACCGGCAGGAGCTGCTGCGGTCGATCTGGGGCGACAGCGCCTACCGCGACCCGCGCGGGATCGACGTGCACATCCACCACCTGCGCGAGAAGATCGAGGAGGACGCGACCGCGCCGCGGCGCATCGTCACGGTGCGCGGCGCCGGCTACAGGATGAACGGAAGCTGAGCCTTGCGCGGGCTCCGGGGGCGCCTGCTGGCCGCGCTCGTGCTCACGAGCGCCGTCACGCTGGCCGTCGCCGCGGCCACGCTCCTCCCCCCGCTCCAGCGCAGGCTGCAACACGAGGAGGTCACCTCCCTGAAGGACACGGCGCGGGCGTCGCGGACCTCGTTCAGCGAGCTGTCGGATTACGCCCTATACGCGCGCGGCCCGCGGCTCCTCGCCCAGGCCCGGGCCCTCGAGCGGCGGACCGGTGCGCGGGTGGCGGTCTTCGACGACAAGGGCCGGAAGCTCGTGGACACCGGTCACGGCCCGTTCGGCCCGGTCCCGGAGACGCGCGACGACGCGCGGCCGCACTCCCGCGTGGTCGTGGGCGGGCAGTCGGCGGACGTGGCGCGGGTCTCCGTCCCGATCAAGGTCGGCGGACGCGGCGCGGTGATCGCGCTCGTCAAGCCGCTCGACGACGTGGGCGCTGCGGCGCGTGACGTGCGCGTCGCCTTCACCGAGGCCGCCCTGGCGGGTTTCGGCATCGCGCTCCTCCTGGGCATCGGCCTGTCCGGCACCCTCCTCCGCCGCCTCCGCCGCCTCCGGGGCGCCGCGCTCGAGGTGGCCGACCACGGACTCGGGGCGGACGTGCCCGCCGACGGATCGTCCGACGAGGTCGGCGACCTCGGCCGGGCGTTCGCGCGGATGCAGAACCGGCTCCGCCACCAGGAGGACGCCCGGCGCAACTTCGTGGCCACGGCGTCGCACGAGATGCGCACCCCGCTGGCCTCGCTCCAGGGGATGCTCGAGCTGCTCGAGGAGGACCTGCGGACCCACCCACCCGACCTGCCGGACGCAGTCCTCCAGGCAGGGCGCGCGCAGGATCAGGCGCAGCGGCTGAACCGCCTGGCGTCCGACCTGCTCGACCTCACGCGGCTCGACGCCGAGGTGGAGCTGCGGAGCGAGCCGGTCGAGCTGAACGAGCTGTGCCGCGCGGTGGTGGCGGAGTTCGAGATCCGCGTGGGGGCCGAGCGGATCGAGCTGCTCCACGATGACGACGACGCCCGCTGCTGGGCCACCGCCGATCCCGGAAGCGTTGCCCGCGTGATCCGGATCCTGCTCGACAACGCGCTGCGCTACTCGCCCGACGGCGAGCTCGTGACCGTGGCCGCGCAGGCACCGGTGGGCGG
>JAXDJC010000210.1:0-8747 GCA_034663685.1 Thermoleophilaceae bacterium
GAGGACCGGGACGAGCTGGAGCGGGAGCTCGGCACCCGCGAGATCCCGGCCGTGAGGCTCGCCGACGGCACGACCCTTACCGGCGACGACCACGAGATCATCGCCGCGCTGAGAAGCCGCTTCGCCGAGCCGGCCGGCGCGGAGGAGCACCGGGAGAAGGCGCGCGAGAAGGCCGACGCCGGCTGACCCTAGTCTGGAGCGCATGGCGCAGCGGATCCTGGTTGTCGACGACGACCCAGCGGTCCTGCGGATGCTCGCGCGGACGCTGCGCGCCGAGGGCTACGAAGTTCAGGCTGTGCCCGACGGGGGCGCCGCGCTGGCGGCCGCGGAGCGCCATGCGCCCGATTCGGTGGTGCTCGACGTGGCGATGCCGGACATGGACGGGCTCGCCGTGTGCCGGCGCCTGCGCGCGTCCGGCATCTCGGCTCCGATCCTGCTGCTGACCGCGCGCGACGCCGTGGCCGACCGCGTGGCGGGCCTCGAGGCCGGCGCCGACGACTACCTCCTCAAGCCCTTCGCGGCGGAGGAGCTGCTGGCGCGGCTCACCGCCATCGGCCGCCGCGGCCGTCCCGCCGGCACGGTCCTGGCGGCCGGTGTGCTGCGCCTCGATCCGATCGCGCGTCGCGCGGTGCGCGACGGGCGGACGGTCGAGCTGACCGAGCGCGAGACCGCGCTGCTGGAGCTGATGCTGCGCCACCCGGGCACGGTGGTCACGCGCGAGCACGCGATCGAGGAGATCTGGGGCGCCGCGGCGGTCGACAACGTGGTGGACCGGTACATCACCAATCTCCGCCGCAAGCTCGGCGAGCCGGCACTCATCCGGACGGTGCGCGGCGTGGGATTCGTGCTCGAGCCATGATCCGCGACTCGCTGCGCCTGCGCGTGGCGGTGGCCGCCGCGGCGGGCGTGCTGCTTGCGGTGGCTGCGCTGACCGCCGCCGCGCCGCTGATCGTCTCCCACGAGCTGCGCGCCTCGCAGGACCGCGGGCTGCGCGGCCGCGCGAGCGAGATCGCGCGGCTGAGCGCCTCCGCACCGGCGCTGCTCACGGCTCCAGGGGCGCTCGATGCGCCCTACGGCGGCCAGGACCTGCTCGTGGAGGTCCTGGACTCACGGCAGCGGATCGTCGCGCGCTCCTCGGCGCTGGGAGGGCGGCTGGTCCCGGTCGATTCGCTCGCCGCCCGCGCGATCAGGGACGGGCGGACCGGCTTCGGTCACGCCGAGCTCTCCGGCGCTCCGCTGCGCGTCTTCGTCGCGCCACTGCCGGCCGGCGCGGGCCGCGCCGGCGGCGGCGCGGTGATCGTGGCCTCCACGACGGGCGAGATCGAACGGACCGCGAGCCGCGTGCGCCACCTCGTGGTGTACTGCGCGCTGGCCGCGGTCGCGCTCGGCGCCCTGATCGCGGCGGCGCTCACGCGCCGCGGCCTGGCTCCGCTGCGGCGGTTGTCACTCGCCGCCCGGGGCATCGGCTCGAGTGGCGACGCCGCGCAGCGCCTGCCGGCCGGCGCCGGCGGGGAGGTGGGCGAGCTCACCGACACCCTCAACGCCATGCTCGCCGCGCTGGACGGCGCCCGTGAGGCCGAGCGGCGCTTCCTGGCCGACGCTTCCCACGAGCTGCGCAACCCTGTCACCGCGCTGCGCGGGAACGTCGAGTACCTGGCCCGCCACGGCGCGGACCCCGAGACCGTCGCGGACCTGCGCGCGGATGCCGAGCGGCTCGCCCGACTCGTGGACGACCTGCTCGCCCTCGAGCGCCAGGCCGGCCCTGCGTCCCTGGAGGCCACGGTCGACCTGGGCAGCCTCGCGCGCGAGGCGGTGGCCGCGGCGGACGGGGGGATCGAGGCGGGCACAATCGGGGACGTGACGGTCAGGGGCGACGAGGCCGCTCTGCGCCGCGCACTCGGCAACCTGCTCGCCAACGCCCGCGTGCACGGCCGCCCCCCGGTGGTCGTGTCCGTGGAGCGCGCCGGCGACCGCGCCCTGCTGAGCGTCGCCGACGCGGGCCCCGGGCTCAGCCAGGCCGATGCAGCGGTGGCGTTCGAGCGCTTCTGGCGCGGCGGCGGCGCGTCGGCCCGGCCCGGCTCCGGCCTGGGGCTGGCCATCGTCCGGGCCACGGCGCTGGCTCACGGCGGCGACGTGCGGGTGGCGGGTGCGGCGTTCACCCTCGACCTTCCGGCCGCTGACATCGTCAGAGACTCATCAGGGTCGATGCGTACCGTTGAGGACGTCCCCTCCACGAGGTCCGTTCAATGAGCCAGCTGCGCCGTCTCTCCACCGTCCGACTCATCGCTCTCGTCGCCGGCATCTGCGCCGTGCTGGCGGGCGGGACCGCGCTCGCCGCCGGCGTGATCGGCGGCAGCGGCCCCAAGCCGCCCGACAAGCCGCTGGCCAACGCCATCCACGACGCCGCGAGTGCCGCGAGGCCCGAGGGCGTGACCGCGCGCATCGAGTTCACCAACAAGCTGATCGACAGCTCCAGCGTGGGCCGGGCCGCCGGCCCGCTCATCGCGGGCGCAAGCGGCCGGCTCTGGGCCGCGAACGACGGACGGCTGCGGCTCGAGCTGCAGAGCGACCGCGGCGACGCGCAGATCGTGAGCGACGGCAAGACCGTCACGCTGTACGACGCGACCTCCAACACCGCGTACGAGCTCAAGCTCCCGGCCGAGCCGGCGGGCAAGCAGACGAAGGACGCCCATGCGCCCCCGACTCTGGCGGCCATCGAGCGCTTCCTGAAGCGCCTGGGCACCAAGGTCGACCTCTCCGGCGCCACGCCGGACAACGTGGCGGGCCGCGAGGCCTACACGGTGAAGGTCGCTCCCGCCCACGACGGTGGGTTGATCGGCGCCGGACGGCTGTCCTTCGATGCCGCCAACGGAGCCCCGCTCCGCCTCGGCGTGTACGCCGCGGGCAACCCGTCCCCGGTTCTCGAGCTGACCGCCACCGACATCCAGTTCGGCCCCGTGAGCAACGGCGACCTGTCGGCCACGCCTCCGGCCGGAGCCAAGATCGTCAAGGTGGGCACCCCCGGGGGCGGCGCGGCCGGCCACCCCAACCACGGCGCCCGGCACAGGGGCGAGGCGGCGGCGGTAACCGGTCCGAAGGCGGTCGCCGCCCAGCTTCCGTTCACGCTGAGCGCGCCGGACACCCTCGTCGGGCTCCCGCGCAAGGACGTGCGCCTGATCACGCGCGACGGCACCAAGGGCGCGCTGGTGACCTACGGCGCCGGGCTCGGCGGGATCGTGGTGTTCGAGCAGGCCGCCGGCAAGAAGGCGCCGGCCAAGCAGGGCGACGGCGAGCACTCGCAGCTCTCGCTGCCGCAGGTCTCGATCGGCAACGTCAGCGGCCAGGAGCTGGCCACCGCGCTGGGCACGATGGTGCGCTTCCAGCGGGCCGGCGTGCAGTACACGATCGTCGGCTCCGTCCCGCCGGCGGCCGCCGAGGCGGCAGCCAGAGGGCTGTAGGTGGCGGACTCGGCCCCGCCGGTCGAGGCGCGCGGGCTGGTCAAGCGCTACGACAGCGTCGTGGCCGTCGATGACGTGGACCTGACGGTCCAGCCCGGCGACGTGTACGGATACCTCGGCCCGAACGGCGCGGGCAAGACCACGGTGCTCCGCATCCTGCTCGGGCTGATCCGGCCCACGGCGGGCGACGTGCGCCTCTTCGGGCGCGACCCGCTCGAGGACGGGGTCCGCGCGCTCGAGGGCGTGGCCGGGTTCGTGGAGGCGCCGCGCTTCTACCCCTACCTCAGCGGGCGCAAGAACCTCGAGATGCTCGCGGCGCTCGACGGCGGCGACGCCGCCACGCGGATCGACGGCGTGCTGGACCTGGTCGAGCTGGCCGACCGCCAGACCGATCGCGTGGGCGGCTACTCACACGGCATGCGCCAGCGCCTGGGCGTGGCCGCGTCGCTCCTGCGCGACCCCAAGCTGCTGCTGCTCGACGAGCCGGCCACGGGCCTCGACCCGGCCGGCATGCGCGACATGCGCGCGCTGGTGGCGCGGCTGTCGCTGTCGGGCACCACCGTGCTGCTCTCCAGCCACCTGTTGACCGAGGTCGAGGAGCTGTGCAACCGCGTGGCGATCGTGCGGTCGGGGCGCATGGTCTTCGAGGGCGCGCTGGCGGACCTCAAGCACACCGCGGGAGCGTCGTGGCGGCTGCGGACCACCGACGACAAGCGCGCCGCCGAGGTATGCCGCGCCCAGCGCGGCATCGGCGCGGTGCTGGAGGATCCACTGGAGCTGCGCTTCGAGGGGACCGAGGACGCCGCCGCGGAGCTGTCGATCGCCCTCGTGGAGGCCGGCCTCGGCATCCGCGCCCTGGCCCCGCACGCCGCCACGCTCGAGGACCTGTTCTTCCGCCTCACCGAGGACCAGCCCGAGCATGCAGCGGCGGCGGCGGCCGCCGGTCCGGCGTGAGCATCGCGCTGCGCACCGTCTACGGCTGGGAGCTGCGCAAGCTGATCGCGCAGAAGCGCACCTACCTGGGGCTCTTCGCCGCGATGATCGTGCCGATCATCTTCGTGATCGCGCTCGCGGTCCAGAGCGGCCAGCCCGAGGACATCGCGTTCGGGCGCTACGTGCGCCAGTCGGGCCTCGCGATCCCGCCGGTCATACTCATCTTCGGCTCGTACTGGCTCTTCCCGCTGATCACCGCGCTCGTGTCGGGCGACATCGTGGCCGCCGAGGACCACAACGGCACGCTGAAGACGATCCTCACACGCTCCGTCGGCCGCGGGCGGATCTTCGTGGCCAAGACGCTCGCCGCGTTCACCTACGCCCTCGTCGCGCTGATCGCCATGGGGGTCACGGCGACCGGCGCCGGCGTGATCAAGTCAGGCTTCCATCCGCTGGTCACGCTGTCGGGCACCACGGTCAGCTCCGGCCGCGCCCTCGCGCTGATCGCCGCCAGCCTCGCCGTCTACCTGCTGCCGCTGATCGCGGTCGCGTCGATCGCCCTGCTGCTGTCCACCGTCACGCACAACTCGGCGGCCGCGGTCGTGGGCGCGCTGATGATCAGCCTGCTGCTCCAGCTCGTCACGATCATCCCCGGGCTCGGAGCGCTCCACCCGTACCTCCTGCCCACGCAGTTCAACGCCTGGCAGGGGTTCCTGCGCACGCCGGTGGACTACGCCCCCGTGGTGCGCGCCGCGTGGGTCTGCGCGCTCTACGTGATCCCGTGCCTGGGCATCGCGTTCCTCTCGTTCCTGCGCCGGGACGTGACCGGCGGCTAACCCCCGGTCCCGGATCTTGAAACGCGCCGCCGGGGTCCTACGTCCTGGGCACGGGCAACCAGCCAGGAGGCGATCGAGATGACCACGCAGACCCCCAGGTACAGCGATGCCGCGAGCGCGGGCACCCCGGTGAGCGGCCGGCACGCAGTGGCGACCTTCACCGAATACCGCGACGCCGAGCGGGCCATCGACCAACTCTCCGACCAGGGCTTCCCGGTCGAGCGCACGGCGATCGTGGGCCAGGGACTCGAGCTCGTGGAGCAGGTCACGGGACGCCTCGACAACGGCCGGGCCGCGCTGCTCGGCGCTGCGCAGGGCGCGCTCGTCGGAAGCCTGTTCGGCTGGCTGGTCGTGGCGTTCAACTGGGCCGACGCCGTGGTGCCGGCGGGGTGGCTGATCGTCGACCTGTTCGTGATGGGCGCGATCTTCGGCGGGATCCTCGGCTTCGTCATGCACGCGATGACCGGCGGCCGGCGCGACTTCGCCTCGATGCCGGCGATGCGCGCCGAGCGCTACCAGGTGGTGGTCGACGACGCGCTTGCCGACGAGGCGGCGGAGCTGCTGCGCGGCGCCTCGACGGCCGACGGCAACGGCGCTTCGGCGGCTGAGGGCGCCCCGGCCTCGGACGGCGCGCCGTCAGCGGGCGGCGTCGCGCCGACGCGCCGCTTCGGGCGTGACGACACCGCGGCCTGACCCGGCTGCGGGCGGCCGTGGCGCTGCTCGAGGTGCTCGTGCACCATCCGGACGGACATCGAGCCCTCGCCGACGGCTGACGCGACCCGCTTGATCGACCCGCTCCTCACATCGCCGACGGCGAACGCCCCGGGGCAGCTTGTCTCGAGCAACCGGCCGTTCCCGCCGGTCAGGACGAATCCGCGATCGTCGAGGGCCACCTCGTCCCCGAGCCAGCCGGTGTGCGGGTCCGCGCCGATGAACACGAACAGGGCGCGCGCGTCGAGCGTCCGCCGCTCGCCGGTCGTGAGGTCCTCCACCTCGAGCTGCTCCAGCACGCGATCACCCACCAGCCCGCGCACCTCCGTGCCCGTGATCACCTCCACGTCCGGGTTGCGCTCGATCCGATCGGCGAGGTAGCGCGACATGTCACGGTGCAGGTCGCCGTGGCGGATCAGCAGCCGGACGCTGCGCGCGTAGCGGGCGAGGAAAAGGGTCGCCTGGCCGGCCGAGTTGCCGCCCCCTACGACCGCCACGGGATCGCCGCCGCACAGGCGCGCCTCCATGTGGGTGGCCGCGTAGTAGACGCTCGTGCCCTCGAACTCCTCGAGGCGCGCGGCGGGCAGCTTGCGGTAGCGCGCGCCTGTGGCGATCACGATCGCGCGCGCGTGGAGCTGGCCGCCGTCGTCGAGCGCGATCTCGAACCGGTCGCCGGCGTGGCTGAGCCCGACGGCCTGCTGCGGCACGCCGATGCCGGCGCCGAACTTGCGCGCCTGGAGCGTGGCCCGCTCCGCCAGCTCGCCGCCCGAGAGCCCCGCGGGGAAGCCAAGGTAGTTCTCGATGCGCGACGAGGTGGCCGCCTGTCCGCCGGTGGCGACGCCGTCGATCACGACCGTCGACAGCCCCTCCGACGCCCCGTACACGGCGGCCGCGAGCCCGGCCGGTCCCGCGCCGATCACCACGAGGTCCTTGACCGCGCCGGGCGCGGACTCCACCCGGAGCCCGAGCACCTTCGCCAGCTCGGCGTTGCTTGGATTGCGGAGCACCTCACCGTGCCAGATGACCACGGGCGTCTCCTCGGGCCGCACGCCGATCTCGCGCAGCAGGGCCTCGGCGGCCTCGTCCTCCTCCAGGTCGATCCAGCGGTGCGGCATCCGGTTGCGAGCCGCCAGCTCACGCAGGCGGATCGTGTCGGGCGAGTAGCAGGACCCGATGATCCGGAAGCCGGCCTCGAGCCCGATCAGCAGCTCGCGGCGCATCAGATAGGCGCGGAGGATCAGATCGCCCAGCTCCTGGTCGCGCGTGACCAGCTCGCGGATCCGCCCGACCGGCACCACCAGCACCTCGCCCGGCTCCCGCACCACGGCCGTGAAGAACGCCGGCTGGCCCGTGAGCAGGCTCAGCTCGCCGAGGAAGCGCCGCGGGCCATGCGCCGCGATCAGGCGATCCTCCTCGCCGCAGCCCGCCACGACCGCCACCAGCCCGTCGAGCACCACGAAGAAGTCGTAGTGCTCGTCGCCCTCGCGGAAGAGCAGCTCGCCCCGCTCGGTCGACCGCCGCTCGCCGTGTCGCTCGAGCTCGGCCACCTGGTCCGGGGTCAGGCGCGGAAAGGCGCCGTGGCTGTCGGGGGTCTCCTCGATCCGGCCCGCGCCGGACGGGCCGCTCACGCAGCGGCCCCGACCGGCTCCGGGTCGGGAGCCTCGGTCTCCGTCGGCTGCTCGGGCCCGCGCCATGTCACGGTCAGCTGCCCGTCCTCCACGTCCAGCGCGATCGTGGCCCCGTCCCGTATCTCGCCCGAGAGCAGCGCCCGGCCGATGCGGGTCTCCACCTCGCGCTGGATGAAGCGCCGCAGCGGCCGCGCCCCGTAGACCGGGTCGTAGCCTGCGCGCGCGATCAGCACGCGCGCCTCCTCCGTCAGCTCGAGCCCGAGGCGGCGGTCGGAGAGGCGCCGGCGGACGTCGTCGAGCAGCAGGTCCACGATCCGCTCGGTCTCCCCGATGGTCAGCGGCTTGAACAGCACGATGTCGTCGACTCGGTTCAGGAACTCCGGCCGGAAGTGCCCGCGCAGGTCGCCCATCACCCGCTCGCGGATGCCGTCCGGGATCTCGCCGGCCTCGCCGGCCACGTCGAGCAGGTGGAGCGAGCCGATGTTGGAGGTCATGATCACCACCGTGTTGCGGAAGTTCACCGTGCGGCCCTGCGAATCGGTCAGCCGGCCGTCGTCGAGGATCTGGAGCAGCGCGTTGAACACGTCCGGGTGCGCCTTCTCGATCTCGTCGAAGAGCACCACGGAGTAGGGCTTGCGCCGCACCGCCTCGGTGAGCTGCCCGCCCTCCTCGAAGCCCACGTAGCCGGGCGGAGCGCCCATCAGCCGGCTGACGGTGTGGCGCTCCTGGTACTCGGACATGTCGAGCCTGACCATGTTGTCCTCGGAGTCGAACAGCGACGCGGCCAGCGCCCGTGCCAGCTCGGTCTTGCCCACCCCCGTCGGGCCGAGGAAGATGAACGAGCCGATCGGGCGCCGCGGGTCCTTGATTCCCGACCGCGCGCGGATGACCGCATCGGCCACCAGCTGAACCGCCTCGTCCTGGCCGATCACGCGCTCGTGCAGCACCTCGTCGAGCCGCAGGAGCTTGTCGCGCTCGCCCTCCATCAGCCGCGCCACCGGGATGCCCGTCCAGCGAGCCACCACCTCGGCGATCTCGTCGTCGGTCACCTCCTCGCGCAGCAGCCGCGTCTCGCCCTGCTTCGCCTCGAGGCGCTCCTCCTCGGCGTGCAGCCGGCGCTCGAGCTCGGGCAGCCGCGCGTGGCGCAGCTCTGCCGCGCGGTCGAGGTCGTAGCGCCGCTC
>JAXDJC010000298.1:0-2652 GCA_034663685.1 Thermoleophilaceae bacterium
GAGTGCCCCGCCGAATCGCTCGACTCCGAACACCCTCTCTACCTTCTGTATACCTCCGGCACCACGGGCAAGCCCAAAGGCATTCTCCACACAACCGGCGGTTACGCTGTGTCCACCTACATCACCACCAAATGGGTGTTCGACCTGCGCGATGAGGACATCTATTTCTGCACGGCCGATATCGGCTGGGTCACCGGGCACAGCTATGTCGTCTATGGGCCACTGCAAAACGGAGCGACCGTCCTCCTCTATGAAGGCGGTCCCACGCATCCCCAGCCTGACCGCTTTTGGGAGATGATTGATCGCCACAAGGTAACCGTGTTCTACACCGCGCCTACGGCCATCCGGGCACTCATGCGGATGGGCGAACGCTGGCCCGCAAAGCATTCCCTCAAGAGTCTCCGGCTGCTCGGAAGCGTAGGCGAGCCCATTAACCCTGAAGCCTGGATGTGGTACCGCAGCATCATCGGGCACGACCGCTGCCCTATCGTGGACACGTGGTGGCAGACCGAGACCGGCGCCATCATGATCAGCCCCATCCCCGGCGCGACCCCCACTAAGCCCGGCTCCTGCACTAAGCCACTGCCCGGCATCAAGGTGGAAGTAGTTACAAAGGAGGGCGAACCGGTGCCCGCCGGCTCCGGCGGCTATCTCGTGATTCGCAAACCCTGGCCCGCCATGCTGCGCACCATCTACGGAGACAACGAGCGCTTTCAGCAACAGTACTGGTCGCAAAACCCCGGCTCGTACTTCACCGGTGATGGCGCACGGCAGGACGAAGATGGCTACATCTGGGTCATGGGCCGCGTCGATGATGTCATCAACGTTTCCGGTCACCGCCTCAGTACGATGGAAGTGGAGTCGGCGCTTGTGGCGCACACACTGGTGGCCGAAGCGGCCGTCGTCGGTCGCCCCGATGAGATTAAGGGTCAGGGTATCGTCGCCTTTGTGACTTTGCAGGAAGGGAACGAGGCGACCGAAGAATTGAAGGCCGAACTTCGCACCTGGGTCGGCAAAGAGATCGGATCTCTCGCCAAACCAGACGATATCCGGTTCACCGACTCCCTCCCGAAAACCCGAAGCGGCAAGATCATGCGCCGCCTGCTCCGGGAGCTTGCGGCCGGCGGCGAAATCAAAGGCGACACGACGACCCTTGAGGATCTGGGCGTGCTAGCCAAACTTCGCCAGGACGAAGATTAGGATCACGCTGATCGGGCGCCGAATTTCCCGTTTGTTATCAGGAAGTTCGGCGCCTTGAAAGGTCATTTCTGAACGGCCTGCGTGCTATTCCTCAGTCGGGGCGCAGTACAGGGTCAGGGAAATGGGTTCGGATTTTCAATCCGTCTTTTATGAGAATTTTCCTCTCCGTCCGCACCTTAGTCCAGAGAGGATCTCATGACGGAAACAGAGAAGCGCAAAGCAATCGATCTCGCCCTCGTGGCAATGGACAAGCAATTCGGCAGAGGCACCGTGCTGCGCCTCGGAGCAGATAACGTCGTCCCCGTTTCGGTAATCTCAACAGGTTGCCTCTCCCTTGATGCCGCCCTCGGGGTCGGCGGCTTCCCCCGCGGTCGCGTCATCGAAATCTACGGACCGGAATCTTCCGGCAAAACTACCATCGCCCTGCAGGTCATCGCTCAGGCCCAAAAAAATGGCGGAACGGCCGCTTTCGTCGATGCGGAGCACGCCCTCGATCCCATCTACGCCCGCAAACTCGGCGTCGACGTCGACAATCTCCTGGTCTCCCAGCCGGACACCGGCGAGCAGGCACTCGAAATCACCGGTGCGCTTGTTACCTGCGGGGCCGTCGATGTCGTTGTGGTCGATTCCGTTGCGGCGCTGGTCCCAAAGGCCGAACTCGACGGCGAAATGGGAGACAGCCACGTGGGCCTGCACGCCCGGCTCATGTCCCAGGCGCTTCGCAAACTCACCGGCACCGTCTCCAAGACCAACACCTGCATGATCTTTATCAACCAGATACGTGAAAAGATCGGTGTCATGTTCGGCAGCCCGGAAACCACCACCGGCGGACGCGCCCTCAAGTTCTACTCCTCCGTCCGCGCCGACATCCGCCGGATCGGAGCCCTCAAAGACGGCGAAACCATCATCGGCAATCGCACCAAAGTAAAAGTTGTCAAAAATAAGGTCGCCTCCCCCTTCCGCGAAGCGGAGTTCGACATCCTCTATGGCGAAGGCGTGTCCCGCGAAGGCGACCTGCTCGATATGGGCGTCATGAAAAACCTCGTCGAAAAATCAGGCTCCTGGTTTAGCTATCACGGAGAAAGACTCGGGCAGGGGCGCGAGAATTCCCGTCTGTTCCTGAAGGAGCACCCGGAGACCGCACAGCAACTCGACGAGGAACTGCGCACCGCCCTTGGCCTCTCCGGCAAGCCAAAGACGGTGGCCGTTGCCTGACCTAATTGCATCTCCTCCAATCTGGTCATATAATATGACCATGGAACATAAGCTCGCCGACGTGAAGGCCCACTTCTCCGAAATGGTACAAAAAGCGATGCTCGGGGAAACTATCGTGGTCACGAAGGAAAACCGCCCCGTCGTCCGGATCATGGCCATTAAGCCAGCGAAGCGGAAACCGGGCACGGGCAAAGGCGTCTGGATGGCTCCGGATTTCGACGCACCGCTCGAAGATTT
>JAXDJC010000269.1:0-35055 GCA_034663685.1 Thermoleophilaceae bacterium
GTGGGCCGCGGCCGCATGGGTCGCGCGATCACCGCAGCGCTGCGCTCCGCCGGCTACCGGGTGGACGAGCCTGCCGGCCGCGGCGAGGTCCCGAGCGGTGACGTGATCCTCCTCTGCGTCCCCGACGCCGAGATCGCGCGCGCCGCCGAGGCGGTCCGAGGAGCCGCCCCGCTCGTCGGCCACACGAGCGGCGCCACCCCGCTCGCCGCGCTCGAGCCCGCCGGCGGCGCCGACCGGTTCGGCCTCCATCCGCTTCAGACCGTGACCGGAGAGGGGGCCCGCCTCGACGGATGCGGCTGTGCCGTCGCGGGCTCCACACCGCAAGCGCTGGCCGCCGCCGAGCGCATCGCCACCGACCTCGGCATGACGCCGTTCGCCGTCGAGGACAGCCAGCGCGCCGCCTACCACGCCGCCGCCTCGATCTCGTCCAACTTCCTGATCACGCTGCAGGCGGAGGCCGAGCAGCTCGCCGCCGCCGCGGGCATCCAGGGCTTCGATGCCCGCCGCCTGCTCGGCCCGCTGGTGCGCACGACTGTCGAGAACTGGATAGCCATCGGCCCCGAGCGCGCGCTCACCGGCCCGATCGCCCGCGGCGACCGCGCCACCGTCGCCGCCCAGCGCGCAGCGGTCGCGCAGCAGCGCCCGGAGCTCGGGCCGCTCTTCGACGCCCTCGTCGAGCGCACCGAAGAGCTCGCCGGGAGGGCAGCATGAAGACCGTCCGCACGGTCGCCGACCTGCGCGCGGAGCTCGCGGGGCCGCGCCGCGCCGGACGCCCCATCGGCCTCGTGCCCACCATGGGCGCGTTCCACGACGGCCACCTCGAGCTGATCCGCCACGCGCGAGCCGAGAACGACGTGACCGTCGTCTCGCTGTTCGTGAACCCGGCGCAGTTCGGCCCCAACGAGGACCTCGGCAGCTACCCCCGCGACGAGGACCGCGACGCGGCGATGGCGCGCGACCTCGGCGTCGACCTCCTCTTCGCCCCGCCGGTCGCCGAGGTCTACCCGCCCGGCTTCGCCACCAGCGTGCGCGTGGCCGGTTTGACGGAGGTCCTGGACGGGCATCCCGATCGACGCGGGCACGAGCACTTCGACGGAGTCACGACCGTGGTCACGAAGCTCTTCAACATGGCCCAGCCGGACGTCGCCTACTTCGGGCAGAAGGACGCCCAGCAGGCACTCGTGATCCAGCGGCTGGCGCGCGACCTGGACATGCCCGTGCGGATCGCGGTGGTGCCGACGGTGCGCCACCCAGACGGCCTCGCCATGAGCTCGCGCAACGCATATCTGAACGATGAGGAGAGGGAGAGGGCGCTCGGTCTGAGCCGTGCGCTGGAGGCGGCAAGCCGCGAGGTGGCCGCCGGGCGCAGGGATGCGCAGACGGTGCTGGGCGCAGCGAGCAGGGAGCTCGAGGCGCGCGGGATCGAGCCCGAGTACCTGGAGCTCCGCTCCGCGGACGACCTTTCGCCCACAGACAGGGTGAACGGCCGGACGCTGCTTGCGGTAGCCGCGCACGTGGGACGGGCGCGGTTGATCGACAACGCCATCCTGGGAGACCAATGAACCGGACGATGCTCAAGTCCAAGATCCACCGCTGTCGCATCACGGGCAGCGACCTCCACTACGTCGGCTCGATCACCGTCGACGCCGACCTCCTCGACGCCGCCGACATCCGCGAGCACGAGCAGGTGCACGTGGTCGACGTGGACAACGGCGCCCGCTTCGAGACCTACACGATCGCCGGCCGGCGCGGCTCGGGCGAGATCAAGGTGAACGGCGCGGCCGCCCGCCTGGTCCACACCGGCGACACCGTGATCGTCATCTCCTACGCGTCCTACGACGCGCGCGACCTCGAGACCTACGAACCGAAGGTGGTGCACGTGAGCGCCGACAACTCGATCGTCACCGTCGACGACGCCGTGGCGGAGCTGCTGTCATGAGCGCCCGTCCGCAGGCATCGCACGCCCCGCCCGCCAAGGGCAAGCCGATGACGCTCTCCAAGCTGGCCGAGAAGAAGGCGCTCGGGGAGCCGATCGTGATGGTCACGGCGTACGACTACCCGAGCGCGCAGGTGGCCGAGGCCGCCGGCGTCGACATCGTGCTCGTGGGCGACTCGGGCGCCATGACCGTGCTGGGCTACCCGAGCACCGTGCCCGTGTCGGTCGACGAGATGCTGATGCTGTCCTCCGCCGCCCGCCGCGGGCTCACCTCGCCGATGCTCGTCGGGGACCTGCCGTTCGGGTCGTACGAGCGCTCCAACGAGCAGGCGATCGGCACGGCCCAGCGGTTCGTGAAGGAGGCCGGCTGCGACGCGGTGAAGCTCGAGCGCGGCGGATCGAGCGTCGAGCGGGCCGCCGCGATCGTCGACTCCGGCATCCCCGTGATGGGCCACGTGGGACTGACACCGCAGACGGCAACCGCGCTCGGCGGCTACAGGTCGCAGGGCCGCACGGCCGACCGCGCGATGGAGGTGGTCGAGGACGCCCTCGCCCTCCAGGACGCCGGCTGCTTCTCGATCGTGTTCGAGGCGGTGCCGAGCGAGCTGACGGCGGCGATCATGCCGCGGCTCGAGATACCCGTGATCGGGATCGGCGCCGGACCGGCCACCGACGGCCAGGTGCTCGTTTTCCACGACCTGCTCGGGATCTACGACGGGCACGCGGCGCGCTTCGTCAAGCGCTACGCCGACGTGCGCGATGCGATGGTCAAGGGCGTCGAGGCGTACGCGGCCGAAGTGCGCGAGCGGCGCTACCCGGAGCCCGAGCACGGCTACACGATGGCGCCCGACGAGGCCGAGCGGCTGCGCTCGCTGCTCACGGAGCACGAGCCGAGCTGAGCATCCACACCGGCGAGCTGCGCTTCGACACCGAGGGCCACGGACATGTCGTGGACCTCACCGAGGGCGTGGCCGCCGTGGTGCGCCAGTCCGGTGTGGAGCACGGCGTGGTGTCCGTGTTCGTGCCCGGGGCCACCGCCGCCGTCACCACCATGGAGCACGAGCCCGGCGGGGTGAACGACCTGCGCGAGCTGCTCGACCGCCTGATCCCGCGCGAGGGCGACTACGAGCACAACCGCCTGAACCACGACACGAACTCGCACGCCCACATGCGGGCGGCGATCGTGGGGCCGAGCGAGACGATCCCGGTCGTGGCGGGCGAGCTGCGCACCGGCACCTGGCAGCAGGTCGTGCTGATCGACTTCGACGACCGCCCGCGCAGCCGCACGGTGGTCGTGAGCGTTACGGGCTAGAGCGACTCGCGGAGCCGCAGGCCCGGAATCCGTTCGAACTGACGGTCCCGGCTGACGAGCTCGAGGTCGTGAATCACGGCCGTGGCGGCGATGATCGCGTCGGGCAGCGACAGCCCGAACAGGCGGCGAAGGAGACCGCCGGACTCGGCGGCCTGCCGGCCCACCGACAGCTCGTCGTAGGGCTCCAGCATCTCTTGGAGCCCTTGCTCCGGCGCGTTGCGGCCGGCGAAGAGCTCCGCTCGCGTGATCGTCGAGTACCAGACGCGCCGACCGCGCGGCTCGATCAGCCGCGCCCCGCGGACGTGGTCGATGAACACGCCGGTGTCGAGCAGAAGGTCAGAGCTCACGATCCCATTCCGACCGCGGGGGAACCTCGAAGTCGGGCGCCATGCCGAACGTCTTCCGCATGACGTAATCGACGTCGTCCGCGGCGATGAACTTGTCCACGGCGTCGCGGATGAGCTGCGCCATCGACTTCCCCTCGCGCTTGGCGCGCGCGTCGAGTCGCTTCCGCTGCTCAGCGGTCAGATAGATCTGCGTCCGCACCGCGGGCTCCTCCTTCGCCATATACATCACAACATACATCACCGCTTCGACTGCTCTTCGAGGATCAGGGCAGCCGGCCGAAACCTCGCCCCCCTTACCGGTAATCCGCGGGGTTCACGTGTAGGAACCGGCCCTGCTTGCCTGGGTAGGCGAGGGTCGGGCGCACGAAGCAGGCGGGGTGCGTGGGCTGCTCGCCCTGGCGCTCCACCGTGGCCGACGGGTCGGTGAAGTTGCTCGCCGGCAGGCAGTCCCAGTTCGGGAAGATCTTGAAGTGCGCCGAGTCCGGCCCGGGGATGATCGGCGGGAAGTAGGAGTTGCCGCGGTTGGTCGAGAGCCGGCGCTGGTGGATGCCGAGCGACTCGGCGCCCGTCGGCCCGATCTGGCGCAGGTAGTGGCCGGTCTCGTTGGGCCCGACGCCGGCCACCGTGTCCTTGGTGCCGCCGGCACCGTTGCCGAGGAAGTCCGCCACCAGGTGCTGGTTGAGCTCGAGCCACTGGAAGATCGGGTTGAACTCGGTCAGGAACGGGCCGAGCGCGCCGAACAGCGGCTGGGTGCCGTCGAGGATGCTCTTGAGCGCCGGCAATGACCGCTTGGACACCGTGATCTGGCGGTCGAAGCCGTTGAAGTAGGTCCGCAGGCTCGGCGCCAGCGAGCGGAGCGACACGAGCGTGGGACGCAGCTCCCGAGCGACCGGCTGGAGGTCGCGCACGAGCGGCTCGGTGTTGCGCGAGAAGCCCTCGAGCCGCTGGAGCGTGAGCTTGGACTCGTCCAGGAACGTCGGGAAGATGTGGAACGCCTCGGCCAGCGACTCGCGCTCGGACGAGGTCTGGGAGAACAGCGCATGCGAGTTCGTGATCAGGCTCGAGAGCTTGTTCTCGTCCTGGGTGAGCGCCTGGTAGACCGCGCCGGTGTCGCGGAACAGCCCGCGCACCGCGCCCTCCTGGCGATAGAGCACGCTGAGGAGGTCGGAGGCGCTCGAGGCGAACTCGGGCAGCTGGCCGACCGCGTTGTTCAGGCTCTCCCCCCTCCCCTGGATGCCGCGGCCAAGCTCCTGCTGCCACATCTGGATCGCCTTGCGCGTGGTGGGGTCATAGGTCTGGAAGACCTCGTCCAGCTCCACCGTGCCCGCCACCTGGCCGTCCCTGAGCCGGCCGCCGTCGAAGATCTTGGGCGCCGTGCTCGTGCCCGGGCTCAGCTCCACGAACGTCTCGCCCAGCAGCGTCTTGATGCGGAGGATCGCGTGCATGTCGCTCGGCAGCGGCGCGAACTCCCGGTCGATCGCCAGCGTGGCCACGGTGCGGCCCGTGGCGTGGTCCACGCGCACGTCGCGCACCTTCCCGATGGTGATCCCCGACGCGCGCACGTCGAGGTTCTTCTGCAGCCCGGTGGCCTCGCGGAACCCGATCTGGATCTGGTACGCCTTCGGCTTGAGCGGCAGCGTGCCGCCGAACTGGAGCCAGAGGAACAGCAGGATCCCCAGGCACGACAGCGCGAACGCCGCCATCGCGATCAACCGGGGAGGGCTTGGAGCGTGCTTGATCACTCGCCGCAGAGGGTCGGGTTCGTGAGGATCGGCGTGAGGTTGAGCGCGAACTCGGACTCGGGCCGGTCGCTGGCGAGCGTGCGCAGCGTCTGGCAGTTGGCCGCCACGAGCGAGGGCCGGAACGGGCCGTGCGCGTCGGAGGTGGCAAACGTGGTGGCCGAGTTGTGCGGCAGCCAGCCGAGGTAGAAGAGGTAGCCCTCGTCGCGGTTCGGGTCGGTCGGCCCCTGGCGCCCGTCCTTGTTGTAGGCGAGCATGTTGAAGAAGCGGTTGAAGACCACGAACGAGCGCGTGAGGTTGGGGGTGGACTTGCGCAGGTCGCGCGCGGCCGGGCGCAGGTACTGCACCGTGGGCCGCGCGGCGCGCACGAACGGACGGATGCGCCGGCGCAGCAGCGGCTCGCCCTCCACCGACAGCGGCCGCAGGGCCCGCTGCGCCCGGGCGAGGCCGCGCACCGCCGGCCGCAGGTTGTCGGCCGCCGGCCCGAGGACCCGCGCAAGGCGCTCCACCTCGCCCACCGTGCGCGTGGTCTGCTGGAGCGCGGTGGGCAGCTCGTGCACCGCCGCGGAGATGTTGCGGTCCTCCGAGGCGTAGGCGCGGAAGACCCTGGCCGCCGAGCTGACCAGCTGCGCCAGCCGGCCCTCGCGCCCGGCCAGCTCCGAGCTGAGCCGCTGGAGCGCGTTGACGAGGTGGCGCAGGTTGACCTTGCGCGTGGCGATCGAGGAGTTGAGGCGCGCGAGATCCCGGTGCGTGGGCTCGAACAGCCGGAACACCTCGCGCAGGTCCCGGCCCCGGCCCTGGAGCCCCTTGCCCGCGCCGTGGATCAGCAGCAGCAGGTACTCGCGCGTGTCGCGGTCGAGCGAGGCGAGGATCTCGTCGAAGTTCACGTCCTGGACCGAGTTGCCGAGCGGGATCGTGTCGCCCTCGCCGAGAGGCCTCCCGTTGCCGGGGTCCACCTCGAGGAACATGTCCTTGAGCCCGGTCTTGGGCCGCAGCAGCGCGGTGGCGTCCGAGCGGATCAGGCCCTTGTACTTGCGGTCGATCTCGAGCTTGACCAGCGCGTGCCCGTTCTCGAGGCCCACGTGGCCGATCGAGCCGATCTTCACACCGGCCACGCGCACGAACTGGCCCTGCCCCGGCGTGACCGCCTGCGCGGTCGGCAGCTCCACGTTCATCGTGATCGGCTTCTCCTCGAACGGGAACCGCAGCCGCTGGTTGGCCAGCACGTAACCGGCCACAGCGAGCGCGATCGCGGCCAGCCCCAGCAGCGGCAGCAGGGCCAGGAAGTTCTTGCGGAGCGTGTGCATCATCGCGTGCCGCCGACCTCCTTCGGGCTCACGCGGAACTGCTTGTCGAGACCCTGGCGGCGCAGGTCCTTGCGCATGAACCCAACGGCGCGGGCGAGCGCCCTCTGGTTCTCGAGCCGCGCCTTGGGCGTGTTCGGCAGGCCCCTGGCCACCACCGGGTCGCCGGGGCCGGCCGAGGAGCGCAGGTCGGGCGGCTGCTGGGTCTCGCACGGCACGTTGGGCCGCAGCGGCGGGCGCGCCTTCGGCGTCTTGGGCTGCGAGCCGAGGATCGGGAAGTACGCCTGGGCGAACTGCGGGTTGCCGTTCAGGTCGTCGCCGATGTTCACCGTGTAGTCGCCGGCGGACACGAGCACGTGGAACCACTGGCCGTTGGCGTCGCCGCTGCGGCTCTCGCCGGAGAGCGACGGGAGCGGCTTGGGCGCCTCCTCGTAGACCTTGCCGGTGGCGGGGAACACCGGGTCCGGGACCGTGTCGTTCGAGAACGGGTCGATCACGTTGTTCTCGCACCCGGCCGCCTCGCGCAGGCGCTCGTACAGCGGGGTCGTGTCGCGGGTCAGGCGAGCGAGGTTGGGCACGGTCGGGCGCAGGTCCGCCACCAGCCCGCGCAGCTCGTTCACCGACACGAGCCCGCGCGTCTGGCGGATGAACGGGAAGCTCACGTCGATCGTGCGGCCCGACTCGCGCACCGCGGGCCGCAGGTCGGTGATGAGCCGCCGCACCGGCGGGAAGGCGTCGTTCAGCGCGGCCAGCGCCGGCTTGGCGGCCCGCAGCGTGCGCGGCAGCTCGCCGATCGCCGTCTCGAGGCTGGCCTTCTCGCGCGCGAACGCGCCCGCGGCGACGTCGAAGTCGGTGATCAGCGACCGAAGCGCCGCCGGGCTGCGGTCGAGCCCGCGCGCCACCCGTCCGGACGTGTTCACGTAGCTCGACAGGTCGTGCGGGCGGATGCCGAGCGTGGCGTCCTGCACGATCGCCGAGTTGCGGTAGGCCGGCTCCCAGTACGGGATCGAGCGGTTGAACCCGTCGGCGCCCTGGCCCTCGAGCGCGGAGCCGTACTCGCGGAAGATCGAGCGGATGTTCTCCCGCGTGTCCTTCTGGAGGATCGCGAAGACCTGTCCGAGCTGGACGGGCGAGGAGGTCTGCGCCACCGGGATCGTGCCGCCGTCCTTCAGCTCGGGGCTGCCGTCGGTGCCGGGGCTCAGCTCGAGCTGCCAGTTGCCCTCGAGGAACAGCCGCGGGCGGATCTTGACCTGGGCGTCGCGGTGGATCGGCCGCCCGCTGTCGTCGATCCGCATCGTGACCTCCACCAGCGCCTTGCCGGGCTCGGGGTGGCGGATGCCCACGACCTTGCCCACGTCCACGCCCGCGATGCGCACCGGCTGGCGCTCCTTCACGTTCACCGACTCGTTGAAGATCGCCTTGATCTCGTAGTGCTGCGCCCACGGCACCTCGCGCGCGAACGCGAAGTACACGGCCAGCACGGTCACCACGATCAGCGCCACGCCCACCTTGAACGGGGAGATTCCGGGCCGCCTCATGGGATGTGGTTCAGCCCCGTTCCCTGCGGCTCGCGGGCGAACGTCTCGCCCTTGGGCACGCGCTTGCGACCGTGGTACGTCGGGCCCTGCACGCCCGGGATGTCCGCCCGCGTCTGGATCAGGAACTCCGGCTCGGGCACCGGGGTCCAGCGGCGCAGCCAGCCGCGCTGGCCCGCCTCGCAGTCGGCCGCTCCCCCGGTGGTGATCGCGTGGTTGTACGGCGTGGAGTGGAGGCTCATGTTCGACCCCCGCCTGGCCATCGAGTCGTTGTAGCCCTGGTAGTTGACCGGCTCGAACGCCCCCATCGAGGCCTGGTTGTTGGTCTGCGGGGCGGCCGACTTCGACTCGGTCCGCTGCGTGTAGCCCTGGCCGGACTCGGCGGCGATGTGCTCGGACAGGAACGTCCACCAGTAGACCCAGTAGTCGCACACCGTCTGGTACGGGCCGAGGAACTGGAGCTGCGGCTTGAGCGACTTCGACGTGGCCCCGAGGGCGCGCAGGGCGATGCCGCTGGCCGGGTGCGTGGAGAGGTCGCGCAGCGAGGCGAGCGTGGGCTTCAGGTCGTGGTAGAAGCCGACCGAGCGCAGCGTGACCGGGATGCCGCGCTCCAGCGCGGGGTTGATCAGCGCCAGCGTGGGCTTCAGCTCGTTCACCACCGGCTGCATCAGCCGCGCCAGCCGCGCGCTCTCGGTGAGGAACGGGCGCTGGACGGGGAACGACCGGATGCCGGCCGTGAACAGCGGGTGCGACTTGCTGATCGTCTGCTTGAGCGCCTCCGGGTCGCGCGAGAGCGCCTCGAACGTGAGGCCCGCGCGGGTGAAGAGGTCCGATTGGATCTCCGCGATCGGCGCCACGATCCGCGCGGCGTCCGCCAGCTCCGTGAAGAAGCGGCCGATCTTGGTGCGCGGGTCCGCCAGGTTGCGCGTGACCGGGTAGATCAGCCCGAACAGGCGCGGCAGCTGTCCGACCGTGTCGTTGATCGCCAGGCCGCGCCCGGCCAGCGTGTCGCCGAACCCGGCGATGGTGCGCCGGATCCCCTGCCTGGTCCGCTGGTCGTAGAGGCGGTCGAAGTCCTCGATCTCGACAGGCAGCGTGGTCTGCGACGCCGGGAACACGTGGCCGTTGTGCACCGCCACGTCCGACCTGCCGCGGTTCAGCTCCAGGTACTTGAGCCCGAGCGGCGAGCGCGGGCGGATCGTGAACCGCGTGTCCGGCGGGAGGTGCCCGACCGACTTGTCGAGCTTGAGGTCGAACTCCGCCCCCACCCCACCGGCGGCGAGCTTGACCGAGCGCACCCGCTCCACGAAGCCCACGCGCGTGCCGCCCTCGCGCACCTCGCCGCCGCGGCCGAGCGACAGCGCGTTCGTGGCCTGCACCTTCACGTCGAGGGACGGGACGAACGGCAGGCCCTTGTTCGCGTTGTACGCGAGCACCACCGACACCACCACGACCAGCACCGCGATCGCGCCGATCAGGGTCGGGCTTCCGACGATCGATGAGCCGGGGCGGCGGGTCACGGCGAGAGGAGGAAGTCGAGGAGTCCCGATGGGTCGGGCTGCTGTCCGGCTTGGTTCTGAGCCTGCTGCTGGAGGGTCTGGAGGATGCGGTCGATCTGGCGCTGGACCTCGGGTGACGGGGCCGGAGTCGAGCCGCCTCCGCCGCCGCTGCCCCCGGCCGACCGTGCCGGGCCCTTGTCGGGCGCGAGGCCGGTGCTGCGGGCCGACGGGTTGTCGGCGCCCTGTGCCGGCGGGCCGCTGGTCTGGCCGGGCAGCGCCGTCGGGTCCGGCGTCGTCACACCGGGCTGGTTGGGACCGAGCCAGGAGCGGCAGTCCTTCAGCTCCGCCTCGTGCGCCTTGTAGTCCGCGGCGCTGGTGAGCGGCGCGCAGTGGCTGGAGATCAGCGACACCCGCGAGAGGTGGCCGAGCTGGTCGAACGCGTTCGTCTGGATCGTCTGCGTGAGGATGTACTGGAGCAGCGCCTCGGTGCCAGAGAAGCCGCGGCCGCCGGGGCTCAGCGGGTGGCGCTCGACCGCGCGCTTGGGGTTGTCGAAGTCCTCGAGCACGATCGCCAGGTTCTTGGCCAGGTCCACGTTCGGCCCGGCGTAGTCGCGCAGCTCGCGGATCCGCGGCCTGGCGGCCAGCATCGCCTCGCGTCCCACCGGCGCCGCGTCGCCGAACGCGCGCAGGGCCGGCCGCGAGGCCTGGGAGAAGCCGGCGGAGAGGTCGAAGAAGCGCGTGAGCCGGCCCGCGTTGTCGCTCAGGCCCTGGAGCACCGGCCGCTGAACGCGCGCGACCTCCTCGAGCTTGGCCATCGTGGGCGTGAGCTCGGTGAGGAAGCCCGGGAGCGTGCGGAAGTTGGTGGCGATGTCGGCCGAGCGGTCCGCCGACGCCGTGGCCGTGCGCTCGGCCGCGTCCACGAAGAGGCCCACGTTCCGCCGGTTGTCGGCGAGGCGGCCCACCACCCGGTCCGCGTCCCGCACCAGGGCCTTGATGGTCTGGTTGTGATCGGCCAGGATCGCCAGCAGGTTGGCCGTCTGGCGCAGCGCCGGCACGGCGCGCCGGATCGCCGAGTTCAGCTCCACGGGCCGGCCCGCCAGCCCGGCGCCGAGCTCGTTGAGGATCAGGCGGAAGCGCTCCCGGAACGGGCGGCGCATGATGTTGGTGATCAGGTCCGGCGGGATCGTGGAGGCCGTGTGCCGCACGTCGATCCGCGCGCCGTCCGGCAGCTCGCGCGGATCGTGCCCGGGCCGGCAGTCGAGGAAGAACTCGCCGAGCGGCGACTGCGGCCGCGACTCGCACTCGGCGTCGGCGCGCAGGGCCCCGAAGCGGTTGTCGGTGATCTCGATTTGCACCAGCGCCCGCTTGCTGCGCTGGTCCAGCTCGATCCTCTTGACCTTGCCGGCATTGGCGCCGGCCACCCGCACGTCGCCCTCCTCGACCATGCCGAAGGCGTTGTCGAGCTCCACCCAGTAGCGGTGGCTCCCGTCCGAGCCGTGATTCGAGGAGGCGGCGGCCAGCCCCACCACGGCGGCGATGACGGCGAGCGCGATCACGAGCCTGCGCGTCATGGTCCGAGCGGCACCTGACTCGCGTCGCAGTTGAAGTCGGGGTACGGCTTCCACGGGGTCGAGCCGTCGCCGAAGCTGTCGCGCTCCGCGGCGCCCGGGCACTTGTTGCGCTCGTTGGTGTGGGCCACGCTCATGATCTCGTTGCCGCGCAGGGCCGGGGCGAGCGGCTGGATCAGGCCGTTCTTGAACGAGAACGCCGACACGTGCGAGCCGGCGCGGCTGAAGCCGCCGACGGCATCCACGTTGCCGGTGTGGGAGAAGTCGTCGAGCCAGCCGGTGAAGTCGTTGGAGTACGGCCGCGCGAAGGCCAGCCGCGGCGTGGCGTCGGCGAGCGCCTGGGTGGCCGAGGGCAGCGCTCCGTCGCGCTTCTTGCCATTGCGGAAGACCGGCCCGATCGCGATGTCGCGCAGCGGCAGCGTGGCGTACGACAGGTCGATCAGGTCGTTGTTGGGGCCCGGGCGCGTGGTGATCGCGCTGAGGTCACGCACGGCCGGGTCGAGATCCTGGACCAGGCGACGCACCTCCGCCGTATAGGGCTGGAGCTTGCGCGCGACGGGCTTGAACTCGTTCACCAGCGGGTCGAGGTCGTCGAGCGTGGAGCGCAGGTTCACGTAGGTGGTGTTGGCCTGGCGGAGGAAGTCGGGGAGCTGATGGATCGCGTCGGCCAGCGCGCCGCCGCCCGCGGGGCCGCGGGGGCGCTGGAGCGCGCCGGTGGTGTCAGAGAGGTTCGAGACCAGCGAGGCGAGGTGGCCGCGGCGCGCGGCTATGTCGCCCACGAGGCCGGCGGTCTCGGTCACGAAGCGCTCGAGGTGGCTGTTGGAGCCGTTCAGCTCCCGGAACAGGCGGCTCGCCGACACGAGGGCGGGATCGAGGTAGAGGAAGCCCTGGTTGGCGTTCTCGGCCTGCCCCGCGTACTGGCGGGCGGAGCCGCGGTACACCTTGCGGAGGGAGTCGCGCGTGTTCTTGTCGAAGATCGAGAAGACCTCGTCGAGGTCCACGTTCGACGTGGTGTCCGTCGCCTCGATCACACCGCCGTCGGGGATCTTGCCCCGGTCGCGGCGGGCCGGATAGCGCAGGTCGATGTAGCGGCTGGCCGGCCCGGAGAGGCCGAACTGGCGGATCTGCGCCTGGGTGCCCCGCGGCAGCGGGGCCCACGCGTCGTCGATCGACAGCTCGAGCTCGGCCGCTCCGTTGTCGGTCAGGCGGAGCTTCCTGACCGTGCCCACCTTCTGACCCGCGATCTCAACCAGCCCGCCGCGCACCACCTGGCCGGCGTTATCGAAGCGGGCGCGGATCGTGTAGCCCCCGCCGCCGTCCACGAACATCAGCCACGCCGCGAGCGCGGCTGCGGCGATCAGCGCAACGGCGACCGCGGCACGCACGGCCGCCCGCCGCGTGCTCGAGCCCGGCCTCTCGGTCAACTGCGGCTCCACACTCCCCCGGCGCCGGAAGGTACAGCCTCGGGCCGCCCCGCGAGCCGCACGTGGCGGATACTCCCCGGCATGCCCGAGACCCCAGCACTCAGAGAGCGGCGCGAGGCCACGGTGCGCGAGCACATGGACTCCGAGAACCGCCACGACTTCGACGCCACGATCGACACCTTCGACCACCCGCGCTACGAGCTGATCGCCACGGGCGACGTGCACGACGGCGAAGCCGAGGTGCGCGCCTACTTCGACGAGACGCGCACCGCGTTCCCGGACCAGACCAACGAGCCGCTGGCCTTCCACCACGCCGACGGCGCGGTGATCGTGGAGTTCATCCTCCGCGGCACCCACCTCGGGCCGCTGCGCGGGCTGCCGCCCACGGGCCGCTCGTTCGAGTGCCGGATGACCGCGTTCTTCCTGTTCCCCCCGGACGGCGACCGGATCGTCGGCGAGCGCGTGTACTTCGACCAGTCGACGATCCTGCGCCAGCTGGGCGTGGCGCACGATCCGGCCTCGCTGGCGGGGCGCGTTACCACCGCGCTGTCGCATCCGGTGACCATCGGCGGGGCCGTGGTCAATCGCTTACGGCAGCGGTAAAGGGGCCGGGTTTTCGGCCGCCGCGGCAAACTCCTGTCGATTGCGGCGATATAGCCGCCGGAATTGACAGGTGTTCAGTCGCCGTCGCGGAACTCGATCTCCCTGATCACCTTCGCCGGCACGCCCGCCGCGATCACTCCGTCCGGCAGGTCCTTCGTCACCACGCTGTTGGAGCCGATCACGCAGTGGTCGCCGATCGTGATCCCGTCGCTGACCACGCAGTTCACGCCGAACCAGCAGTTCGAGCCGATCCGCGTGGGCCCCTTCGAGGTGAAGCCCTGCCAGGTGACGGGGATGTCGGTGCGGTCGTACGCGTGCGAGGCGTCGCTCACGAAGCAGCCGTTGGCGAACATCGTGTGGTCGCCGATCGTGACCTCGTTCTGGCAGGCGACCATCACGCCCATGTTGAGGAAGCAGCCCTCGCCGATGGTCACGCGGCCGCCGTCGGCGATCGTGATCCAGCACTGCGGCTCGAGCAGCGTCCCCTTCCCCAGCCGCAGTCGGCCGCTGTCGAGCGACTCGAGCACGTTGCCCTGCACGGGAAACCGGATGAACGCCTCCGAGCGGACCATGTGGCGATGGATGCGGAGGCGGCGTAGGGGCCGAGTGTTGCGCTCGTACCACCAAAGCTTCTGGAGGTAGAGCCTAAGCCGCGGCGGCAAGGCGCTGTCGTCGCTTCGTGACCTTCGGCGTCACGATTCCGGACAGGAAGCGGCCCGTGTGCGAGCCCGGCGTGGCCGCCACCTGCTCCGGCGTGCCCTCCGCCACGATCCGGCCACCCTCCTCGCCGCCCTCGGGCCCGAGGTCGATGATGCGGTCGGCCGTCTTGATCACGTCGAGGTTGTGCTCGATCACCACCACCGTGTTGCCGCTCTCCACCAGCCGCCCGAGCATCTCGAGCAGCCGCTGGACGTCGGCGAAGTGCAATCCGGTGGTGGGCTCGTCGAGGATGTAGAGGGTGCGCCCGGTGGCCACCTTCGACAGCTCGGTGGCCAGCTTCACGCGCTGCGCCTCGCCGCCCGAGAGCGTGGTGGCGGGCTGCCCGAGCCGGATGTAGTCGAGGCCCACGTCGTGCAGCGCCTGCAGCCGGCGCTTGATCTTGGGGATGTGCTGGAAGAAGTCGAGCGCCTCCTCCACCGACATCTGGAGCACGTCCGAGATCGTCTTGCCCTTGAAGCGCACCTCGAGCGTCTCGCGGTTGTAGCGCTTGCCGCCGCACTGCTCGCACGGCACGTACACGTCGGGCAGGAAGTGCATCTCGATCTTGATCTGGCCGTCGCCGCGGCACACCTCGCAGCGGCCGCCCTTGACGTTGAACGAGAAGCGGCCCGGCTTGTAGCCGCGCGCCCGCGCCTCCTGCGTGCGCGAGAAGAGGTCGCGGATCGGGTCGAAGAGCCCCGTGTAGGTGGCCGGGTTGGAGCGCGGCGTGCGCCCGATCGGCGACTGGTCGATGTTGATGATCTTGTCCACCTGGTCGAGCCCGGTGATCCGGCGGTGCGCGCCCGGGCGCAGCTTGGCCTTGTGCAGCCGGTTGGCGACCGCCTTGTAGAGCACGTCGTTCACGAGGGTGGACTTGCCCGATCCGGACACGCCGGTCACGCAACAGAACACGCCGAGCGGCACCTTCACGCTGGCCTTCTGGAGGTTGTGCTGCGTGGCGCCCTGGATCTCGATGTAGCCCGCCGGGCGGCGCCGCCGCGCCGGCACCTCGATCTCGCGCGCGCCCGAGAGGAACTGGCCGGTGGCCGACTCCGGGTTGCGCATGACCTCCTCGGGCGTGCCCTCGGCCACCACGCGCCCGCCGTGCTCGCCGGCGCCCGGGCCCATGTCCACCAGGTGATCGGCGGCCTTCATCGTGCCCTCGTCGTGCTCGACCACGATCACGGTGTTGCCGAGGTCGCGCAGCCGCTCGAGCGTGGCGATCAGCCGCGCGTTGTCGCGCTGGTGCAGCCCGATCGAGGGCTCGTCGAGGATGTAGAGCACGCCCACGAGCGAGGACCCGATCTGGGTGGCCAGCCGGATCCGCTGCGCCTCGCCGCCGGACAGCGTGGCCGCGGCGCGGTCGAGCGAGAGGTAGCCCACGCCGACGTTGTCGAGGAAGCGCAGGCGCTCGTCGATCTCGCGCATGATCATCCGCGCGATCTGGCGCTCGGTGTCGCTCATCTCGAGCTGCTCGAACCAGCCGATCGCCCTCCGCGCGGACATGCGCGTGACCTCGTGGATGCCGAGCCCGCCCACGCGCACGTGGAGCGACTCGGGCCGCAGCCGGGCGCCGTTGCACTCCGGGCACGGCCGCACCGACATGTACTCCTCGATCTTCTCGCGGATGTACTCGGAGTCCGTCTCCTTGTAGCGCCGCTCGAGGTTGGGCACGATGCCCTCGAAGGCCGTGGTGTAGGAGCGGCGGCGCCCGTAGCGGTTGCGGTAGGAGATGTAGATCCGGTCGCCGTCGGTGCCCCACAGGAAGCAGTCCTGCGTCTCCTCCGGCAGGTCCTCCCACGGGGTGTCCATGTCCACCTCGTAGCGGTCGGCGATCGCCGTGGTCAGCTGGTCGTAGTAGTTCGACGAGGTGGCGGTCCAGGGCAGGATCGCGCCGTCGTTCAGCGTCAGCGAGGGGTCCGGGACGATCAGGTCCGGGTCGATCTCCATCTGCGAGCCGAGCCCGGTACAGCGCGGGCAGGCCCCGTGCGGCGAGTTGAACGAGAACATCCGCGGCTCGAGCTCGGGCATCGAGGTGCCGTCGTAGAGGCACATGAAGCGCTCGCTGTAGGTGGTCACCTCGCCGCTGTCGACGTCCTCGATCTCGACCATGCCCTCGGCCACGCCCACCGCGGTCTCGATCGAGTCCGCCAGGCGCTTGCGCAGGTCCGGCCGCATGATCAGGCGGTCCACCACCACCGAGATGTCGTGCTTGTACTTCTTGTCGAGCTTGATGTCGTCCTCGAGCCGGCGCAGCTCGCCGTCGACCTTCACGCGCGCGTAGCCCTCGCCGCGCAGCTCCTCGAAGAGCTTGCCGTACTCGCCCTTGCGCCCGCGGATCACCGGCGCCATCACCATGAACTTGGCGCCCTCGGGCCGCGTCATCACCTGGTCCACGATCTGCTCGGCGGACTGGGCCGCGATCGGGCGGTCGCATTTCGGGCAGTGCGGATGGCCGATCCGCGCCCAGAGCAGGCGCAGGTAGTCGTAGATCTCGGTGACCGTGCCGACCGTCGAGCGCGGGTTGCGGGAGGTCGTCTTCTGGTCGATCGAGATCGCCGGCGAGAGGCCCTCGATCGAGTCCACGTCCGGCTTGTCCATCTGGCCCAGGAACTGGCGCGCGTACGCGGAAAGCGACTCGACGTAGCGGCGCTGGCCCTCGGCGTAGATCGTGTCGAACGCCAGGCTCGACTTGCCCGAGCCCGAGAGGCCCGTGATCACCACCAGGGCGTTTCGCGGCAGGCGGACGTGGACGTCGCGGAGGTTGTGCTCGCGCGCGCCCGACACGACCAGCTCGGCGGACTGGGCCACCCATCCAGCATAGGCGGCGCGTCCTCCCCGGCCGTGGCCGCGATCACGCAAATTCCGCGGCTCGAACCCAACTGCCGACAGCCTCGGTTCGTATCTCTAGACTCCGGCCCGACTCGTCCCGGACCCGTCCCTGGAGCCTCATGATCCGCCGTTTCCGCAGGACCGCGCTCGTGTTCGCACTCGCAGCAGCCGCCGCGCTCGGCACCGGCGCCCAGTCCGCCGGCGCCGCAACGGGCATGGAGCTCGCGCTCCAGGACGACGCCACCTTCGTCACCCAGGAGTACCCCAAGGTCCAGCACGCCAAGGCGTTCCCGCTGCTCAGCCAGCTCCACGTCACATGGCTGCGGGTGAACATCGGCTGGGCCGGGGTGATCGGGTCGAAGGCCGCCAAGGCCAAGTCCAAGCCGGCCAACGTCAAGTACGACTTCAGCTCCTACGACGCGCTCATCAACGACGCGCAGGCGAACGGCGTGAACCTCGAGGTGGGCCTCACCGGACCCGCCCCCGCGTGGGCCACCGGCGACAAGAAGATCGGGCCGTTTAAGCCGAACGCGGTCTTCTACAAGGAGTTCGTGGCGGCGGCCGTGGCACACCTCGGCGGCTTCGTGCAGCGCTGGAGCGTCTGGAACGAGCCCAACCACATCGGCTGGATCGCGCCGCTCAAGTCGCAGGCCTCGATCTACAGGTCGCTCTACCTCGCCGCCTACCCGATCATCAAGGCGGCCGACCCGACCGACCAGGTGCTGATCGGCGAGACCGCTCCCTACGCGAGCCGCAAGGGCGTCGCCACTCCCCCGCTCCAGTTCATCCGCGACCTCACGAAGGCGGGCGGGCTCAAGGCCGACGGCTACGCGCATCACCCGTACGACTTCGCCCACGCCCCGAGCTACAAGTTCCCGGGCGCGGACAACGTGACCCTCAGCGGGCTGAGCAAGCTGGTCAAGCTGCTGGACAGCCTCACGAGCAGCGGCAAGCTCACCACGCCGAGCGGCGGCAAGCTGGACATCTACCTGACCGAGTTCGGCTACCTCCGCAGCGGCAGGCAGAAGCAGTCGGAGTCCAACCGCGCGAAGTACATCAAGCAGGGCTACGACATCGCGCTCAAGAACCCGCGGGTGCGCCAGATGCTGCAGTTCCTGCTGGTACAGCCGGCGGCCAAGTACCGCTTCTTCGACACCAGCCTGCTCAGCCAGAGCGGCGGGAAGACGGCCACCTTCACGGCACTCGCCGGCTGGGGCAGCGCCAACGCGGCGAATATCGCGCGGCGGTAGCCGCTCAGGCGGTGGCGCGGCGACGCTGCGACTCGGTGGCCGCCTCTCCACCCGGGCCCACCGGCCGGCCGGCGCCGTCGCCCAGCTCGCCGAGCTCATCGATGGCGATCGCCTCGAACTCCGGCATCGAGCGGGCGCCCAGGATCTCGTTGATCCGGTAGATCAGCGGACGCAGCCAGAGGATCGCGGCGGCCCAGCGCGGGACCAGCACCCAGCGGGAGCGCTTCTCGATGCCCTCGACCACGGCGTCGCCAACGTCGGACACGGGGAAGGTGGTGGCGAGGGGCCCCTTTAGCTTGGAGCGCAGCAGGCGGTAGCTGCGCCGGCTGTCGGCCCCGCGCACGAGGTCGGTGTCGATCCAGGAGAAGTAGCCCACGCCCACGTCCACGCCGAGGTGCTTGACCTCCGGGCGCAGGCAGTTGGCGTACGCCTCCACACCGGCCTTGCTGGCCGAGTAGCCGCCCATCCCGGGCGAGTGCACCACGGCGGCGACCGACGCGATCTGGAGCACGTAGCCCCGCCGCTCGACGATGTGCGGGATGCAGGCGCGGATCGCGCGCATCGAGCCGAGCAGGTTGATCTCGACGATGCGCTCGATGGCCTCGCCCGGCACGAGGCGCACGGGTCCGCCGCCGGCGATTCCCGCGTTGCTGATCAGCACGTCGATCCCGCCGTTGCGCTCCACCGTGGCGTCCACGGCCTCCTGGATCGACTCGCGATCGGTCACGTCGGCCTCGAACCAGATGGCGTCGGGGCCGCACTCGGCGGCAACGCTCGCCAGCTCGTCGGGCTCGAGGCCCACGAGCGCCACCTTGGCGCCCTTGGCGGCGGTCCGGCGGGCGCACTCGGCGCCGATCCCGCGCGCGGCGCCGGTGATGAAGACGGTCTTGCCGGTCAGGTCATAGCGCTCGCCGGGCACGCGCCGGAGCCTAACCCACGCTGGATCGAGGCGCCGAGACGGTCGAACTCGAGGCACCGTCCTGCCTGGTGGGGCCAGGAGACCCATTAGGCAGGACAGTGGAAAAGGGACAGGCGCGGCGGTCCGGGCCGAGCTCCTTAATTGCTGCCGTTGTCGCCGCCTGCGGGAACCGGCGTGGAGCGCCGCTCCCGCTCCGCCCTCAGCGCAGCCTCTCCCCCCGCCCCCACCGGCGCCGACAGCCGCTCGGCCCCCAGCCGCTCCGCCTCGCGCTCGGCGATCCGGTCCACCTCCGGCATGAGCGGCAGCAGCTGGCGCTCCACCACCCTGGGCAGCACGCCGCGCAGGTAGAGCATCCAGCGGATCCAGCCCGGGGAGAGCGCCCAGCGCGAACGCTGCTCGATGCCGCGCACGATCGCGTCGGCGGCGTCGGAGATCGGGTAGGTCCGGCCCATCGGCCCCTTCAAGCTCTCGCGCAGCTTGCGGAACTCCACGTGCTCCTCCGAGCCGCGGGCCAGGTCGGTGTCGACCCAGGAGAAGTACGCCACCCCCACGTCCACGCCGAGGTGCGCCACCTCCATCCGGAGCGAGTTGGCGAAGGTCTCCACGCCGGCCTTGGTGGCGGCGTACGCGGCCGTGCCGGGCCCGGCGGCCACCGCGGCACGCGAGGAGATCGTGAGCAGGTAGCCGCGGCGGTCGATCACGTGCTGGAGGCACAGCCTCAGCGTGTTGACGGTGCCGATCATGTTGATCTCGATCACCCGCGCGAGCGAGCGCGGCTCCATCAGCCGCACCATGCCGCCGGCGCCGATGCCCGCGTTGGCCACGCACACGTCGATGCCCCCGAATCGCTCGACCGTGCCGTCCACGGCGGCGTCGAGGGACTCACGGTCGGTCACATCCGCCTCGAACCAGGCCGCCCTCTCGCCGCAATCGGCGGCCACCGCGGCCAGAAGCTCCGGCTCGAGCCCGACCAGCGAGACCGAGGCCCCGCGAGCAGCCAGCCGCCGCGCCGACTCGGCGCCGATCCCGCGGGCCGCGCCGGTGATCAGCACGACCTTCCCCTCAAGCGGGTGCCTCTCCCCCCGGCCCACGGCCGGGAGGCTACCCGCGGACCGCCAGTCGCTGGGGCTTAGCCGCCCACGCGGGCGTAGACCTCGTCCAGCAGCCCGTCCTGGTCGTCGAGCTCGAAGTTCTGGGAGAGGTAGCGAGCCGTCTCGTCCCGGGGAGTCCCGTTCAGAGCCATGTTCAGCGCGATCAGGCGTGCGCCCTCCGCCCCGCGGATCGAGCGACCGCCGCCGCCGCCGCTGGTGGCCGGCTCCGGCTCGGGCTCCGGCTCCGGCTCCTCCTCGGGCTCCTCCTCGAGTACCTCGTCCTCGACCGCGGTGTCGCCGCCGTCGAGCTCCACGTCCTCGTCGTGGGCCACGAGCGGCTCCGAGGCGGTGTCGTCCGAGACGTCCGCCGCAGAGACCTCGACCTCCACCTCCTCGACCTCGGCCACGATCTCCGGCTCGGCGTCGACCGGGCCGGCGTCGTCCTCGACAGCCGCTCGACCGCGGCTGCCGGGCTCGAGACGTGCCTCGCGAACGCTCGCGAACTCGCCCCGCGCCTGGTCCAGCTCGCCCTGGAGCGAGCCGGCCGACGACGTGACTCGGTCGATCAGGCCGGTGGCCGCAGTGCGCAGGTCACCCAGGAGGCGGTCGATCTCGGACTCGATGGAGCCGGCGCGATCGAGCGCGCGCTGCGTGGACTCCTCGGCCTCCGACACGCGCGCAGACGCATCGGTATCGGCCTTCTCGCGGGTCTCGCGGGCGCGCCGGGACGCGTCCTCGGTGATCCGCCGGGCCTCGGACTCGGCGTTCTCCTGGATCTCCCCCGCGCTGCGCTCGGCCGCCTCGACGATCGTGCGCACCTGGTCGGCGGCCGAGGATGCGAGCGAGGTCGGCGACGGCTTCTGCTGCTTCTTCAGGTCCGAGACGGCGTCCGCGAGCTCGCGCAGGTGCCGGTCGACCTCGTCGGGGTCGTAGCCCCGGCGCGCGGCCGAGAAGTCGTTGCGCTCGATGTAGTGACGATCCAGTTCCAAGTTTTCTCCCGTGAATGACGACCTATGGAGGGCGTTCGGCGGCCAGCGTACCCTAACGGGGGCCTTCCTTCTACGTCTTTACGCCGTCGCCTGCTGCTCGCCCAACTCGGCGTGTAGGGCCTTGATCTCGTCGCGGAGCTTGGCGGCGTACTCGAATCGCAGGTCATCGGCCGCGAGCAGCATCTCCTCCTCCAGCTCCACGATGGTCTTCTTGATCTCCTCCGGGGGCATTCCCTGCTCGCGAGCGGCGCGGGCGCGCGCCTTGCGGCTGCGCTGCGGGACCTTGGACTCGAGCGAGAGGAAGTCCCCAACGTCGGAGATCCCCTTCTTGATCGACTCCGGCGTGATGCCGTGCTCCAGGTTGTACGCGACCTGGATGGCGCGGCGGCGGTCGGTCTCCCCGATCGCGGTGCGCATCGCGTTCGATTCCTTGTCCGCGTACATGATCACGCGGCCCTTCACGTTGCGGGCGGCGCGCCCGATCGTCTGGATCAGCGAGGTCGAGCCACGGAGGAAGCCCTCCTTGTCGGCGTCGATGATCGCCACGAGCGTGACCTCCGGGAGGTCGAGCCCCTCGCGCAGCAGGTTGACGCCCACCAGCACGTCGAACTCGCCGAGGCGCAGGTCGCGGATGATCTGGATCCGCTCGAGCGTGTCGATCTCCGAGTGCAGGTAGCGGACCCGGAAGCCGTACTCCATCAGGTAGTCGGTCAGGTCCTCGGCCATCTTCTTCGTGAGCGTGGTCACGAGGGCGCGCTCGCCGGCGTCCGCCCGCTTGCGCACCTCGTTCATGAGGTCGTCGATCTGGTTCTTGGTCTCGCGAACCTCGACCTCGGGGTCCACGATGCCGGTCGGGCGCACGATCTGCTCCACGATCCGCGACGAGTGGCCGCGCTCGAAGTCGCCGGGCGTGGCCGAGACCTGCACGATCTGAGGCACGCGCGCGAGGAACTCGTCGAAGGTCTGGGGCCGGTTGTCCATCGCGCTCGGCAGGCGGAAGCCGTAGTCCACCAGCGTCTGCTTGCGCGAGCGGTCGCCCTCGAACATGCCGCCGATCTGCGGGATCGTCTGGTGCGACTCGTCCACGAAGCAGACGAAGTCCTCGGGGAAGTAGTCGAGCAGGCAGTAGGGCCGCGAGCCCGGCGCGCGCCCGTCGAGGATGCGCGAGTAGTTCTCGATCCCGTTGCAGAAGCCCAGCTCGCGCATCATCTCCATGTCGAACTGGGTGCGCTGGCGCAGGCGGTGGGACTCGAGCAGCTTGCCCTCGGCCTCGAGCTCGGCGCAGCGGGCCTCCAGCTCGTCGCGGATCTCGCCCACGGCGCGCTCGATCGTGGGCCGGTCGGTGGCGTAGTGCGTGGCCGGCCAGATCCCCACGTGCTCGAGCTCGTTGTAGAGCTCGCCGGTGAGCGGGTCGAAGTGGTGGATCGCCTCGATCTCGTCGCCGAAGAACACCGCGCGGAAGGCCGTCTCCGCGTAGGCCGGGAACACCTCGAGCGTCTCGCCGCGCACGCGGAAGGTGCCGCGGCTGAGCGCCTGGTCGTTGCGGCTGTACTGGATCTCGACCAGCTTGCGCAGGATCGCGTCGCGATCGGCCATCTCGCCCTTCTTCAGCAGCAGCATCTGCGCGTCGTACTTCTCCGGCGAGCCCAGGCCGTAGATGCAGGAGACGCTGGCCACGATCACCACGTCGCGGCGCGCGAACAGAGCGCTGGTGGCAGCGTGGCGCAGCCGGTCGATCTCCTCGTTGATCGACGAGTCCTTCTCGATGTAGAGATCGGCGCTCGGAACGTACGCCTCGGGCTGGTAGTAGTCGTAGTAGCTGACGAAGTACTCGACCGCGTTCTTGGGCAGGAACTCGCGGAACTCGTTGCAGAGCTGTGCCGCCAGCGTCTTGTTGTGGGCGATCACGAGAGCGGGCCGCTGGACCTTCTCGATCGTGAAGGCCATCGTGGCCGTCTTGCCCGAGCCGGTGACCCCGAGCAGAGTCTGGAACCGCTCCCCGGCCTCGATCCCCTCGGCCAGCTGATCGCGCGCCTGAGGCTGATCGGCAACTGGCGTATACGCAGGGTTGATCTCGAACTTCGGCATCGGTCGAATCACGCTAGCAGCGGGGTCAGGCGCCCTGGGCGCCGCCGCCGTCAGGCGCTCAAAAGCTCGACCGCGGCGATGGCGAGCCAGGCGATCGTCGTCGCGTACAGCAGCCGCTCGGCCAGCCCGAACACCGAGCGCAGCGACGGGAGCATCCGGGTGAGTGCGGTGGCGATCGCCGTGGCGGCCACCGCGTAGCCGACCACTCGCAGCGAGCCCGGAGCGCCGGACCAGTCGATGTTGGAGGCGCCGAACGCGATCGCGGTGAACGCGATGGCCGCGAGCAGCCAGTGGATCCGGCCGTTGGTGGTGGGCTCCCGCCCGGGCGGGTCGGTCATGAAGGCGGCGATCGCGATCCGGCTGGCGCCGTAGACCCAGAGCCAGACCAGGTCCCTGGCGTCGGTCTCGCGTGCCAGGCCGATCGCGAGCAGGATCGCGCCCGCGCCGAGCGCTACGACCATCGCGCGGTAGTGCGCGTGGAAGCGCGTGGTGCCGAAGTCGCTCACGGCGTCGGGCACCGGACGCATCCCGGTCGGGAGTAGATGGAGCCGCGCGAGGAGCACCGTGGCGACGGCGAAGCACGCCGTCGCGAGAGCGCCGAACAGCATCTGCCCGCAACCTACCCGCCCGCGGCGGGTTTACGCTCGTGCCGTGCTGGCCCGCACCCTCTTCGCCGCGCTGTTCGCCGCCGTCATCCTGGCCCTGGTGTCCACCTCCTCGGACGCCTCGCAGACGCGCGGGAAGTGCGCCTTCGCGGGCCAGACGATCTCGTCGAACAGCCTCGCCCGGCTCTACCGACGCGGCGACACGATCATCGGCTGCATGTGGTCGCGCGACAAGGAGCTCCACCTCGACAGGAGCTACCAGGACGACCTCTACATCACGGAGGACTGGTTCACCCCGCGGCTCGGCGGGCGCTTCGCCGCCTGGGCCAGCTCGTACGCCGACGAGAGCTGCAAGGCCGACTGCCCGCCGGGCTATGGCGCCACCAGCTACACGGTCCACGTCGCCGACCTGAAGGCCGGGCACGGGAAGTCGGTCTCCGGGCTGCCCGCCGGCCAGACGCTGCGCGTGAACAGGTTCGGCGACGTGACCTGGCTGGCGCGCCTGACCGGCGGTCAGCGCGAGGTGCACGCCTGGGACGCCGACGGCCACCGCGTGCTGGACACGGGCCCGATCCGCACGAGCTCGTACTCGCTGCGCGGACGCGCACTGCGCTGGGCGAACGGCGACGTGCAGTTCCACGTGAACCTGCGCTGAGCGCGGGTCCGGCTAGGCCGCGATCACGGTGACGTAGGCCGAGGTCTTCGGCTCCGGCACCGGGTCGCCATGCTCGCGCAGGCTCTCGATGTGCAGCGCGATCGCCTCACGCATCAGTCCCTCGACCTCGTCACGGCTTGCCCCGGCTGCCACGCAGGACGGGAGGTCGGGCGAATAAGCGGAGAATCCACCGTCAGATCCCTCGATCACAACCGCGTACCCCTCGTGTCCGCTCATCGCGTCCATCCCGCCTGACGACGAACGCTCGCGAGCGTACCCGGCCTCAGCTCAGCGCTGGGCTTTCCCGCCACGGTCACCGTGCCCGGCTTCTGTGGGTTCCGGAACTGGCGGTGGCTTCCAGTCTGTCGCTCCAGATACCAGCCATCTCGACGAAGCATTGTGATCACCTCTCACACCTTCATCAACTCCATGAGGCGCGAGGCGGCCTTTCTCGCCCCCGACCCCACGGGATGTTGGAGATCTATCGCCTACTTCAGCCCGAGCTCCTTGGCGTATTTCTTGCGGTAGTCCTTGCGGAGGCTCAGCACGTTGTCCACGTACGCGCGGGTCTCCGGGAACGGGATGTGCACGCTGCGGTCGAACTTCGCGGGGCCGCCGGCGTCGCGGACCCACCTGTCCACGTTCGTCTCCCCGGCGTTGTAGGCGGCGAGCGCCAGCGCGGCGTTGTTGTTGTAACGGTTGAGCAGATAGCGCAGGTAGTACGAGCCGTAGGAGATGTTGATCTGCGGCGTGGCCAGGTCCGCCTGGCTGAAGCGGACGCCGCCGGAGCGGCGGGCGATGAACTCCGCGGTGGCCGGCGTGATCTGCATCAGACCGCGGGCGCCCGCGTGCGAGGTCTGGTCGCGGAACTTGGACTCCTGGTAGATCACGGCAGCCACCAGCGCCGGGTCGAGGCTCTTCTCGCGCGCCTGCTGCTTGATGATGTCCTCGTGGCGGAGCGGCAGCGTGATCTCGCGCAGCGCGTGCTTGCCCGGGCCGAGCCAGAGGATCAGGGCGATGCCGCCCACCAGGCCGAGCACGATGATGGTGAGGGCGGTGCGGCGGCGGCGTTGGACGGCGGCGGTGGTCACGCTTCGATCGTCTCCAGTATCCCTCCCAGCACCTCCTCCAACTGCTCAACGGTGCCGTCGTTGCGCACCGCGAAGTCCGCACGTTCGGCCTTCTCCTGCTGAGAGAGCTGGCGCGACTCGCGCGAGGCGACCCCGGTGTGGCCGCGCTCGCCGATCCGCTCGGCGCGCAGGTCGTCGTCGGCGCTCACGGCGATCGTGTGGTCGAACACCTCCTGCATCTCCGACTCGAAGAGCAGGGGGACCTCGACCACCGCCGCGCGCGGGGGGTCGGACCGGGTGGCCAGCTCCTCACGCCAGGCCCAGATGCGCTCGCCGACCCTGGGCCACAGGTACTCCTCGAGCCAGGCGCGCTTGCCGGGATCGCTGAACACGACCGCGGCCATGGCGTCACGATCGATCTGGCCGCCGGGCGCCACGTCCGGCCCGAAGCGCTCGACCAGGTCGGCCCTCACCTCGTCGGTGGCAAGCAGGTCGTGGACCACGGCGTCGCTCGAGAGCGTGGCCGCGCCAGCGCGCTCGAGCGCCTTCAGAGCCTCTGACTTTCCCGCACCGATGCCGCCCGTCAATCCGACGAACGGGATGCGCGCGCGGGCATCGGAGCCCGCCACGCTCTAGGTCGCGGTGGGGTCTTCGGCGGCGGGGTCGTCGCCGGCGGGCGCGTCGGCGTCGCCCTCGGCGCTCACCGCGTCGGCGGCGGCGGGCTCGGCGGCCGCCGGGTCGGCGTCGCCGGAGATGGCGTCGCCGGGGGCGGGAGCGTCGGCCGCCGGGGCTGCGGCGTCGCCCTCGGTTTCGGCCGCGTCGCCGGGCGCGGGGGCGTCAACGGCGTCGGCGGCCGGCGGTGTGTCGGCGGGAAGGTCCTCGGCGGGCGCCTCGTTGGCGGGCGCGTCCTCGGTGGGTGCCGGGGCCTCGCCGCCGTCGGGCGCGGCATCCTGGGCCGGAGCGGCGTCGGCGGGGGCTCCCTCGGCGGGAGCGGCATCGGCGGAAGCGGCGTCGGCGGAGGCTTCCTCGGCGGGAGCCTCCTCAGCCGGCGCGGCGGCGGGGGCGGCATCCGGCGCGGCGCCCTCGGCCTCGGCCTCGGCCTCGCCGGCACCGGAGAAGACGTCGTCGGAGAGACCCAGGTCGCGCACCTCGCCGAGGTCACCGCCCGAGCCGTCGGACGGCGGGAGGTACTCGCCGCCGCTGTCGCGCAGCGGCAGCTCCTGGTCCTCCACGCGCTTGGCGCTGAGGCTGAGCCGGCGGCGCTCGGAGTCGATCTCGAGGATCTTCACCCGGATCACGTCGCCCTGGTTGACCACCTCGCGCGGGTTCTCGACGTGGTGCTGGGCGAGCTCGGAGATGTGCACGAGGCCCTCGACCCCGTCGAGGATCTCCACGAAAGCGCCGAAGCTCACGACCTTGGTGACCTTGCCCTCGAGCTCGTCGCCGAGCGCGTAGGTGTCCACAACCCGCTGCCACGGGTCCTCCTGCGTCTGCTTGAGGCCGAGCGAGATGCGCTGGCGGTCGCGGTCGATGTCGAGCACCTTCACCGGCACGACCTGCCCTATGGAGAGGATCTCCGACGGGTGGTTCACGTGGCTCCAGGAGAGCTCGGAGATGTGGATGAGGCCGTCGATCCCGTCGAGGTCCACGAAGGCGCCGAAGTCCACGATGTTCGAGATAGCGCCCTCCACGATCTGCCCCGGCTGGAGGCGATCGAGGATCTGCTGGCGGACCTCCTTGCGCTCCTCCTCCAGAACCGCCCGGCGGGAGAGCACGACGTTGTTGCGCGAGCGGTTGAGCTCGATGACCTTGCACTCGATCGTGTCGCCGAGGAACTCGTCGAGGTTCTGGACGCGCCGGATGTCGACCAGCGAGGCGGGCAGGAAGCCACGCACTCCGAGGTCGATGATCAGGCCGCCCTTGACGACCTCGATGACGCTGCCCTCGACCGGCTCGCCGGACTCCGCGGCGGCCTCGATGCGGCGCCACGCCTTCTCGAAGCGGGCGCGCTTCTTGGAGAGCACGAGCCGGCCGTCCTGGTCCTCCTTGGTGAGGACGAGGGCGTCGACCTCCTCGCCCAGCTCCACCTCGTCGTGCGGGTTCGCCGACTTGCGGATCGAGAGCTCGTTGGAGGGGATGACCCCCTCGCTCTTGTAGCCGATGTCGACGAGGACCTCATCCTTGTCGATCCGCACCACATTCCCGCTGACGACGTCGCCCTCGGAGAACGGGACGATGGTCGCGTCGTAGTTCGGGACAATCTGCCCATCGATCTCGAGGAGCAGTCCGTTGGATCCCTCTACGGCCTTTGGTTCGGCGGTAAGCGTGTCTCCTTCTGGCACGGGGCGCAAGAGTAGCGGCAAGGTAGCCTGAGGCCCCGTGCCAAAGCGGGTTACGAAGCGAGGCGAGGACCGGACCCCCCTATCGGGGGAGTACGACGTGCTGATCTGCGGCGCGAGCTTCGCCGGCCTGTGTGTCGCGCGCGAGCTCGCAGGCAGTGGCGCGCGGGTGCTGATGATCGACCGCTACGAGGTCGGCGAGCGCCAGACATCGGCCTGCGCGGCGCCCACCGACTGGCTCACGGCGCTGGGCCTCGAGGGGTCGATCAGGCAGACCTTCGGGGAGCTCGTGGTCCACTCGCCGCACGGCGACGGGCGCTACCGGCTGCCGTTCACGTTCTCCACCTTCGACTACCGGGAGCTGTGCGGGCTGCTCCTCGCGCAGTGCGACGGCGTGGAGTTCGAGACCGCGAAGGTGGATGGGCGCTCCGGCGACATCGTGCGCACCGATCGGGGCGATCTGCGGGCTCCGCTGATCGTCGACGCCCTCGGGTGGCGGCGGGTCCTGGCCGCGGACGGGTTTCAGCCGCCCGACGCTCCTCTGTCGCGCGGGCTCGAAGTGCATCCGGACGGGTCCGGCGACGACCTCGAGATCTGGATCGATCGCCGCTACGTGCCCGCCGGCTACGGGTGGAGCTTCCCCGCGCGGGACGAGATGCGGGTGGGAGTCGGCTCGTTCGATCCCCGCTTCCACGTGAAGGACACCACGGTCCTGCTGGCCGAGGACCTGGGCCGCGACGTGGTCCGCTACCAGGGCAACTGGATCCCGCACGAGCTGCGCGACTCCACCGAGGACGGGATCTTCTTCGCCGGCGACTCGGCCGGGCACTGCCTGCCGCTCACAGCGGAGGGAATCCGGACCGCGTTCCACTTCGGGATCGCGTGCGGGCGCGAGCTGCGGGCGGTGGTGGAGGGACGCCGCACGCGCGAGGAGGCCCTGCGGCGCTACCACGACTTCAGCGCCGGGCACGGGTGGAAGTTCCGCTGGATGCTTCGCGCGCAGCGGCTCGTGCCGAGGATCCCGCCGCGGCTGCTCGGGCCGCTGGTGCGCGTGATGGGCAACCGGCGCTTCCTCGACTGGGCGTTCGGGCACTACCTGCGGATCGCCCCGCCGCCGCCGGGCTCGGCGATGCCGTCGCCGCGCGAGCGCGAGCCGGTCGCGGCGTAGCGGCATCGACGGGGCCGGCGGAGACAGCCGGCCGCGCGGAGCGCGCTAGCGCATCCGCCGCAGTTGCAGCGCCGCGTACCGCGGCCACACCCTCGGCGCGCGCAGCAGGGCCAACACCAGCGGCAGCGGGTCGAAGTGGGCGATCCGCTCGCGAACCAGCCCGTCCTCGAGCCGGATGTGGTCCGAGGTGACCCACTCGACGCGCCGGCCGCCGAGCGTCCCGTGCAGGCGCAGCGAGACCACCAGGAACTCGCCGCGCTCGGCCCAGTCGAGCACCTCGCCGCGCAGGTCGGGGATCAGGCCGAAGGTGCGCCCCCACATCGCGGTGGTGCCGTCGTGGCCGCGCACCTCGCCCTCGAGCGGCTGCACCAGCCGCACGTCGGGCTGGAGCAGCGCGTTGAGGCGCTCGGGCGCGGGGTCCGCCCAGGCCGTCGCGAAGCGCTCGACGAAGGCCGCGGCCTCCGTCGCGGACGCGGTGCGGACGCTCACGGGAGGATCACGGGCGTGTCCGGCGCAGTCTCGGCGGCCTCGGCCGACTCCGCGCCCGGCCCGCCGGCGAACTCCTCGTCGCCCGTCCGCCACAGCGCAAGCGCGATCCCGGCCCCCGCCACGAGCATCACCGCGGCGCCGAGCACGTAGTAGGCGTTGCTCACCACCAGCCCCTCGGTGCCCGTGAGCACCGCGCCCAGCGCCAGCAGCCAGCCCGCCCACGCCGGCACGGCGCCGGACCGGGCCGCGGTGACGGCGAGCAGCGCCATCCCGATCGCGAAGCTGAGCGCCGGCACGTAGTACTGGAGCGACCACTCGGACTGCTGGACGTCGTGGAGCGCCTGGGGGGTGATGGTGATGTCGCCGGTACGCGCGCCGACCTCCCCGAGCACGCCCCAGGTGAAGCCGTCGAGCGCGATGATCGACGCGAAGCACATCAGCCCGAGCATCGCCAGCGCGCCGCCGATCAGCCCCGCACCCGGCCGGTGGCGCCGCACGAGGAACGCGAGCCCGAGCGCGGCCACCACGAAGGCGAGGATCGCGAGGAAGCCGAGGAAGTGGGCGAGCTGCCAGCGCGTGTAGTGGTCGGCGATCTGCTGAAGCTGCTTCTGCTCGTTGCCGCGCGCGTACTCCTTGGGGTGGATCAGGTTGTCCGCGAGGAAGAGCAGCGGGGCCGCGACGAGCGCCGCGGCCGTGGCGCGGCGGTAGAGGCCGGCGTGCGGGGGCGCCGCGCTCAGAACCCGCGCCGCTCGCGGCCCGCGCGGTCGGAGACCGCCGCCTCGGGGCCGGTGGTCGTCTCACGGTGGCGCACGAGGTAGCCGCCGAGCCACACGAGGCCCATCACGATCGCGATCGCGGTGGCCACGAGCGCGTCCGCGATGTCGATCGCCCCCAGCGCGGCGAAGAACAGGTACACGATCGACAGCCCACCGCACACCGCCACGGCCGCCGCGGCGGCGTTGCGCACGTACCGGTTGCGGTCCTCGGCGCGCCGCTCGGACTGCCTGCGGTCCGGCACCCGCCGGCGCTCCTCCACGACCGGCGGCTCGGTGCGCATGTCCTCTCCCTCCCCCACGCCCGGCGATGGTACCGCCGAAGTGCCGGGCCTACGGGCCCGGTGGCGGGCCCTGGCCGCCGCCCGCCGCGGAGTCCGCCGCGGCCTGCTTGCCGTGGAAGCAGCCGGCCGTGTACGGGAACTCCATCGTGGCGTGGTAGTGGTAGAGCACCTGCTTCTTGCCGTCGATCGTGACGGCGTGGGTGTGCCCGTGGCAGGCGTCGAGCCGAGTGTTGCGCAGGTACTCGCCGCCGTCGCCGCGCGGGCCGTAGATCGGGAAGCCGTCGAGCGCCCAGCCGATCCGCTTGGAGTGCGCCGTCTTCGAGCCGGTCTTCAGGCAGCGCGGCAGAGCGTGGTAGTGGTAGACGCCCTGCATCTGCGGGTGGCCGTCGCAGCTGTCCTGGATCTCGTTGGCGGCGGCGTCGCGACCGCCGGCGTCGACGGCGGAGAACAGCGCCACGCCCGAGTCGAGGATCCCCACCTGGCCGCCGCGGATGCACTGCGGCGAGGACGCGGCCTTCGGCTTGGCCGGCAGATCGAGCGCCACCGTCTGCGACTTGATCGAGTTGGGGTTGCGGTCGTACTGGTAGGCGTCGTCGGACTGCTGAATCGGGAACGCGCCGGTGGTGTGGTGGAGCGGCAGGCCGTTGCCCTCGATGGTGCGGGTGGAGCCGCTCACCGACGCGCTGTACGTGGCGTCCGGCCAGCTCACCGCGCCGTCCACGAGCACCTTCTGCGTGTAGTCCCAGGTCGAGCCGTGGATCCACGGGCCCTCCTGCTGGGCCCCGCCCTGGCCCATCGGCTGGTTGCAGAGCAGCAGGTAGCCGCGCTTGGCGCCACTCGTGCGCACGTTGGCGTTGGCCACCTTCAGCTTGGTGAGGTCGAGCGCCTTGGTCTTCGCGTCGGCCGTCCCGCCTCCGCCGCCGCAGGCGGCCAGCGACAGCGCCAGCACGGCCAGGGCGATCGGCGTGCAGATGCCTGCCCTCACGCTCGCGCTCAGTCGCGCACGATCAGGAACACGCCCACCGCGAGCAGCGCCACGCCGGCCACGCGCGCGATGCTGAGCGGCTTCTCCGGCAGGCCGAAGGCGCCGAGGCGGTCGAGCAGCACCGACGTGGACAGCTGCCCGGCGATCGTGGCCGCGGTCACGCCGCCGGCGCCGAGAGTGCGCACGCTCACCAGCACGGTGGTCACGTACGCCGCACCGAGCAGGCCGCCGATCAGGTAGTACCAGCGCAGGTCGCCCACCGCCGCGAGGTCCACCTTCTGGCCGCTCAGCACCGTGATGCCCACGAGCGCCGTGGTCCCGATGATGAACGAGATCGACGCCGCCGCGAACGTGCCTGCCGCCCGCCCGAGCGCCGAGTTGATCGGCGCCTGCATGGCCACGAGACCGCCCGCGCACGCGGTCAGGATCACCGCCACACCGGGCTTCACTTGGCGGCCAGCCAGTTCTCGCCGGAGCCGGCGTCCACGGCCAGCGGCGGGTCGAGGTCGTAGGCGCCGGCCATCTCGCGCACCACGATCTCGGTCGCGGCCTCGACCTCCGCCACGGGCGCCTCGAACAGCAGCTCGTCGTGGATCTGGAGCACGAGGCGAGTGCCCAGTCCGGCGTCGCGCAGGGCGTCCACGCTGCGGACCATAGCCACCTTGATGATGTCCGCCGCGCTCCCCTGGATCGGCGTGTTCACGGCCAGCCGCTCGCCCAGCGAGCGCGTCTGCCACTTGCGCGAGCGCAGCTCCGGGATGCGGCGCTTGCGGCCGAAGATCGTGGTCACGTAGCCGTCCTCGGTGGCCTGCTCGATCGTCTTCTCGATGTACTCGCGCACCCTGGGGAACCGGTCGAGGTAGCGGGCGATGAACTCGCCGGCCTCGTCCTGCGGGATGTCGAGCCGGTCGGCCAGGCCGTAGGCGGACAGGCCGTAGACGATCCCGAAGTTGATCATCTTGGCCTTCGATCGCGTGCCCGGGTCGATGTCCTTCGGCTCGACCCCGAACATCTCGGCCGCCGTGGCGGTGTGCACGTCCTCGCCGCGGGCGAAGATGTCCTTCAGCACCTGCTCGTCACACACGTGCGCGAGCACGCGCAGCTCCACCTGGGAGTAGTCCACGGAGATCAGCCGCCGGCCCTCCTCGGCCACGAAGCACTGGCGGATCTCGCGGCCGAGCTCGGTGCGGATCGGGATGTTCTGGAGGTTGGGGTCGGTGCTGCTCAGGCGGCCGGTCGTGGTGGCCGTCTGGTTGAAGGTGGTGTGCAGGCGGCTGCGCTCGTCCACCAGCAGCGGCAGCGCGTCGAGGTAGGTCGACTTGAGCTTGGACAGCTCGCGCCAGCGCTCGACCTTGGGGATGATCTCGTGCTCCGAGCGGATGGCCTGGAGCACGCGGGCGTCGGTGGAGAAGCCGGTCTTGCCGCGGCGCTTTCGCGACAGCCCGAGCTTCTCGAACAGGATCTCGCCGAGCTGCTGCGGGGAGCCGATCGTGAACTCCGTTCCGGCCAGCTCGTGGATCTCGGCTTCGAGCGTCTCTATCTGCGCCTGCACGTCGGTGGAGATCTCGGCCAGGCGCCCCGTGTCGAGCTTGATGCCTGCGCGCTCGAGGTCCACGAGCACGTCCACCAGCGGGAGCTCGACCTCCTTGAAGAGGTGCGTGAGGCCTTCGGATTCGAGCTCCTCGCGCTGGCGCTCGGCGAGTGCGCGGGTCACGACCGCGCGGGCGGGCAGGCCGAAGCCGTCCCCGTTCGAGCCCTCGATCTTCGCGCCGAAGCCCTCGCGGTCGGCCAGCTCGTCGAGCGGGTAGGCGCGGCCGGCGGGGTCGAGCAGGTAGGCGGCCACCATGGTGTCGTGCTCGAGCGGTGGTGCGTCGCAGGGCTCCTCCGACGCCGCCAGCGACTTCCAGTCGTGCGCCACCACCGGGCGGTCGCCCCAGGCGAGGGTGATCGCGGCGAGGGTCTCGGCCTCGCCGGTCAGGACCTCCTCGCCGCCGGCGTACGCGGCGAAGGTCAAGGGCGGCCGGGGAGAGGCGGCGTCGAGGTCGAGGGAGAGCTCGGCTGGCGGGGCCTCCGGCTCCTCCCCCTCCGCGGGCGCGTCCTCCTCCGGCTCCCCGCGGGCGGCGGCGAGCGTCGCCAGTTCCCCGTCGAGGTCCGCGAGGCCGCTCGGCGGGATCTCCCGGGCCCGGGCCTCGATGGTCGTCGCCGCCACCTCGCGCGGCGCGGCCTCGTCCTCGCCGAGCGCCTCCTCCAGGCGCTCCAGCGGCGCGCGCAGCTCGAACTCGCGGAACACCTCGCGCAGGCGCGCGCGATCGGGCTCGTCGGCGAGGCACTCCTCGAGGTCGATGTCGAGGTCCACGTCGCGCACCGCGGTGGCGAGCTGCCTGGACATGCGCGCGTCGTCGGCGTGGTTGGTCAGGTTCTCCTTGCGCTTGGCGCCGGAGATCTCGTCCACGCTCGCGAGCACGGTGTCGAGGTCGCCGAAGCGCTGGAGCAGGTCCGACGCGGTCTTGTCGCCGATGCCGGGGACGCCCGGGATGTTGTCCGAGGTGTCCCCCTTCAAGCCGTAGAAGTCGGGGATCGATTCCGGTGGGATGCCGTAGCGGTCGATCACGGCCTGGCGGTCGTAGAGCTTCGTCTCCGTGATCCCGCGGCTCGTGGCCATCACCTTGATCGCGCCCTTGCCGTCCTCCGAGTCCTCGATCAGCTGGAACGCGTCGCGGTCGCCGGTCACGATCGTCACGTCGATGCCCTGCTCGCGGGCGCGCTCGGCGAGGGTGGCGATCACGTCGTCGGCCTCATAGCCGTCGACCTTCACGTTGCGGTAGCCGAACGCGTCCACGAGCGGCTCCATGTGCGGCCACTGCTCCCTGAGGAGGTCCGGGCGCGAGGTGCGCTGGGCCTTGTAGTCCGCGGAGACCTTCTCGCGGCCGGACATGCCCGCGTCCCAGACCACGACGGTCGACTTGGGGCCGTGCTCGGTGAGGATCTTCACGAGCATCGAGGCGAACCCGAAGATCGCGTTGGTGGGCTGGCCCTTCGACGTGGCGATCGTCTCCGGGAGGGCGAAGAACGCGCGGTAGACGAGGCTGTTCCCGTCTATGAGGAACAGCTCGCGGTTCTCGGCGTCGGCCACCCGCGGATCTTAGGCGCGATGATCTGGGCATCGCCTCGAACCACGACACGATCGCGCGGGCCTTCGACCACTTCCGGCGAACGGGCGAGCCGCTGTGGGAGCTCTACGCCGACGACCTGGTGTTCGTCACGCGCGGGGAGATCGCCGGGCCGCTCGAGTTCCACGGCCACGACGGCTTCCGCAAAGCGCTTGCCGAGTTCGCCGAGAGCTGGGCGGAGATGCGGCCCGAGCTGATCGAGGCCGAGGAGGCCGGCCACGACCGCATGGTCACGACGATCCGCTGGCACCTGCGCGGCCACGGCGGCGTGGCGCTCGACGTGGACGAGGGCTGGGCGGTCTGGTTCCGCGACGGCAAGGTGGCGCGGATGGAGCAGCACGCCAGCCGCGAGGCGGCGGAGGCGTCCTCAGGGGGTCAGACC
>JAXDJC010000002.1:0-11746 GCA_034663685.1 Thermoleophilaceae bacterium
CTACCGGCTGACCGGCACGCCGATCGACATCGCCGGGAACACGGGCAAGCCCGTCACGGCGAGCTTCAAGATCCTCAAGTAGCGTCGCGGCCCGCGCCGGCGGTGTCCACCGCCACGCGGACCTGACCCGATGCGACCTCCGGCGGCACGGTCTCGAAGCCGCGCCGAGCGAAGTACGACCGGTCGCCGAACGCGAACTGAACGAACATGAAAACGATCCCCAGCGCGAGCGCGCCGAGGCCGATCACCAGCGGCGGCGCCACGCCCAGCCACTCGGTCCCCAGGTACGAGGAGTTCACGTCGGCGAAGTCCACGCACGCCTTGCCGAACAGGTACATCAGGATCAGACCGCCGATCAGCGGCGCCAGCCCCATGAACACGAAGTTGCCCACCGAGCGCCTGAGCTCGCGCCGGTAGTAGATGACGCAGGCGAACCCGCTCATCGCGTAGTAGAAGGCGATCAGGAGCGCCAGCGCGGTGATCGTGTCGAAGAGGAAGTTCTCGTTGATCGTGTTCGCGATCACGTAGAACGCGGTGGCGATCGCGCCGATCCAGATCGTGGCCACGTGCGGCGTGAGGAAGCGCATGTGCGTGCGGCCCAGCGACGACGGCAGCGCCCGCGCGCGGGCCATCGAGAGCACCGTCCGCGAGGCCGGCAGGATGGTGGTCTGGGTGGAAGCGAGGCCCGAGGTGACGATCGCCAGCAGCAGCAGCTTGTCGAGCGGCGAGCCGAGCACCTGGCCGCCGATCGCGCCGAAGATGCTCTCGTCCTCGAACGCGGCCGTGCCCTTGACGCCCACGAAGGCGACGATCGCCGTGGACACCGCGAGGTAGGTGAACAGCAGGATCACCGTGCTGAGCACCGCCGCCCTGCCCGGCGCCGTGACGGGGTTCTCGGTCTCCTCGTTCAGGTTGACGGAGCTCTCCCAGCCCCAGTAGATGAACACGCCCACGAGCAGGCCGGACACGAGCGCCCCGGCGCTGCTGACCGCGAACGGCGAGAACCAGGAGGCGTGCGGCTTGGTGGAGCCGGCGTGGGCGTGGCCGGAGAAGACCTTGACCAGTGCCACCACCGAGAACAGCAGGAGCGCCCCCATCTCGACCGTGATGAGAGCGGTCTGGAGCCGCGCCGAGAGCCGCGTGCCGAGGATGCACATCAGGGTCATCAGGGCGATGAAGACGACCGAGAGGATCATCACGCCCAGCTTGGACGCGGCCGCCGACTCCCACCCCACCGTGAGGTAGAGGTAGCGCGCCGCCACGTCGGCGAGCGAGCCGATCACGAGGACGCCCGTGATCGTGACCGCCCAGCCCGCGAACCAGCCCGCCCACGGCCCCATCGCCCGGGCCACCCACGAGAACGTGGTGCCGCAGTCCGGGTCAGCGCGGTTCATGTAGAGGAACGCCGACGCGATGAAGAGCATCGGGACGAACGCCGCGAGCAGGGTGGCCGGCGCCTGCACGCCGACCTGGAGCACCAGCACGCCGATCACGGCCGCGATCGAGTACGCCGGCGCAGTCGAGGCCAGCGCGATCACGAGGCCCTGGCCGAAGCCGATCGCGTTCCGCGCGAGGCCGTGCTCGCTCGTCTCGCGCGCCGCCCCCGGCCGCGGGTGCGCGATGCTGGCGCTCTCCACGGCGCGACCCTATGCGCCAGCCGGCCACCTCGCAAGTGCGCCCGGCCCTAGTCTCGGGCTGTGAGCAGCGAGGAGACCGCCCGCAGGATCCTCAGCGAGTACCGCACCTGGGCTGTGGTCGGCTGGTCGCCCAACCCGACGCGCGACAGCAACCGGGTGGCGAGCTTCCTCGAGAGCCGCGGCTACAGGGTGATCCGCGTGAACCCCAACGCGTGCGACGACCACCCGGACTGCCACCCGGATCTCGCCTCGGTCGGGGAGCCGGTGGAGGTGGTGGACATATTCCGCCGCAGCGAGGCCGCGGGCGCGCACGTGGACGAGGCCATCGCGATCGGCGCGCGGGCCGTCTGGATGCAGCTCGGCGTGCTCGACCCCGCCGCGGCCGCCCGCGCCGAGGCGGCCGGACTCGACGTGGTGATGGACCGCTGCCCGGCGATCGACCACCCGCGGCTGATCGGCGTCTAGCGCCGGGGAGCCGCGGCGGTTAGGGTCGGCTCATGACCGAGCGGCAAGCCCGACCGCGGACTCGCGACAGGGCGGGCAACGGGTCGGCGGGCGGCACCGAGGCCGCGATCCTGGACGCCACCCAGCGGCTGCTCGGCGAGATGCACCTCGAGGAGCTGACCGTGGCGCACGTGCTGGACGGGGCGGGCGTGTCGCGCGCCACCTTCTACTTCTACTTCGAGTCCAAGCAGGCGGTGGTGGCGGCGCTGCTCCGGCGCGTGATGGGCGAGCTCTTCGAGACCGCCCGCGGCTGGTTCGACCACGACGGCGACGAGCCGCAGGAGGCGCTGCGCCAGGCGCTGCACGAGGTCGAGGCCGCGTGGCGCGAGCACGCGGCGATCACGAACGCTGCGGTGGAGGGCTGGCGCTCCTCGCCGGAGCTCGGCGAGCTATGGGGCGAGCTGGTCACGGGCTTCAGCAGGGCCGCGGCCAGGCGGATCGAGCGCGATCGCGCGGCCGGCCTGGCGCCGCCGGGCCCGCCCGCGCGCCCGCTGGCGGCGGCGCTGGTCTGGATGGACGAGCGCGCCTACTACCTCGCCACGTCCGGCGGCGAACCCGCGCTCGAGAGCGAGGCCCGCGTTGCCGAGACGCTCGCCGAGATCTGGCTCAGAGCCGTGTACGGGGTCGGCGTGACCTAGGCGGTGGCGGTCTCGGCGGCGGGCTCGCGCTCCAGCGCGTCGAGCCTGCCCACGATCTCGTGGGCGTAGCGCACGAAGGCGCTCGGGTCGAAGATCGCATCGAGGTCGAGCTCGGGCGCAGCCTCCGCCAGCAGCTCGCGGAAGTGCGTGCCCGTGTCGAAGGCGCGCTGCGCCCGCTCCTGCACGATCCTGTAGGCGTCGTCGCGCGTGCGCCCCGACTCGACCAGCGCCAGCAGGGCGCGCTGCGAGTAGAGCGCTCCGTGGGTGGCGTCGAGGTTGGCCTGCATCCGGTCGGCGCGGACGGTCATGCCGGTGACGAGCCGCAGCGCCAGCGACTGCGCGTAGTCGATCAGAATCGTGGCGTCCGGGAGCGTGACCCGCTCGACCGACGAGTGCGAGATGTCGCGCTCGTGCCAGAGGGCCACGTTCTCGGTTGAGGCCTGGGCGTAGCCGCGCAGCAGCCGCGCGATGCCGGTGAGGCGCTCGGACACGATCGGGTTGCGCTTGTGCGGCATGGCCGACGAGCCCTTCTGGCCGGCCCGGAACGGCTCCTCCACCTCGCGCACCTCGGTGCGCTGGAGGTGGCGGATCTCGGTGGCGAAGCGCTCGAGGCCGGCGCCGGCCAGCGCTATGGCCATGACCAGCTCCGCGTGCCTGTCGCGCGCGACCACCTGGGTGGAGACCTCCTCCGCGCGCAGGCCGAGCCGGTCGAGCACGCGGCGCTCGAAGTCGGGCGAGCTGGCCGCGTAGGTGCCCACCGCGCCCGAGATCGCCCCGACCGAGGCCTGCTCGAACGCGCGCTCGAGGCGCTGCAGGTTGCGGTCGGCCTCGAACGCGAAGCCGGCGAGCTTGACGCCGAAGGTGGTGGGCTCCGCGTGCACCCCGTGGGTGCGGCCGACGCAGAGGGTGTCGCGCTGCTCGCGCGCCCGGGCCACGAGCGCGGACCGGAGCTCGCGCGCCCCGCGCAGCACGATCTCGCCGGCCGAGCGGATCTGGAGGGCGAGGCCGGTGTCGACCACGTCCGAGCTGGTGAGCCCGAAGTGGATCCAGCGCCCGCCTGGGCCCGCCGACGCCGAGAGCACGTCCACGAACGCGGCCATGTCGTGATCCGTCACCTGCTCGCGCTCGTTGACCGCGTCGACCGTGAACGTGGCGGCTCGGATCCCCTCGAGGTCCTCGGCGGCGGGGCCCGCCATCTCCTCGCACGCGGCCACCTCCACGCGGCGCCAGGCCTCCATCCGCGCCTGGTCGGTCCAGACGGCTCCGATCTCCGGCCTGGTGTAGCGCGCGATCACGCCATCAAAGGTACCGCCCGCCCCAGCCGCTACAGCGCCGCGAGCAGCAGCGACCGGGCGGACCAGCGCATGAGGTCGGCAGCCTCGTGGCGCGTGAGGCCCGCCACGTCGGTGAGCCACACGAGGGAATCGATACCGATGGCGGCTGCGATCGCCACCACGAGGCGGTCGAGGTCGCGGCGCCCCAGCTTCTTGCGGAGCGGCTCGAGCGCGTCCTCGATCCACACGATCCGGCGGCCCTTGCGGAAGGGCAGGTCCTCGCCCGCGTGGTGTCCGGGCTCGAGCGAGAGCCGGAGCATCGCGCGCAGGGCCGGCTCGGTGTCGAGCGTCATCGCGATGATCGCGTCGACCGCGATGGCCAGGCGCTCCTGCGCGCCGGCCGGCGGATCGGGGCCGAGCATCGACTCGGCCTCCAGCTGGGGCTGCACCGCGGCGAGCAGGGCGCGCTTGTTCGGGAAGTAGCGGTAGGCGGTGGCGCGCGAGATCGACGCGCGCTCCGCGGCGTCCTCCACCGTGGGCGACGCGCCGTCCGCGAGCAGGGCGCGCGCGGCATCGAGCAGCGCCTCGCGCGTGCGCGCCTTCTGCTGCCGGCGGCCGCTCTGCTCATATGGGACTTGAATGCTCATTGTGAGTAGTATAGTCTCATCAACGGATGGATCGGCCACGACGACGACAGGGGATCTCATGACAATCGCCCGCACACCGCAGCAGGGCGACCGGCTGTGGTTCAACAGCTCGCTGCTCACGTTCAAGGCCACGAGCGCGGAGACCGGCGGGGCGTTCGTGCTGTTCGAGATGGTCTCGCCGCGCGGCAAGGCCACGCCGCTGCACCTTCACCCGACCGAGGACGAGAGCTTCTACGTGATCGAGGGCGAGCTGCTCGCCCACGTGGACGGGAGCGAGCTGACGGCGGGGCCGGGCGGATTCGTCTCGTTCCCGCGCGGGACTCCGCACGCGTTCACGATCGTCTCGGAGACCGCGCGCTTCCTCACGCTGTTCACCCCGGGGCCCGCGGCCGCGGAGGCGTTCTTCCACGACGGCGGCGAGCCCGCCCAGAGCGAGGGCCTGCCACCGGAGGCGCCGCTCGACATCGCGCGGATCAAGGCCTCCGCGGAGAAGCACGGCTCGGTCCGGCTGCTCGGCCCGCCGCCGTTCGGCGCGCCGGTGCCGCAGCCCGCCGCCGCGGCGCTCTAAAGGGGTCCGACCCCCCGAAAATGACGCGGCCGGCCGCGGCGCCGCTAGGTCCGGCCGAGGATCCGTGCGGCCAGCACCGCGGCGTTGCGCGCGTTGTCCACGCCCACGCACGCGACCGGCACGCCGGGCGGCATCTGCGCGATCGACAGCAGCGCGTCGAGCCCGCCGGCCACCGACGTCGCACTCGTGAGCGGCACGCCGATCACCGGAAGCTGGGTGTGCGCCGCCACCACGCCGGGCAGCGCGGCGGCCAGGCCGGCGCCGGCGATGATCACGCGCAGGCCGCGCATCTGCGCGTTCTTCGCGTAGTCGGCCACGGTGTCGGGGTCGCGGTGCGCGCTCATCACGCGCGTCTCGCACTTGATGCCGTGCTCCTCGAGCCACGTGCTCGCCTTCTCCATGGCGGGCAGGTCCGACTTCGAGCCCATCACGATCCCCACGAGTGGGGCGTCCACGTCCAGCTCCTCGAACTGGCTCTCCACCTCGGTCTCTGTGATCGCCCCGGCCTCCGGAGCCTCGCTCATGCGCCCACCCTTTCCACAGCGCGCGCGGCGATGTCGCGGCGCAGTTGCTTGCCGTCGAACTGGATCCGGTCGGCCGCAGCGTAGGCCGTGGTGCGCGCCGCGTCCGGGTCCCCGCCAAGGCCGGTCACGTTCAGCACGCGGCCGCCGGCGGTCACGAAGCCGTCGCCGGTCGCCGCGGTGCCGGCGTGGAGCACCTCGGTATGGAGCGAGTCGATCCCGCGCAGGCCCTCGATCGCGTCGCCGTTCGAGGACGACTCCGGATACCCGCGCGAGGCGAGCACCACGGTGACCGCCCACTGCGAGGACCACTCGATCTGCACTCCCTCGAGCCCGCCCTCGCGCGTGGAGCGCTCGAGCAGGTCCGAGCGCAGCCGCGGGAGGATGGCCTGGGTCTCCGGGTCGCCGAAGCGGCAGTTGTACTCGAGCACCTTCGGCCCCGCCGGGGTCAGCATCAGGCCCGCGTAGAGCACCCCGTGGAAGGGCGTGCCGCGCCGGCGCAGCTCGTCCACGATCGGCTGGTGGGCCACCAGCGCGAGCGCCCGCGCGTGGTCCTCGTCGAAGCCCGGCACCGGCGAGTAGCTGCCCATGCCCCCGGTGTTGGGCCCGCGGTCGCCGTCGTGGATGCGCTTGTAGTCCTGGGCCGGCGCCATCGGCACAGCGCGCACGCCGTCGCACAGCGCGAGCAGGGACAGCTCCTCGCCCTCGAGGAACTCCTCGAGCACCACCTCGGTGTCGCCGAAGCGGCGCTCGCCGAAGAACTGGTCGATCGCCACCCGCGCCTCCGCCTCGGTCGCGCAGATGATCACGCCCTTGCCCGCGGCCAGCACGTCGGCCTTCAGCACGGCCGGGTAGGACGCGCACGGGATCTGCGCCTCGGCCTCCTCGCGGCTTCGCAGCACCATGTGCGAGGCCGTCGGAACGCCGACAGCCTTCATCAGCTCCTTCGCGTAGGCCTTGGAGCCCTCGATCCGGGCCGCCTCGGCGCTCGGGCCGAACGCGGGAATCCCGGCCTCGCCGAGCGCGTCCACCAGCCCGGCGACCAGCGGCGCCTCCGGGCCCACCACCACCAGGTCGGCGCGCTCGTGCTTCGCGGCACCGACCAGGCCGTCGATGTCGTCCACGGGCACGTCCACGATCGGCACGCGGTCGCGCGCGATGCCGGCGTTGCCCGGAGCTGCGAGCACCTCGGGGTGCTGCGGGCTGCGGAGCAGCGACCGGACCAGGGCGTGCTCGCGGCCGCCCGACCCGATTACGAGGACGCGTTTCACAGGGTGGCGATGAACTCCTCGACCGGGATCCCGGTGAGCGTCTCGTAGCGCGCGGTGCCGCGCGAGCCGAGCTCGAGCGAGACGCGGGCCATCGTCTTCTCGTCGGGGGCCTCGATCACGTTCACGAAGTCGTACTGGCCGAGCACCGCCCACTGGGCCTTGACCTCGGCCCCGAGCTGCTCGACCTCCTTGTTGACCTCGAGAATCCGCGACGGGTTGTTCTTGAGGGTCTGGACGCCCTCTGGCGTGAGGGTGGTGAGCATCAGGTAGGTCGGCACGGTCCTCCTCCGGGGTGGCGAAAAAGCGCTGGGCAGCGGACGGTACTACGGCGCCCCCACTCAAGGAATCCGCACGGCGCGCCGACTCGCCAAGCATGGATTCGACCGGGACGCCCGGCCTCGAAGCGGTTCGTGACGCCCTGCCGGAGGCGCGCCTGGCCGTGCGCGCCTTCCTCGCTCCCGAGGCGATTCCCTCCGAGCTGCTCGGCGGACAGGTCGAGCCGATGGACGAGGACGCCGCCGATGCCGTGCGCTCCGAGCTCGGCCGCGACGAGTCCCGCCGCATCGCCGCGGTCACGATGGAGCTGCTGCGCGACCGGTTCCCATCCGACCAGCGCTTCGAGGACGTGGAGAACTGGCCCCTCTGCGCCGCGCTCCTCCCCCACGTCCTGACGGCCGCCGCGCACGCGCAGGGCCTCGACGTGGCGCACGAGGCCGCCGCCTTCACCCTGGTGGCCGGCGCGGCCTACCTGATGGCGATCGACGGCTCGAAGGACGGCGCCCGGGCGCTGGCCGAGCGCGCTCAGGCGATCGCCCGCGCGGCCCCCGAGCCCGCGGAGCTGGCCGTGGCCGAGGCCGTGGCCCAGCTCGCCTGCGTGCTGCTCGCCCAGGGCGACGCGATCGCGGCGCGCCCGCTCGAGGAGGAGGCGCTCGACATCCGCGTGCGCGTACAGGGCGTGGACCACCCGGACACGCTCGGCTCGATGAACAACCTGGCGATCATCCTCGAGGAGCAGGGCGACCCGCGCGGCGGCCACGAGCTGCGCGAGGGCGCCGTGGCCCGCGCCCGCCGCGCGCTCGGCGAGGACGACCCGCGCACGCTCACGATGGAGAGCAACCTGGCCTGCTCGTACTTCGCGGCCGGCGACCTGCGCCGCGCGCGCGAGCTCCACGAGGGCGTGATGACGGCGCGCCGCCGCGTGCTGGGCGACGACCATCCCAAGACGCTGTCGTCGAGGTCGAACCTCGCCGTGGTGATGAACGCGCTCGGTGAGGTGAAGGCCGCCCGCGTGCTCCACGAGGAGGTGCTGGAGGCCCGGCTGCGCCTGCTCGGCGAGAGCCACTCGATGACCGTGCAGGCGATGAGCAACCTCGGCGCCACGCTCCACGCGCTCGGCGAGCACGAGCGCGCACGCGGGCTGCACGAGCGGGTGGCCGTGCTCATGGACCACGCGCCGACCCCCGCCGCCTACACGCAGCTGAACAACCTGGCCGAGATCCGCGGCGCGCAGGGCGACCTCGACGCCGCCCGCGAGCTGCACCAGGAGCTGCTCGCGCACTCGCGGGCCACCCTCGGCGAGGAGCACCCCAAGACGCTCACGGCCATGTCCAACCTCGCCTCCACGCTCTGGCACCTCGAGGAGTACGGCCCGGCGCACGAGCTGGCGCAGGCCGTCGTTGCGGTCAGGCACCGCACGGTCGGGCCGGAGCACCCCGACACCCTGCACGCGATGGGCAACCTCGCGGCGATGCTGGCGGCGGGCGGCCTGACCTCGGGCGCGCGCGTGATGTACGAGCAGCTCGTGACCAGCCGGCGGCTGGTGCTGGGCGAGCGCCACCCGGCCACGATCGCGGCGATGGAGGGCCTGGCGATGGTCCTGCGCGACAGCGGCAGGCGCCGCGATGCGCGGGCGGTCGGGCGCCGCGCCGAGGAGCTGGGCGGGCAGGACCCCACGCGCGCGGTGCGCAACCGGCTGCGCCGCTCGCGCGGTTAGTCGATCAGCCGCTTGGTCATCCGCCGGATCGCGATCCGCCAGAGGACGAATGCGAGGGCCATGAGCCCCGCGAGCCGGAGCGGGTCGGTGGCCTGGAAGCCGAAGCTGGCGTGCCGCACGAGCTCCACGAGCTGGTGCAGCGGGTTGAAGTTGGCCGCGATCCGGAATCCCTGCGGCAGCTGGTCGATGGGGAAGAAGGTGCCCGCGACGAGGAACAGCGGCGTGATGAACAGCGTGGTCACGTAGTTGAACTGGTCCATCTTCGCGACCGACGCGGCCACGGCGATGCCGAACGCCGAGATTCCGAGCGCCGTGACGAACGCGAACAGCGGCACCACCAGCATGCCCGGCGCCGGGTTGAGCCCGAAGATCATCGCGGCGAACAGCGGAAAGCAGCCGTAGAAGCCGGCTCGGAGCGAGATCCAGAGCATCTCGGCGGTCACGAGCTCCTCCACGTCGACCGGGGCCGCGAGGATCGCGTCGTAGGTCCGCTGGAAGTGGTGCTTGACGTAGGTCCCGAACATCGCCGGGAACGCGCTCGAGAAGATCACCGCCGTGGCCACCATCCCGGTGCCCACGAACTCCACGTAGCTGAGCCCGTGCACGCGGCTCACGATCGTCGAGCCGAGGCCGAGCCCGAACGCCACCAGGTACACGATCGGCTCGAGCACGCTCGAGAACGTGGTTGCCTTCCAGATCGTGCGGAAGTTGGCCGCCTCGCGGCTCATCACGCCCAGCACCGCCGCGGGCTCGAGCCGCCTCATTCCGCCTCCTCCCCGGTGAGGAGCACGAACACGTCCTCGAGCGTGGCGGCGCGCCGGATCGACTCCTCGGGCAGCGATCCGTTGCGCGCGCGCTCGGAGCCGACGATCGCGATCGCGGGCCCGGCGGGCCTCACGATCAGCCCCTCGGCCTCCGCCTGCGCGCGCACCTCGGCCAGGCGAGCGGGGGGCCCGTAGAACTCCGCGGTCTCGCGGCCGGCGTGCTTGGCGATCAGCTCGCTCGGCTTGCCCCGATCGACGATCTTGCCGTGCGTCATCACCGCCACCTCGTCCGCAAGCCGCTCGGCCTCCTCGATGTAGTGCGTGGACATCAGGATCGTCTTGCCCTCGGTGCGCAGGCCGTCGATCAGCGTCCAGAGCTCGGTGCGGATCTGCGGGTCGAGCCCGACCGTGGGCTCGTCGAGCAGCAGCAGCTCCGGGTTGTGGATCAGGCCGCGTGCGAGCAGCAGCCGGCGGCGCATGCCGCCCGAGAGCTTGTCGACCGGATCGGCCTCGCGGCCCCCCAGGCGCGCGAGCGCAAGCCCGCGATCGACGGCCGCGCGCACGTCCTTCACGCGGTAGAGCCGCGCGAAGATCGCCAGGTTGTCGCCCACCGACACGTCCACGTCGAGGTTGTCGAGCTGCGGCACCACGCCCATCCGGGCGCGCGCCTCCTTCGACTCGCCCGGAAGCTCGTGCCCGAGCACGCGCAGCTCGCCCTCGTCGGCGATCGCCTGCCCGGTGAGCATGCGCATGGTGGTCGACTTGCCCGCGCCGTTGGGGCCGAGCAGCCCGAGGCAGATCCCCTCGGGCACGTCGAGGTCGAGGCCGTCCACGGCGGTGATCGGGCCGAAGCGCTTGACGACGCCGCGGAGCTCGATCGCTGGCGCGTCAGGCGTCATCGCGATGACGATACGGGTGCACTGCCGCTACGACCCGCGAGAGTGACCGGACTCATCGCCGCGTTCCACCGGACGTGGTTGCTCCCGTGCACCATATGCGTGCATTAGAGCGACCAGGTCCGAAATGACCCTCTATCGCCGCCGTGGTCGTGCGGCCCGGACCCGCAGGGCGGAGGGGCTTAAGCCGCCGCGGGCTCCGCGGCCACGCCGGAGCGGGCGAACACCAGCTCGCCGTCGCGCGCGTCCACCACCACCGTGTCGCCGGCGGCGAACTCGCCCTCGAGCAGCGCCAGCGCCAGCCTGTCCACCAGCTGCTTCTGGATCACGCGCTTGAGCGGGCGGGCGCCGTATGTGGGGTCGTAGCCGAGGTTGCCGATCAGCGTGCGGGCCTCGTCGGTCAGCTCGACCTGCACCCCGCGCTCGCGCACCCGGGCGATCAGCTTGGCCACCTGGATGTCCACGATCCGGGCGATCTGGTCGCGGCTGAGCTGGTCGAACTCGACGATGTCGTCGAGGCGGTTGACGAACTCGGGCTTGAACACGCCCTCCACGCCATCGCGGCCGCCGGGGATGTTCGAGGTCATGATCAGCACCGAGTTCTTGAAGTCCACGGTGCGGCCGTGGCCATCGGTGAGGCGGCCGTCGTCCATCATCTGCAGCAGCAAGTTGAAGACGTCGCTGTGGGCCTTCTCGATTTCGTCGAGCAGGATCACGGAGTACGGCCGGCGGCGCACCGCCTCTGTCAGCTGGCCGCCCTCCTCGTAGCCGACGTAGCCCGGCGGCGCCCCGACCAGTCGCGCGACCGAATGCTTCTCGGAGTACTCACTCATGTCGATGCGCACCATGGCCCGCTCGTCGTCGAACAGGAAGTTCGCCAGCGCTTTGGCCAGCTCGGTCTTGCCGACGCCGGTCGGGCCGAGGAACAGGAACGAGCCGATCGGGCGGTCGGGATCTGAGAGACCCGCGCGGGAGCGGCGCAGCGCGTCGCTGACCGCGTCGACGGCCTCCTCCTGCCCGATCACGCGCAGGT
>JAXDJC010000016.1:0-10430 GCA_034663685.1 Thermoleophilaceae bacterium
CGATCGCCACCGGGTAGATCTGCTCGATCTGCGTGAGCAGGGCGTCGATGTCCCACTCCTCGACGAAGTCGCCGACCAGGTACTCGTCGGTCATCCGCTCGATCGCGTCGGCGATCTGCGTGCGCGCGGTCTGCGACATGTCCTCGCCCTTGAGGATCCTGTCGCGGATCTCGTAGATGATCTCGCGCTGCTGGTTCATCACGTCGTCGTACTCGAGCACGCGCTTGCGGATCAGGAAGTTCTGCTCCTCGACCTTCTTCTGGGCGTTCTCGATCTGCTTGGAGAGCATCCCGGCCTCGATCGGCTGCTCCTCCCCGCTCTCGCCCGTGGGGCCGAGGCGGTCGAGGATCCGGTAGATCCGGTCGCCGGCGAACAGCCGGACGAGGTCGTCCTCGGCGGAGAGGTAGAAGCGCGACTCGCCGGGATCGCCCTGGCGGCCCGAGCGGCCGCGCAGCTGGTTGTCGATCCGGCGCGACTCGTGGCGCTCGGTGCCGAGGATGAACAGCCCGCCCGAGTCCTTGACCTTCTGCTGGTCCTCCTCGACCTTCGCCTCGATCTTGGGGAACAGCGCGTTCCACTCCTCGTCCCAGTCGTCGCTCTCGGGCTCGAGGCCGAGCCCCAGCAGCTGCTGATGGGTCTGGTGCTCGGCGTTGCCGCCGAGCTTGATGTCCACGCCGCGGCCGGCCATGTTGGTGGCGATCGTGACCGCGCCCGGGCGGCCGGCCTCGGCGATGATCTCGCCCTCGCGCTCGGCGTGCTCGGGCTTGGCGTTGAGCACCGCGTGCTCGATGCCCTTCTCCTCGAGCTGCGCCGACAGGAGCTCCGAGACCTCGACCGAGATCGTGCCCACGAGGACCGGCTGCCCCGCCTCGTGGCGCGCGGTGATCTCGCTGACCACGGCGGCCCACTTGCCGTCCTTGGTCTTGTAGATCTGGTCGTTCTTGTCCTTGCGGACCATCGGCTGGTTGGTGGGCACCTCGACCACCTGGAGCTCGTAGATCTTCATGAACTCGGTGGCCTCGGTGAGGGCCGTGCCGGTCATGCCGCCGAGCTTGTCGTAGCGGCGGAAGTAGTTCTGGTAGGTGATCGTGGCGACCGTCTGGTTCTCCTCCTGGATCGGCACGCCCTCCTTGGCCTCCACCGCCTGGTGGAGCCCCTCCGACCAGCGCCGCCCCTCGAGGATGCGGCCGGTGAACTCGTCGATGATCTTGACCTCGCCGTCGATCACCGCGTAGTCCACGTCGCGCTTGTAGAGCGCCTCGGCCTTGAGCGACTGGATCAGGTGGTTCACGAGGTTGCCGTGCTCGGCCAGGTACAGGTTCTCGATCCCCATGAACCGCTCGGCCTTCTCCACCCCGCGCTCGGTGACCGCGACGGTCTTGTGCTTCTCGTCCGGCTCGAAGTCGAAGTCCGCCTCGTACTCCTTCGACTTGCCCTCGAGCCCGTCGGGCTTCTTGCCCGGCACCATCCGCTTGGCCAGCGTGGCGAACTTGTAGTAGACGTCGGCGGCCTGCTCGGGCTGGCCCGAGATGATCAGCGGCGTGCGCGCCTCGTCGATGAGGATGTTGTCCACCTCGTCGACGATCGCGAAGCTGTGGCTGCGCTGGTACTGCTCCTCGAGCGAGGTGGCGAGGTTGTCGCGCAGGTAGTCGAAGCCGAACTCGGAGTTGGTCCCGTAGGTCACGTCGGCGGCGTACGCGGCGTGCTTCTCCTCGTCGCGCTCGTCGGACTGGACCACGCCCACGCTCACGCCGAGCAGCTCGTAGACCGGGCGCATCCACTCGGCGTCGCGGCGCGCGAGGTAGTCGTTGACTGTGACGAGGTGCACGCCCTCGCCCGCAAGCGAGTTGAGCACGACCGGCAGCGTGGCGGTGAGGGTCTTGCCCTCGCCGGTGCGCATCTCGGCGATCGAGCCGTCGTGGAGCACCATCCCGCCGATCAGCTGCACGTCGAAGTGGCGCTGGCCGAGTGTGCGCTTGGCGGCCTCGCGGGTGAGCGCGAAGGACTCGGGCAGGAGCTCGCTCAGGTCCTCCCCGCCGCGGGCCCGCTCGCGCAGAGCGTCGGCGCGGGCGCGCAGCTCGTCGTCGTCGTCGAGCTCGAGCTCAGGCTCGAAATCGTTGATGCGGGCGACCCTCTTCTCGAAGTTCTTGAACTTCTTGGACTCCCCGATTCGGAGGGCGCGGTCGAGTAGGGACATAGGCCGAGGTTAGCGGCTTCTACAGCGGCGCCCAGGCTCCTTTCGGGCCTCTTTACGGGGCCGCGGGGCGCGCCTCGGGACGGGCGGCCACACGCCTGCCGCGGCGCTTGTCGCGGTTGCGCTTTACCTGGCGCGCGAGGTCCTCGGAGACGAGGTTGACCGCGTGGGCCATGTTGTCGGCCGACTCCTTCGCGCGGAGGGTCGTGCCCTTCAGGCGCAGGGTGGCCTCCGCCACCTGGGAGTCGTGGATCGAGGGGTTCTTCTCCTCGTGGAGCTCGAGGTCGAGCTCGGCCGGCTCGGGGACCTGCCGCGCGATCTTCTCGAACCGGCGCTCGATCCGGGCCCGAAGGTCGTCGTCCACGACCACGCCGCCCCGCCCCTTGACCTCGATCCGCATGCGAGCCCTCCTCTTGTCTGTGAGGAACGGAATGCTACGCCTTACTCAGCGCCCGGGAGTGCGGGCGTAGGCCACGGCCGCGACGTGCTCGGTGCCCGCCGCGCGCAGTGCGCCGGCGCAGGCGGCGAGCGTGCCGCCGGTGGTGACCACGTCGTCCACGAGGACCGCTCGGCGCGGAGCCGGGCCGCGCGCGTGGATCGCCCCGGGCGGGCCGGTGAGGCGCTCGGCGCGGCCGCGGCCGACCTGGGCGCCGGAGGAGCCGGCGCGGGCGAGACAGGGGTCGACGGCGAGACCGGTCCGGTCGCCGAGGGCCTGCGCGAGCAGAGCGGCCTGGTCGTAGCCGCGCCGGCGCAGGCGGCGGGGGTGGAGCGGGACGGGGACGAGCGCCGCGGGCCGGGCGGCCTCCGCATGCGCGCGCGGCTCCGCCTCCACGAGGGCGCCCGCCGGCGCGTTCGCGGCGATATGCGCGGCCATCGTCTCGGCGGCCCTCCAGGCGCCGCCGAACTTGAGCGCCCGGACCAGCGCGCGGGCCGGCCCGTCGTAGACCACCGGCGCCCACACGCTCACTCCCGCCGCCTCCACCGGCAGCGGGCCGAGCCAGCGCAGGCGCGCGCGGCAGCTCCCGCAGAGCGGCTCGGCGGCCTCGGCCCGGCCGCCGCACGCCGCGCACAGCGCCGGGGCCAGCGGGGCGAGCAGGTGGGCGAGTCGCACGGCCCGACCCTCCCACTCCGCGCGTTACACGTGGGTCACGGCTGCAACGATTGGGCAACACATGCTCGCCGCGGCCCACCCCCACCTCCATTGGACCCTCCAGGTCGGCCCGATCGCGGCGCTGGCCGCCGGCGCTTTCATCTACGTGCGGCGCTTCCGGGCCGCGCGCCGCGAGGCCGGCGGGCGCGGCGCCGGCCCGCTCCAGGCCGCCGCGTTCGCCGCGGCGATGGTCGTGCTCGCCATCGCGCTGATCTCGCCGCTCGACGGGCTGGGCGAGGACTACCTGTTCTCCGCCCACATGGCCCAGCACATCCTGCTGGGAGACATCGGGCCGCTGCTCGTGCTGCTCTCGCTCTCGCGCGTGATCATGCGCCCGGCCACGCGCCGCCTGCATGGCGTGGAGCGCCGGCTCGGGCCGCTCGCCAGCCCCGTGGCGTTCATCGTCCTCTGGCTCGGCCTCGTCTACTTCTGGCACATCCCGGCCCTGTACGGCGCGGCCATCGACCACGCGCCGGTCCACGCCCTCGAGCACGTCACGTTCTTCACCGCCGGCACGCTCGTCTGGTGGCCGCTGATCCAGCCCGTCCCGATGCGCCACCGCCTCACGGGCATCGGCCCGCTCGCCTACATCTTCAGCGCCAAGGTGGGCCTGGCCGCGCTCGGGATCTACCTGACCTGGTCGACCAGCCTCGCGTACGACCACTACGGCCAGGTGCCGCGGATCTGGGGCCTCAGCCCGATCGAGGATCAGAACGCGGGCGGCGCGATGATGATGGTCGAGCAGTCGGTGCTGCTCGTGCTCGTGCTCGTGGTGCTCTTCGCCCGGATGCTCAGGCAGTCCGAGGAGGAGGAGCGCCGGCGCGAGCGCCTCGAGGACGCCGCCGCGGCCTAAGAACGACGAAGCCCCGCCTTCCGTGACGGGGCTGCATCGGTCGCATCCGTGCGACCCATCCTTGCGCGCGGTCCTGCGCTATCACAGAGACGCGCGGCGCCTCCACCTCTCATAAACGGCCGAAGGCCCGCGATGTTGCGGTATTTCCTACGACTGGCGCGCGAGGTCGTCGAGCCGGCGCATCGAACTGACGATGCCGCCGCGCCCGAGGATCGCGCCGATCGCGATCGTGCCGGGCGCCACCTCGGTCCCCGGGAACACGATCGTGTCGCGCAGGGCGGCCCCGTCGCCGATCCGGCAGCCGTCGCCGATCGCCACCGGCCCCATCAGGCGCACGTCGGAGCCGATCTCCACGCCCTGGCCGACCCACACCGGCGGATCGCCCTCCGGCTTGCCGGTCACGTCGATCTTGAGCCGCCCCTCGAGCGCGTCCCAGGTGCCCTGGCGCAGCTCGGCCAGCGAGCCCACGTCGTTCCAGTACTCCTTGGTCTCGTGCACGTGGAACGGCACGTCGTTCTCGAGCAGGGCCGGGAAGACGTCGTTGGCCCAGTCGGCGAACGGCTCTTCGGGGAAGTAGTCGAAGACCTCCGGGCTGAAGCAGTAGATGCCGCAGTTGCCCAGGTGCGACAGCGCCTCGGCGGGGTCCGGCTTCTCCTGGAAGCCCTGGATGCGGCCCTCGGAGTCGTGGATCACCACGCCGTACTCCTGCGTGTCCTCCACGTGCTTGACGGTGAGCGTGCCGATCCCGCCGGCCTGGCGGTGTCGCTCCAGCAGCGCGCCCAGGTCCACGTCCGTGAGGGCGTCGCCCGAGATCACCAGCACCGGGTCGTCGCCGAAGAAGTCCGCCACGTTGCGCACGCCGCCCGCGGTGCCGAGCAGCTCCTCCTCGTAGCGGTACTCCACCCGGTCGCCGAAGTAGTCCTTCACGGCGTCCGGGAAGTAGTGCAGGTTGGCGATCACCTGGTCGAACCCCTGGCGCTCGAGCAGGCCGAGGATGTGCGCCATCACGGGCCGGTCCAGAACCGGCACCATCGGCTTGGGGATCTCGTATGTGAGCGGGCGTAGGCGCGTGCCGAGCCCCGCCGCGAGGACCATGGCCTTCATCGGCGGGCGAGGCTAGCGGGCCTAGTAAATGACCCGCTCACAATGGCGGAGGCGATCCCTGCGATCCGCCCTCACCACGTCGCGGCCGGAGCCGCACTCCACGATCTCGCTCACCGCGTTGCGGGAGTCGATCCGGTCGTTGCCCGGGCCGCCGTCGTAGCGGTTGCGGCCGGTGCGGCCGTAGAGCCGGTCGTTGCCCGGGCCGCCCTTGATCTGGTCGTTGCCGCCGCCGCCGTCCACGAGGTCGTCGCCGGCGCCGCCGTCGAGGAAGTCGCCGCCGCGCTGGCCGTAGATGCAGTCGGCGCCGTCGAAGCCGTAGAGGTAGTCCACGTCATTCCGGCCGATCATCAGGTCGCCGGCGCTCGACCCCGTGAGGATGTCGGTGCCCTTGTGGCCGTCCACGATGTTCTGGCAGCGGCCGCTGCGCAGCACGTTGATGATCGTGCCGTTGGCGAGCAGATCGCCCACCTGGGCGCCCGCGACGTTCGAGAGCTCCACCCGGAAGGCCTCGTCGTTCTCGAACAGGCGGTCGAGGCGCGTGCCCACGCCGATCGGCACCGTGGTCTGGCCGGCCGGGATGGTGAGGCGCCCGCTGCGGCCGGTGAAGTCGAGCCCGCTCGCGGCGGACCCCTCACCGGTCGTGAAGTCGAAGCTCACCGGGTAGCCGGAGGTCTTGTTGAGTGAGGCCGCGAACGGCAGGACCTGGCCCTCGAGGGCGGTGCCGCCGTGCAGGCTGAGCTCCGGGATCGAGTCGAGCAGGCGGGCGACGGCCATGCCTGAGCCGTTGTATCCGCCGACGAGCACGTTGCCGTCGGTCCCGAGCGCCACGTCGCTGGTCTCCCAGGGCGTGACCGAGCTGTAGCGGTGGTGGCCGAAGGAGCGCCAGCTGTCGTCGTTGCTCCCGTCGGGGGTGATCTTCGCGGTCCACAGCGCGCCGTGATCCGTCGTCGCCAGCGCGTACTTGCCGTCGACGGTCTGGCTGACGACGGCGTGGAGGCCGTTGGCCCCGTCGTCCCTGTACTGCAGGCGGCCGTCGCCGGAGAAGCTGTTGTCGGACCTGCCGGCCGGCGTCAGCTTCTGCACGGTCGGCCACCCGAGCCCCGGAATCACGTACCCGATGAGCAGCCCGCCGTCGCGCGTGACGATCCCGTTGCTGGGGAAGCCGCCCCCGCCCGCACCGCTGTAGAGGCCGTTGGCCTCGCCGAACGACGAATCGCGCGTGCCGTCCACCTTGAGGCCGAGGACGCGCAGGTCCCCGTTGATGCCGTAGGTCGAGCCGATCAGGACGATCCGGCCGCCCTGGAGCACCACGTCGGTCACGACGTTCTGCGGAGAGCCGACGTCCTCCGTGGTGACTCCGTCGCCCGAGAAGCTGTTGTCGAGGCTTCCGCCGGAGGTCAGGCGCGCCGCGCCGAAGTCGACCGAGTCGCCGACCCGGCTGTCGCCGCCGACCACGATGGCTCCGTCGGGCTGCACGGCGAGCGCGGTGGGGCGGCTGTCGACACCGGACGCGAAGTCGAAGGTCGTGCTGCCGCCCGTGCCGAAGCCGGCATCGGGGGTCCCGTTCCCGTTCAGCCGGAAGACGGTCACGTCGCCGTTCCCGCTCGGGGTCTGCGTGGCCGCCACCACGATCTTCCCGTCCGGCTGGAGCGCGACATCGCCCATGCCGAGGCCGCCCGTGGCCTGCAGCACGACCGTGCCACCCTCGCCGAAGCTGTTGTCGAGCGCACCCGTCGTGGTGATCCGGTGGACGATGATCGTCGTGTCCCCGCCGGGGGCCTCGCCGACCACGACGGTCTTCCCGTCGGGCTGCACGGCGAGCTTCGGCAGGTGGCCGTCCGGGAGGTTGGCGATGCCGTCGTAGTCGAACGGCGTGTCGAGGTCTCCGTCGGCGGCGACGGCGGTGGAGCTCAGGGCCAGTGAGCAGGCGATTGCGGCCGCGAGGGTCGTCCGTGACAGTTTGCGCATGGGCCTTACCCTGCGTCACCCAAGCTGGTTCGTCAAGTCCCCCAGCTGTGAAGGTACTCGCGCTGGGCCGGCGTGAGCTGGTCGATCCGGACCCCCAGGGCCTCCAGCTCGAGCCGCGCCACCTCGCGGTCGATCTCGTCCGGAACCGCGTGCACACCGGGCTCCAGGCCACCGCGGACGATGCGCTCCACGGCCAGCGCCTGCGTGGCGAAGCCCACGTCCATCACCGCCGGGGGGTGGCCCTCGGCCGATGCAAGGTTGACCACGCGGCCCTCCGCGAGCAGGTGGAGCCGTCGCCCATCGGGCAGCCGGTGCTCGCGCACGAGCGGGCGCACCTCGGCGCTCGACTCGCTCAGGCCCGCCAGCGCGGGCATGTCGATCTCCACGTCGAAGTGGCCGGCGTTGCAGAGGATCGCTCCGTCCTTCATCGCCTCGAAGTGGCGCGTGGTGAGCGCGTCGCGGGTGCCGGTGGCGGTCACGAACACGTCGCCCTCGGCGGCCGCGTGCTCGGCCGGCATCACGCGGTAGCCCTCCATCGTGGCCTCGAGCGCGGCGAACGGGTCCACCTCGCAGACGATCACGTGCGCGCCCAGGCCCTTGGCGCGCAGGGCCACGCCGCGCCCGCAGCCGCCGAAGCCCACCACCACCACGGTCCGGCCGGCGAGCAGCACGTTGGTGGCGCGCAGGATCCCGTCGAGAGTGGACTGGCCGGTGCCGTAGCGCGTGTCGAACAGCCGCGCGGTGCGCCCCTCGTGCACGGCGATCACCGGGAAGCGGAGGTCCTTCGCGGCGCGCAGGCGGATCGCCCCCGTGGTGGTCTCCTCGGTGCCGCCGAGCGCATCCCCCACGCGCAGCGCGAGGTCGGCTCCGTCGTCCATCGTCACCTGCGGCCGGCGTTCGAGCACGGCGTCGATGTTGCGCTCGTAGGAGCGGGGGTCGGCGTGCACCTCCACGCCGTCGCCCGCGAGCGCCTCCGCCACGTCCGGCTGCGTGGAGAGCGGGTTGGCGGCGCAGAGCGCCACCTCGGCGCCGCCCGCCACCAGCACCCGGGCGAGGTTGGCGGTCTCGGCCGTCACGTGCAGGCAGGCACCCACGACCAGGCCGTCGAACGGCCGCTCCGCGGCGAAGCGCCTGCCCACGCCGCGGAGCACGGGCATGTGGGCGCCGGCCCACTCGACCCGGGTACTTGCGATGGCTAGTACCTCCGTCCGAAAGTACCGTCAGACCGTGGGCGGCGCTGACCGAGCATGGCGACGCCCGCGGCCAGCCGGGATAGCAGCGCTATCTCGGCGGCCGTGGGCGGCGTCAGGCGAAGGTCAGCGGCGTACACGGGCGACGGTAATTGAGGACGGAGGTGCTAGTACCGGTAGTGGTCCGGCTTGTACGGGCCCTCGACCGGCACGCCGATGTACTCGGCCTGGTCGGGCGCGAGCTCGGTCAGCTGCACGCCGAGCGAGTCGAGGTGCAGCCGGGCGACCTTCTCGTCGAGGTGCTTGGGCAGCACGTAGACCTTCTTCTCGTACTCGTCGTTCTTCGTCCACAGCTCGATCTGGGCGATCGTCTGGTTGGTGAACGAGTTCGACATCACGAACGACGGGTGGCCGGTCGCGTTGCCGAGGTTGAGCAGGCGGCCCTCGGAGAGCACGATCACGCTGTGCCCGTCGGAGAAGACCCACTCGTCCACCTGCGGCTTGATGTTGATCCTCTCGACGCCGTCGGCGTTCTGGAGGCCGGCGATGTCGATCTCGTTGTCGAAGTGGCCGATGTTCCCGACGATGGCCTGATGCTTCATCCGGGCCATATGGTCGGCGGTGATGATGTCCTTGTTGCCGGTGGCGGTCACGAAGATGTCCACGTCGCCCACCACGTCGTCGAGTCGGACCACCTGGTAGCCCTCCATCGCCGCCTGGAGCGCGCAGATCGGGTCGATCTCCGTGATCAGCACGCGCGCGCCCTGGCCCTTGAGCGAGGCCGCGCAGCCCTTGCCCACGTCGCCGTAGCCGCAGATCAGCGCGGTCTTGCCGGCGATCATCACGTCGGTGCCGCGGTTGATGCCGTCGACCAGCGAGTGGCGGCAGCCGTAGAGGTTGTCGAACTTCGACTTGGTCACCGAGTCGTTCACGTTGATGGCGGGGAACAGCAGCTCGCCGTTCTCCTGCATCTGGTAGAGCCGGTGGACGCCGGTGGTGGTCTCCTCGGTCACGCCCTTGATGCGCTCGGCCACCTGGGTCCAGCGCTGCGGGTTCTCCGCGATCGTGCGGCGGAGCGTCTCGAGGATGTAGCCGTACTCCTCGGGGTCGGTCTTGGCGGGGTGGGGCACCTCGCCGCCGGCCTTCTCGAACTCGGCCCCCTTGTGCACGAGCAGGGTGGCGTCGCCGCCGTCGTCGAGGATCATGTTGGGGCCCTCGCCGCCGGGCCAGTCGAGCGCGCGCTCGGTGCACCACCAGTACTCCTCGAGCGACTCGCCCTTCCAGGCGTAGACCGGCACGCCGCGCGGGTCCTCGGGGGTCCCGTCGGGGCCGACCACGACCGCCGCGGCCGCGTGGTCCTGGGTGCTGAAGATGTTGCAGGAGACCCAGCGGACCTCGGCGCCGAGCGCGGTGAGCGTCTCGATCAGGACCGCGGTCTGGATCGTCATGTGGAGCGAGCCCATGATCTTCGCGCCCTTGAGCGGCTGCGAGGCCGCGAACTCCTCGCGGGTCTTCATCAGGCCGGGCATCTCGTGCTCGGCGAGGCGGATCTCCTTGCGGCCGAACTCGGCCAGGCCGAGGTCGGCGACCTTGAAGTCGAGCTTGGACGCGGTGTCCGGGGTGAGAGTGGTGGTCACGTGGTCTCCTGGTGTCTCGTGGTCAGCCGGCGAGGGCGAGCAGGCGCTGGTGCTTCTCCTGCTCGAAGCGCAGCCAGTCGCCGGCGGCGACGCCCTCCGGCTGCGCGGGCTCCGTCTCGAACCAGCTCGCGAGCGTCTCCTCGAGGCCATCCTCGCCGCGCATGCGCTTGGCGAAGGCCACGTCGGAGAGCGTGCAATCGAACCGGGCCAGCAGCTCACGCAGGGTGCGAAGGCGCTGCAGCTCGCCCGGTCCGTACACGCGGTACCCGGAGCCGTTCCTCGACGGCTCGACGAGCCCGACCCGCTCCACATAGCGGAGCATGCGCGGCGACCA
>JAXDJC010000033.1:0-19759 GCA_034663685.1 Thermoleophilaceae bacterium
CGATCGAGGTGAAGACGGGCCCGCCGCCCACCAGCTCGAGCTCCGCCCCGTGCACGACCGCGCCGGGCACGAGCGCCTCGACGCCGCAGGAGCTCCCGTCGCCCGAGGTGTCGCCGGAGTCGTCGGCGGAGGTGTCGCCGGAGTCGTCGCCGGAGCCGTCACCCGACGGGTCGGTCGCCGGATCGTCGGTGGCGGGGTCGCCTGCAGAGGGGTCGTCCGGGGTGCCGGTGCCCGCGGGCTCGCTGGGAGTGGTCGGCTGGTCGCCTCCGAGCGGCGAATCCGTAAGCCGGCGCGCATGGCCGCGCACGTCGAGCTCGCGGCTGCCGGGGCCCTTCGAGTTGCCGCCCGCGCTGTCACCGCTCCAGTCCTCGAGGTCGGCCTTGGAGCTGCAGTCGATCTCGGTGGTGTCGTCCACGCGGCCGGTCACCGTGGTGCCGCCGGCCACCCGCACCGTGAGCACGCCGCCGGTGAACGACTCGATCCTGCCCGCGTCCTCGCTGCCGTCCGGCACGCCGTCGCCGTCGGTGTCCGCGACGATCGGGTCGTTGCCGGTCGTGTCCTCGCCCTGGTTGTTGAGCCCGTCCGTGTCGGGGTCCTCGCTGCCGTCCGGCACGCCGTCGCGGTTGCTGTCCTTCTTGACCGGGTTGGTGTGCTCGCGATCCTCGTTGCCGTTGTCCACGTGGTCGCGGTCGGGGTCCTCGTTGGGGTCCGAGACCCCGTTCGCATTGGTGTCGGCCTTCGAGGGATCGGTCTTGGCGCGGTACTCCGCAAGGTTGCGTAGGCCGTCGCGGTCGAGGTCCTTCGCCGCGTCGTTCTTCTTCGGGTTCAGCTTGTGCGCCCGCTCCCAGCGATCGGGCATCTTGTCGTGGTCGCGATCGCCGCCCTTGGCGGCCGCGGCGGCGGGGAAGGCGAGCGTGAGCAGCGCCGCGGCGGCTGCGAGGGTGGTCCTGAGGCGGGAGCTGGTCATGTGCCCTCCATCGGCCGCTCCGGCCGGTCCTTGCCCCGCCCACGCCCGCCTGGACGGATCGTTGGGATTACGCTGGCGCGCGTGGAGTTCCGCAGCCTCTATCCCGACCCCGGGCGCCTGAGCGTGACGGACGCCGCCGCCGCTTTGCGCGCGGACGCGCGTCCGCGCGAGGACCGCCCGTACCTCGCGCTGAACATGGTCGCCACCGTCGACGGGCGGATCACGATCGGGGGCCGCTCCGGGCCGATCGGCAACGAGGCCGACCGCGAGCTCTTCCACGAGCTGCGCGCCCAGGTGGACGCCGTGATGGTGGGCGCGGGCACCGTGCGCACCGAGCGCTACGGCCGGATCGTGCGCGACCCGCAGCGGCGCGAGCGGCGGGTGGCGGCGGGCCTCGAGCCCGACCCGCTCGCAGTGGTGGTGAGCGCCCGGCTGGCGCTCGACGCCGGCATCCCGCTCTTCCAGGATCCCGACTCGCGCGTGGTGGTGGTCACGGCGGCCGAGGGGGAGATCGGGGGCCAGGTGCGGGCGCACGTGGAGTACATCCGGGTGGCCGCCGGCGAGGCGCCGGGCACCGTGCCGCTGGCTCCCGCGCTGCGCGAGCTGCGCGAGCGCGGGGTGGAGACCGTGCTCTGCGAGGGCGGGCCGGTGCTCAACTCCACGCTGCTGGGCGAGCGCCTGGTGGACGAGCTGTTCCTCGTGATCGCGTCCAAGCTCGCGGGCGGCTCCGGCCCCGGCGTGGTGTCCGGCCCGGAGCTCGATCCGACCGTCGAGCTGCGCCTCGTATCGGCCGTCGAGGCAGGCGGCGATCTCTTCCTCAGATACCGGATTTCCGCCTAGGACGGACTGCAGGACCCGTTGCACCGCTTGGTTGCGGGGCGTCCCTTCAGCTATTAAGGGTCGCCCTATGGCTGTGATGGAGAGCGAGAACACGCGCCCGGTGCGTAGCGAGCCGGAGCGCCCGGACGTGCCGGTCATCGAGCTGCGCGACGTGACCAAGGTCTACGACGGCGGCTCGATCGCCCTCGACCGCGTGTCGCTCCAGGTGGGCCGCGGCGAGTTCGTCTTCTTCGTGGGCCCGACCGGCTGCGGCAAGTCGTCGCTGATGCGGCTGCTGATGAAGGAGCTCGAGCCCTCGCGCGGCGAGATCCTCATCGCGGGGCGCAAGCTGGGCGACATCCCGCGCAAGAAGGTGCCGCAGCTGCGCCGCAACATCGGCGTGATCTTCCAGGACTTCAAGCTGCTGCCCAACCGGACCGTCTACCAGAACGTGGCCTACTCGCTCCAGGTGATCGGCGAGGGCCGCCAGGCGATCCGCAAGAAGGTGCCGGAGATCCTGCGCCTGGTCGGCCTGAGCACCAAGCTGCACAGCTTCCCCGACCAGCTCTCGGGCGGCGAGCAGCAGCGCGTGTCGATCGCGCGTGCGTTCGTGAACCACCCGCCGCTGCTCCTGGCCGACGAGCCCACCGGCAACCTCGACCCCGAGACCTCGATCGGGATCATGCAGCTGATCTACCGGATCAACCGGACCGGCACCACGGTCGTGGTGGCCACGCACGACCGCGAGATGGTCGACAAGATGCGCCGGCGCGTGATCGAGCTGACCGAGGGCCGCGTGATCCGCGACGACGAGTCCGGCTTCTACCGCCCGGACGAGTCCACCGCCGAGTTCGCGATGAACCTGCGCGAGGAGATGGGCTACGGCAAGGAGACGGTCATCCGGACCAAGCCGAACCACCCCGTGATCGACCGCGACGAGGTGGTCTCGAAGGCCCGCCGCTTCACCGAGCAGGACCGCGATCGCTACAGCGAAGAGAAGGTCCGCCGCGCCCTCTACGGCGAGGAGCTCTAGCACCCCGTGAAGCCCGGCTTCTTCTTCAAGGAGGCGTTCCGCGCGCTCAGCCGCAACGCGGCGCCGAGCCTTGCGGCGCTCGTCACGATCGTGCTCACAGCGCTCGTGCTCGGAGTCTTCATCCCGGTGGTGCAGGCCACCACCGGCACGGCCAACGACGTACGCCAGCGCGTGGTGGTGGACGTCTTCATCAAGGCCGACTCGACCGACGCCCAGCGGACCGAGCTGCGCAAGGCGCTGATCGCCACGCCCAACGTGCGCCAGGTGTCGTTCGTGTCGAAGGACGAGGCGCTCCGGCATCAGACCCAGCGCAACAAGGACGCCTTCGAGCTGCTCGGGCGCAACCCGCTGCCCGACGTGTTCCGCCTGACCCCGCAGGACCCCGACGGCGTGAACGCGATCGTGGATCGCGTGGCCCCGCGCGGCGCCGGCGGCGTGCGCCATCCGCGCCTCGCCGGGGTGGACGAGGTGCGCAACCGCGAGCACGACACCAACAAGATCCTCAAGGCGACCGGGCTCGTGAAGCTGCTCACGGCGTCGCTCGCGATCCTCTTCACGTTCGCGTCGATCGCGCTCGTGGCCAACACGATCCGGCTCTCGCTCTACGCGCGCCGCCGGGAGATCGAGGTCATGAAGCTGGTGGGCGCCACCAACTGGTTCATCCGCTGGCCGTTCGTGATCGAGGGCATCTTCGTGGGGCTGATGGGCGGCGTGATCGCAGCGCTGATGCTCGTGATCGCCAAGACGGCGCTCGTGGACCCGCTTGCGTCACGCTTCGCGCTGCTCGCCACGCCGAACACGATCGACTTCGGCCTGCTCATCGGGCTGCTGATGGCGGCGTGCGTGCTGGTCTCATCGCTGGGCAGCGGAATCACGCTGCGGCGTTTCCTGCGCGTTTAGGGCCGCAGCTACCCTCGACCGGTGCGTAGTGCCCTGACAGCGTTCCTCGCTGCCGCCACCGTCGTCGCGGTGTTCGCCGCCGGCCTGTATCTCGGCGGCCACCCCGGCGAGCTGCCCTCTCCGCTGCGCGACACGTTCGTGGAGAAGGACCGCGGCGTGCGTGCCGAGCTGATCAAGTCGATCGAGGACAACTACTTCAAGAAGACCGACTCGCGCAAGCTCGAGTCGGAGTCGCTGAAGGGCGTGGTCAGCGCGCTCCACGACCGCTTCTCCTCCTACTACACGCCCGCGGAGGCCAAGCAGTTCCGCCAGTCGCTCAACGCCCAGTTCGAGGGGATCGGCGTGACGGTCCAGCCCGACAAGCGCGGCCTCAAGATCGTCTCGGTCTTCGACAACACGCCGGCCGCGCGCGCCAAGCTGCGCAAGACCGACCTGATCGTGGGTGTGAACGGGAAGTCGATCGCGGGCGTGCCGAGCGACGCCGCCACCGGCCGGATCAAGGGCCGGGCCGGCACCAAGGTCACGCTCTCGATCCTCAGCGAGGGTGCCAGGAAGCCGCGCAGCGTTCAGGTGGAGCGGGCCAAGATCGACGTGCCGATCGCCAAGGGCGAGATGCAGGTCAAGAACGGGGTGAAGATCGCCCACGTGCGGCTCGCCACCTTCAGCGACGGCGCTCACGCGGCCGTGCGCAAGGAGCTCGAGCCGCTGATCAAGAAGGGCGCGCAGGGGATCGTGCTCGACCTGCGCGGCAACGGCGGCGGGCTGCTCACCGAGGCGGTGCTCGTGTCGAGCCTGTTCGTGGAGGACGGGCTGATCGTGTCCACCAAGGGCCGCAACCGGCCCGAGCGCAAGTTCGACGCGCAGGGCTCCGCGCTGGCGCCCGACCTCCCGATGGTCGTGCTGGTGGACGGCGGCAGCGCCAGCGCCTCCGAGATCGTGACCGGCGCGCTGCGCGATCGGGGCCGCGCGACCGTGGTGGGCGAGAAGACGTTCGGCAAGGGCGTCTTCCAGGAGGTCGAGGTGCTCTCCGACCAGAGCATCCTCGAGCTGGTCGTGGGCCGCTACTTCCTGCCGAAGGGGAGCAACATCGCGAACAGGGGGATCCTGCCTCAGGTGAAGGCGCGCGATCTGCCGAAGACGCGGCGCGACGAGGCGCTGCCCGTGGCCGTCGACCGGGTCGCCGCCGCGGTCCGATGACCCCCGCCGCGGCGGGCCGCCGCGGCCGCGCCGCCACGGCGGCGCCGGCCGTCGCGGTCGTCGAGAAGCGCGGGCGCTTCTTCGTGGGGAGCCCGGTCTTCGAGCGCGGGCGCGGCGTGTCGCTCGACTCCGCCAAGGGCGCGGGGGTGGGGGACCTCGTGCTGCTCGGGGCCGGCAAGCGGGGCGTGCGGGTGGTGCGGCGGATCGGCCGGCCCGACGTGGCGCGCGACGTGCTCGAGGGGCTGATGATCGAGCGCGGCCTGCGGCGCTCGTTCCCGCGCGCGGCCGAGGCCGAGGCCGAGGACATGGCGCAGGATCCGCCGGCGGGCGACGCGCCGCGCCGCGACCTCACCGGCCTCGCCACGTTCACGATCGACCCGGTCACCGCGCGGGACTACGACGACGCCGTGTCGGCACGGCGCGAGGACGGCGGCGTGATCCGGGTGTGGGTGCACATCGCGGACGTGAGCGCCTACGTGCGGCCGGGCGGCGCACTCGAGCGCGAGACCTTCCGCCGGGCCACCAGCGTGTACGTGCCGGGCGCGGTGGAGCCGATGCTGCCGCACGCCCTCTCGAGCGGCGCCTGCAGCCTGGTGAGCGGCCAGGAGCGGCTGGCCGTGACGGTCGAGCTGGAGATGGACGGCGCGGAGGTGCGCTCCGCGGCGTTCCACCGCTCGCGCATCCGCAGCGACGCCCGCCTGACCTATCCGCAGGTGGACGCGGTCTTCGCCGGGACCGAGCGTGCGCAGGAGCCGTGGGGCGAGCCGCTCGCGCTGGCGCGCGAGGTATCCAGCGCGCTGCGGGCCAAGCGCGACGCGCGCGGGTCGCTGGCGGTGGAGTCGACCGAGCCGGTGATCGAGTTCGACGACCGCGGACATGTCGTGGGTGTCACGCGCGAGCACCAGACCGAGTCGCACAAGCTGATCGAGGAGCTGATGATCCTCGCCAACGAGCAGGTGGCCGGCCACCTCGCCGACCGCCGCGTGCCCACGCTCTATCGCGTGCACGAGAAGCCCGACCCGCAGGCGGTCGAGCGGCTCGTGCAGCAGCTGGAGAGCCTGGAGGTGCCCACGCCGCCGGTGCCTCCGAACATGAGCCCGCAGCAGGCCGGGGACGCCGCGGCTGAGATCAGCCACGCGATCGCCCGCTACGTGAAGCAGTCGGGCCGCGGGCGGCGCTCGTTCGGCACGCTCGTGCTGCGGGCGATGAAGCAGGCCTACTACTCGCCGAAGAACACCGGCCACGCCGGCCTGGCCAGCCCGCGCTACTCGCACTTCACCTCGCCGATCCGGCGCTACCCGGACCTGGTTGCGCACCGGGCCCTGCTCGCCACGATCGGCGCCGATGACGTGGCCCCGCGCGCCGACGAGCTCTTCGACGCCGCCGAGCACAGCTCCGAGGCCGAGCGCGAGGCGATGAAGATCGAGCGCGACGCCGACGACGTGTGCCTGTGCTTCCTGCTCGAGCGCCGGCTGGCGGAGTCCGGCTGGGAGCTGGAGGCCGACGGCGAGGTGGTGGGCGTGATCTCGAAGGGCCTGTTCGTGGAGTTCGGCGAGGAGGGCTTCGAGGGCTTCCTGCCGATCCGGCGCATGCGTGGCGACTGGTGGGACATCAACGAGCAGGAGACCGCGCTCGTGGGCGCCGACTCCGGCCGCACGATCCGCCTCGGCGACCCGATCCGGGTGGCCGTGGGCCGGGTGGACGCGCCGCGCGGGCGCGCCGACCTCGAGCTCGCGGCAGACTAGGCAGCCCATGGCCCCGGACCGCGACATCGCCCGCAACCGCCAGGCGTCCCACCGCTACAACCTGCTCGACAGGTGGGAGTGCGGGATCGTGCTCCATGGCACCGAGGTCAAGTCGGCCCGCGCCGGGCGGGTGCAGCTGAAGGACGGCTACGCCTCGGTGGACGACGGCGAGGTCTGGCTCCACAACGTGCACATCGCCCCGTACGACCCGGCGCGCGACAACCACGACCCCGAGCGCCCGCGCAAGCTGCTGATGCACCGCCGCGAGATCGAGCGACTGATCGGCAAGGTGAGCGAGCGCGGCCTGACTCTCGTGCCCACGCGCATGTACTTCAAGGGCAAGCACGCGAAGGTGGAGATCGCGCTGGCCCGCGGCAAGGACCTCTACGACAAGCGCCGCTCGCTCAAGGAGAAGGACATGAAGAGGGAGATCGCGCGGGAGCTGGGGGCCCACCGCGGGGGGTAGGCGCCGGCTGGCCGCCGGGCTCGCGGAGCCCTTCCCGCCCGTGAACCGCGGCAATTAAGGAGTGATTTCGGCCGCCGTCCTGCCTATTCGGGCCAGTAGCCGCATTAGGCAGGACGGTGCGGCCAAAACACGTTCTCACTTGCCGCCGTTGCCGTGCGTTCGCCGCGCCGCGGCGGCGGCTACACGTCGCCGAACGTGCGCTGCAGGTGCGTCAGGTCCATCCCGAGCGCCAGCGCGGCGGCCAGGCCGATGTAGACCACGGCCACGGCCACCCGCGTGGAGGGCTTGACGCGGTAGTAGCGCTGCGACTCCGGCGACTTGCGCGCCTTCCAGCGGCGCCAGGTCTCGAGGCCGCCGAAGAGCAGGACCAGCAGGATGATCGGGTTGGGGAAGAAGATCGCGGTGGCCACGAGGATGCCGAAGCCGACCAGCCACATCCACGGGCTGAGCGCGGCCATCGCGCGGCCGCCATCGAGCGGCAGCACGGGCAGGAGGTTGAAGAGGTTGAGGAAGAAGCCGGTGAAGGCGAGCGCCTGGAACAGCTCGTTACCGGTCGCCTGCCAGATGGCGACCGGGATCAGGCAGCCGAGGCTGCCCAGCACCGGCCCGGCGAGGCCCACGCGGGCCTCGGCGCCGGCGTCGTCGGGCATACGCTTCATCCCCACCACCGCGCCCAGGAACGGGATGAACAGCGGCGCGCTGGCCGGCACGCCCTCGCGGCGCAGCTGGAGCACGTGGCCGTACTCGTGCACGAGCAGCAGCAGCACGAACCCAAGCGCGAACTTCCAGCCCCAGATCAGGGAGTAGGCGCCGACCGAGACGAGCATCGAGGCCGACGTGGTGAACAGCTTGAGCTTGGGGAGGAGCAGCAGGAGCGCCTTGCCCTTGGCCGCGAACTTGGCCAGCAGCAGGCCGAGCGCCACGATCCCGCCGCCGATCCGCTTGAGCAGCGGCGGGCGCGCGGCCGGCTCGGGCGTGTAGCCCGGCGGGTAGTAGTCGGGCGTGCCCGGCGCCGGTGGCGCCGGGACCGGGGCCTCCGGTCGCATTGGCTCGTAGCTCATCCCCACAAACGTTAGTTCGGCGCAACCGCTCGGCCGGATGACACACGGTGCGTATGTCACAGTCCCGCGGTGCCCGTCGTCTTCGCCCGATCGCCCCTGCGCGTGACCCTCGCCGGGGGCGGCACCGATCTGGCCTCCTGGTACCGCGAGAACGGCGGCTACGTGGTGGCCGCGGCGATCGACCGCCACGTGTTCATGCTCGTGAACACCGACCACCAGCAGCGGATCCGGCTCAAGCACATGGAGTTCGAGGAGGTCGACTCCTCCGGCCAGGTCGAGCACCCGATCCTGCGCGAGGCGCTGCTGCGGCGCTGGACCGGCGCGCCGCTCGAGCTGTCCTCCACCTCGGACGTGCCGCCCGGCACCGGCCTCGGCTCCTCGGGCGCCTATGCCGTGTGCGCTCTGGGCGCCCTGGCCCTTGCCGCCGGCCAGCCGGCGGGGGCGAACGAGCTGGCCGAGGAGGCGTGCGGCATCGAGATCGACGTGCTCGGGCGCACCGTGGGCAAGCAGGACCAGTACGCGTCGGCGTTCGGGGGGCTGCGCGCGTACGGCATCGCCCGTGACGGCGTGGTGTCCGCGGAGCCGCTCGCGATCGACCCGTCGACCACGGAGGCGCTCGAGCGCGGGCTGCTGCTGATCTACTCCGGCGAGCAGCGCTCGGCCTCCGACCTGCTGGCCACCGAGGCGCGCGGGGCCCAGGCCGGCGACGGGACCGTGGAGCGCAGCCTGCGCCGCGCCGCGGAGATCGCGCACGCGGTGCGCGACGCGCTCGAGCACCACGACCTCGAGGCGTTCGGCGCGCTGATGAACGAGCAGTGGGAGGCCAAGCTCGCCCGCTCGCCGGCGATGGCCACTCCGCGGATGGAGGAGCTGCGGCGGCTGGCGCTCGAGGCCGGGGCAGGCGGGGTGATGCAGATGGGCGCGGGCGGGGGCGGCTACCTGCTCGCGTACGCCTCCGATCCGGCCGCCGTGCGCACGGCGATGGAGGCCGCCGGCGCCCCCGAGCTGCGCTTCCGGCTCGACCCCGGCGGCTTTCGCGGCGAGGCGTTCGACAAGTACTAGCCCGAGGAGTAGCGTGCCCATCCGTCTACAGAGGAGGGCAAGATGGGACGAGTGGTGGCGGACTGCCGGCGGTTCCCGAGCGATTCGAATTGCTCGCTGACGATCATCGGCGACGAGGCCGAGGTGATGGAGGCTGCGGCGCAGCACGCAGCGTCGGTGCACGGCCACGAGGACACCCCCGAGATGCGCGAGCAGATGCGAGGGATGCTCGAGCCGGAGGAGAGCTACACCCCGGGCGCCACGCGCGAGCAGGAGCCGCTGCCCGGGTAGCCGCTGCGCGGCGCGCGTAACCTCTGCGCCGTGCCGGAAGAAGACGACGCCAAGGCCGTTCGCGCGCTCGGCAGGCTCCGCGGAGCCGACGAGTCGCCGCGCGCGCTGAAGGCCGCGCGCGCGGTGCGCAAGCTGCTGCCGGGCGACAGCGAGCTGGGCGACCCGCTCTCCATCGCGGGGGACGACCCGTCGCTGGTGCTCGCGCGGCGGGTGGCCGAGGTGGGCCAGGAGCGCCCGAGCGCGATCCGCGAGCTGGGCCTCGGCGCCTTCCAGGTCTGGCAGGCGATCTCGGAGAAGCAGGGCCGCGGCCGCGGCGACCGCGAGCTGGCGATCCTGTTCACCGACCTCGTGGAGTTCTCCTCGTGGGCGCTCGAGGCGGGTGACGAGGCATCGCTCGAGCTGCTGCGCGAGGTGGGGCGCGCCGAGGACGCGGCGGTGGCCGACCACGGCGGCCGGGTGGTCAAGCGCCTGGGCGACGGGCTGATGGCCGTGTTCAGCGATCCCCATGACGCCGTGAGCGCGGCGTCCGAGATCCGGGGCGCCGTGTCGGAGATCGAGGTGGACGGCTACCGGCCGCGGCTGCGCGCAGGCGTGCACCTCGGCAAGCCGCGCAAGATCGGCGGCGACTACCTCGGGGTGGACGTGAACATCGCCGCGCGCGTGGCGGAGGCCGCCGAGGGCGACCAGATCCTGATCTCCGGCCCGACCTGCGATCGACTCGACGAGGGCTCCTTCAGGTGCAAGAAGCTCCGGCGCTTCAAGGCGAAGGGCGCCCCGAAGGAGCTCGAGGTGTTCTCGGCCGAGCCCGCCTAGAGCGAGCTGACGGCCTCGCCGATCGGGGTCTCGCCCGCCACCAGCTCGAACGCGCGGCCGATCGTGTTGGGCGCCCCGAGGCACGCGGCCAGCACAGCCGCCACGTCCGCGCGCGGCACCTCGCCGCGCTCCACGTGCTCGCCGATCTGCACCTTGCCGGTGCCGGGATCGTCGGTCAGGCGCCCGGGGCGCACGATCGTGTGGTCGAGGCCGCTGGACCTCAGCGCCTCGTCGGCGCGGCCCTTGGCCCGCAGGTACACGGCGAACCCGTCGCCCTCGGCGTTCGGGTCGGCGCCCATCGCGCTGATCATCAGGTAGCGCGCGATGCCGTCCGCGCGCGCCGCCTCGATCAGCTTCACGGCGCCGCCGTAGTCGACCGTCTCCTTGCGCTCCGGCCCGCTGCCCGGCCCCGCGCCGGCGGCGAAGACCACCGCGTCGGCGCCGCGCACGGCCTCCGCGAGCTCGTCCGCGCCAACCGCCTCGAGATCGCAGAGCACGGGCTCGGCGCCCGCCTCCCGGATGTCGTGCTCATGATCCGGCTTGCGGATCAGCGAGCGCACCTCCTCCCCTCGATCGGACAGAAGGCGAGCGAGGATGAGCGCGATCTTGCCGTGTCCTCCGGCGATGGCGATCTGCACACGTCGAGCCTACGCTGAACGGAGTGCTCCTGTACCCCGGCGCGCATGTCGAAGAGAACCCCGTGTACCTCCGGCGCGATCGGCTCGGGCGCGCCTCCGCGTGGGCGCTGGCCCTCCTCCTGTTCCTGACGGCGGCGCACGGCGCGCTGGCGCAGCCGGCCAGGGCGGCCGGCGAGGCGCTGCCCGACCTGGTGGCCGACCCGCCGCGCTGGCCCTACCTCGAGCAGTACACGAGCGGCTCCGACACCCGGCTGCTCCTGCGCTTCGACGGCTTCATCCACAACATCGGGGCCGGGGCGGCCGAGCTGCAGGGCTCGGCGCGCGACGGCACCGTGATGACCTCGGTGGCCCAGCGCGTCTACCGCGCCGACGGCACCTGGGCCGACGAGGCCAGTCCCGGCGCGCACATCCAGTTCGAGCCCGAGGACGGCCACGACCACTGGCATCTGCGCGCGGCCGCCCGCTACTCGCTCTGGGACTGGAACCAGGCCGCGGAGGTGGCGCCGGCGATGAAGGTCGGCTTCTGCTTCGAGGACAGCGAGCGCGTGGAGCCGAGCGGGCCGGCCGCCGCGGTCTACTCGAACGGCGCGATCCGCTTCTGCGAGCACCACAACCCGAACGTGGCCGGGGTCTTCATGGGCGTCTCCGCCGGCTGGCGCGACATCTACGACAGCGGGCTGGCGTTCCAGTGGGTCGACGCGTCCGACGTCTCGCCCGGCCGCTACTGGCTGCACGCCCAGGTCGACCCGAACAACATCGTCCGCGAGAGCAACGAGCAGAACGACCCGGCGGTCTCCGAGCAGGCGCCGATCGTCCCCGGCTACGTGGCCCAGCCGCTCACCCGGCAGGGGATCGAGGCGGGCGCGCCGGTCGATCTCACGCTCGAGACGGACTCATGGGGCTCGCCCGGCGCGCGCCAGATGCGCATCGAGTCGCCGCCGGCCCACGGCACGCTGAGCGTGGCGAGCGGCGAGTGGTTCTCGGATGCCGGGATCACCTATACGCCCGACGCTGGCTACAGCGGCGCAGACTCGTTCAGCTTCTCGGCTCGCGACTCCTCCAGCCCGTTCCCGCTGCACCCGGTCGTGGCCACCGCGGCCCTCGGCGTGCAGCGCTCGCAGCAGGCGGTGGCGATCTCAGGGGCTCCCTCGCAGCTCTACACGGGGACCAGCGCTCAGCTCTCGGCTTCCGTCGCGACGGGCTCGCAGCAGGTCGGCTGGAGCGTCGACGGCGTGCCCGGCGGGAACGCTTCGCTCGGCACGATCGACGCGTCCGGGGTCTACTCGGCGCCCGCCACGCCGCCGCCCGGCGGCGCGGTGCGGATCCGGGCCACGGGCAGCTCGGGCGCTTTCGCCGAGGTGCAGGTGACGGTGGTCACGGCGCCGCCGAAGGTCCCCGCGCCGGGTACCGGCGACCCGACCGATCCGAACGGCCCGGTGCTCACCCCGCTCCTGTCGGTGCCGCTGGTGTCGGTTCATGGGAGAACGATCACCACGAGCGCGGTGCCGGGCCGCTCGGGAGTGGTGGAGACGAGCGCGCGGGTGGGCGCGCGCCACATCGCCCTGTGCCGGACCAAGACGCCGGCCAGGCGTCGCGTGTCGTGCAGGCTCTCGGTGCCGCAGCGCTACCGGGTCAAGTCCGTGCTGCTGGTGGTCAAGCTGCGGGTGGGGAGCAGGGTGCTCGCGACTCGCCGGGCCGCCGTGACGAAGGCGCATTAGCCAAGGGCGCGCCGCGGCTCTAACCTCTGTGGGGCATTACATAGGGGGCGAACTAGCTTCGACGTGGAACTGGACGCCCCGATGTTGCGAGCCGAGGACCCCGGTTGGCCTCGTAAAACTCTCCGGGAACCAAATAAGTGCGAACTCTCACGAGTTCTCCCTCGCCGCCTAAAGACCGGTGAGGGAAGTCGCCCCGGAGCGCCCGCGATCCGGTCAAGCGGCTTCAATCAGCGGGCTCACCCACCGGGACTGACCATCCGCCCGGCGGGGACATCAACAGGAGGGTGTGGCGCCGGTGACGTGTCCCGCGGATCGACCGATCCGGACGCCGAGATCAGACTCCGTCGGGAACGCTCGTAGAAGCATCGGGATGTGGTTCCGCGGACGCCGGGGCAGAACCGGCCGCCTCCACTCGATCGGCCGTCCGTGCGTTCACCTGCTCTCCCCGCGCGCGGTTCCTGAATAATCGGAGCCATGGGGGAGCGGGGCGAGGGGTTGGACAGGCGCACGTTCATCGCGGCGTCGGGTGTGGCCGCGGCCGCACTCGCCGCCCCCGGCTCGGCCGCCGCGAAGAAGCCGAAGAAGCCCAGGCTCCCGATCGGGAGCGGCGGCGCCCCGATGTCGCTCGAGCAGCTGGCCACGCTCGCGCGCGAGCGGGGCAGCGGTCACCCGGTGCTGATCCTCGACCTCGCCGCGCTCGACCAGAACGCGCGGACGATCACCGAGTTCGCCGGCGCCCAGGGCTGGGGCGTGCGCCCGGCGCTCAAGTCGTTCCGGAGCCCGGCCCTGATCTCGTACGTGCTCGGCCGCCTGCCGCAGCCGCGCGGGCTGGTGTTCGGGATGCGGGAGATCGACCCGATCATCGCCCAGGCGCCCAAGAACACCGACCTGATGACCGGCTACCCGCCGACCTTCGGCGAGCTGGCCGACTACCTCGCCGCCAAGCCGCCCAAGCGCCAGCGCAAGCACCGCCTCCGGATCCTCGTGGACTCGGTCCCGCTGATGGAGCACCTGGCCCGGCTCGCGCGCACCACGCGGCGGCGGCTGCCGCTGGAGGTGGCGATCGAGTTCGACGTGGGCATGGGCCGCGGCGGGATGAACGACCGCGACGAGCTGAAGGCCTGCCTCGACGTGCTGCGCGCCGAGCGCGACCGCCTGCGGCTGACGGCGGTGCTCGGCTACGACGGCCACGCCACCCTGCGCGGCGACTCCGAGTACCGCAAGCTGGTGGCCACGCAGGCTCAGGACTCCTACCGCACCCACCTCGCCGACCTGAAGGATCTGGGCGCCGGCCTCTACGACGAGGCCACTCTGATCCGCAACGGGCCCGGCAGCTCCAACTACCGCAACTGGGTCGGCGGCCCGGCCAACGAGGTTGGCTGCGGCTCGGCGTTCCTGTTCGCCGGCTACCTCAACGGTGGCTACGACGTCGACGGCCTGGCCCCGGCGCTCACGCTCGGCGGCGCGGTCAGGCGCATCACGAGCGACCATCCCAGCGTGCCGGTGCTCGGCATCGGGCAGCCGGGCGCCACCGAGATGGAGATCATCGTGCAGGGTGTGGCCCCGGCGGCGGAGCTCGTGTACCCGGAGGGCGGCAGCGAGGACGAGGCGTCCGGCGGCGGCGACGCGCTGGTGGTCCCGAAGGACTCGGTGGCGCTCGGGGACTACGTGCTCTACCGGCCGACCCAGACCGAGGGGGCGATCCTCAGCTACCACGAGATGCTCGCGGTGCGCGAGGGGCGGGTGTTGCGCCACTGGCCGGTGTTCAGGCGCCAGTCCGCCAGGAACCTGACCCCCTGATTCCTATCCTCGGCCCGGTGGAGCAGGACCTCACCCCGGTCGAGCGGCACATCAACGGCAGCTTCGAGGACGACACCGGCCACGGCAAGCCGCTGTCGCGGCGAACCCGGCAGACCAGGCGCACGGTCGAGGCTTACCTCCAGGCCGGCGTCATCCCGCGCTACATGGACCGCCTCCGCGAGATCGACGTGGGGCTGCGGCTGCACCGAGCCCGCCTCGAGCACGCCCACGCGGCCCTGCGCGAGGAGTGCGGGGATGACCGCGAGCTGTTCGCCCGGCGCTGGCGCGAGCGGCTGCGCCAGTGGCCGTTCGAGCAGCTCAACGAGCTCATCCGCGAGCACAACGAGTGGTACCCGATGGAGTCGGGGCTGCCGCTGGACCCGCGCACGGGCGACTACGTCCGCCGGGCCGGCCGCTCATACCGGCGCGAGGAGATCGGCCCGGCCTGGGCGCTCGCGCTCTTCCCCGCCTGAGGGGGGCGCTCCGCCCCCGTCCGGACCCCCCACCCGGGGGTTCTTCGCGCGGATGTGACCGTTCTCACGTTCCGGCTGGCGTGCCCGGGCAGGATCGCTCAACATGCGACGAGCACTCATCGCCCTCGCACTTGCCGTCGCGGTCGTCCTCTCAGGCGGGGCGCTCGTGCTCGCCAACAGCGGCTCGGCCACCGATCCCAGGGGCGACCTCTCCAACAAGCCGGCGTCGGGCAACTCCTCCGCGGTCGATCTCGTGGGGGCCACCTTCGGCCACGCGTCGGGCGGCCGCCTGGTGCACACGGTGTCGGTGGCGGGCAGCATCGCCAACCCGGCCACCGCCGCCTCGGGCGTGCCCATGATCTGGATCGAGGACCCGGTGCAGCCCAACGGCACGCGCGAGTGCCGCTACTTCGTGGGCCGCCACGACGGCAAGCTGGGCGTCTTCACGTGCGGCTACGGCGACCGGGTGGCCGGCGCGAAGATCACCCGCACGAGCGCTCACACGATTCGCTACGAGTTCAGCGCCCGGGCGATCGGCAACCCGGCCTCATACGCCTGGCAGGTCAGCGTCAAGGTGCCGACCGACGACGGCGTGGACGAGTGGATCGACCTCCTGCCGGACGGCGACCACATCCTCCTCACCCACAGGCTGCGCTAGCCGAACGCCGGCTCCTCGCGGCCGGGGAAGATGTCGGGAAGCCCGTCGCTCACCCGGTCGGGGAACTCCGCCGGCCGCTTCTCCAGGAACGCCGTGACGCCCTCGCGGGCGTCGGCCGACTGGCCGCGCGCGAACATCGCACGCGAGTCGGCGCGGTGTGCGTCCATCGGGTGCGCGGCGCCCAGCATCGTCCAGAGCATCCGCCGGGCGAGCGCGACCGAGACCGGCGCCGTGTTGTCGGCGATCTCCCGGGCGAGGGCGTGCGCGGCGCCGAGCACCTCGCCCTTCGGATGGAGGCTCCGCACGAGCCCGCCGTCGAGCGCCTCCTGAGCGGGGAACACGCGCCCGGTGGAGACCCACTCCATCGCCTGGCCGATTCCCACGATCCGCGGCAGGAACCAGCTCGAGCACGCCTCCGGCACGATGCCCCGGCGGGCGAATACGAAGCCCATCTTGGCGTCGTCGGCGGCCAGGCGCACGTCCATGGCGAGCGTCATCGTGATCCCCACGCCCACGGCGGGCCCGTTGATTGCCGCGATCACCGGCTTGGTGGCCTCGAAGAGGCGCAGCGTGAAGGTGCCGCCGCCGTCGCGCGGCACTTCGCCGGCCGCTTCGCGCTCGCGCCAGTCGAAGGTGGAGCCGCCGCCCTCGAGGTCCGCGCCGGCGCAGAAGCCGCGCCCCTCGCCCGTGACCACGACCGCGCGCACCTCGTCGTCGGCGTCGGCGCGGTCGATCGCCTCGATCAGCTCGCGCTGCATAGTCGGCGTCCAGGCGTTCAGCCGGTCGGGCCGGTTGAGCGTGATCGTGAGCACGCGGTCGGCGACCTCATAGCGGATTGTCTCGAAGTCCATTGGCCTCTCCTCGCTGTCCGGGCCGGTCGCTGAGTCGACCGCCGTACGGCACGCTAGCCTCGCGCGCCGATGGGAATCCTGGGAAGCGACATGACGGTGAACGCGGCCGTGGACCGCACGTCCGTTCAGCCCGGCGAGTCGGTCACCGTGAAGGTGGTGGTGGGGGGCCAGCCGGACGCGAAGGTCCAGGCCGGGCGGGTGGAGCTCGCGTGCATCAACCGCTACCAGGAGAAGGAGTATCAGCGCGATTCAGACGGCGATCGCACCGAGCGGACCGTCACGCGCGAGGACACCACCGTGCCGGTCTGGCAGCCGATTCCCGGCGGGCCGGACGGGCCCGTGGCCTTCGGCGAGCACACCGTCACGCTGCAGTTCCCGCCCGACGCCACCCCCACGGCGCACGAGCCGGAGGGCTTCGGCTCGATGGTCCGCTGGGAGGTGCGCGCGATCCTCGACCGCCACATGAGCCTCGACCCCGACGCGTCGATCGAGGTGCAGGTGCACTCGCTGCCGGGCCAGTACGCGCACTGGGCCGCGTCGCCGCCGGTCGTCAAGTCGCCCAAGGTGCCGATGGGGCTCGAGCAGCTGTCCACGCGCGCGCTGCGGCCGGGCGACCAGCTCACCGGCGTGCTCCACGTGAACCCCACGGAGTCCGCCAAGGGCCGCACGGTCCGGGTGCAGCTCGAGCGCCGCCGCACCGACACGCCGGACAACATGGAGGACGTGAACACGGCAATGGAGGTGGAGCTGGCGCGCGACGTGAAGATCGAGGCCGGCCAGGCGCTCCAGTACCCGTTCCAGATCCCGCTGCCGGAGGGCGTGCCGCCCACGTTCCAGGCCAACAAGAGCCACATGCACTGGTACCTCGAGGGGATCATCGACCGCAAGCTGCGCTCGGACTTCGTGGTCGAGGCCGAGGTTGTCGTCTTCACCGGGCCGGGCGACCCGGTGGCCGCGCAGCCCGCCGGGGTGCCGGCCGCGGCGCCCGCGGCTCCGGTCGGCGGCAGCCAGCCGCCCGTGCCGCCGCCGGCCCCGGCCAACCAGGCGCCGAGCGCCCAGGCGCAGCCCGGATCGTTCCCGCCCGACTGGTACCCGGACCCCTGGCTCGAGTCCCGCCTGCGCTACTGGGACGGGAACGCCTGGACCGGGCACGCGGCGGATTAGCCGAGCCCGCGTTCCTCCAGCTCGCGCAGCGCCTGCTCCGACTTGGCGAGGCCGTCGATGCCCATCGCCGCCGCCACGGCCGGCGCCTTCTTGAACTGGACGTCGCGGTAGCCCACGATCTCCACCCTGTTGCCCCAGGGGTCGCGGAAGTTCAGGCCGCGGCCGGGGATCACGTCGGCGCCGGCCTCCTCGAGGGCACGCCGCGCGGCGTCCTTGTCATCCACCACCAGGCCGAAGTGGCGGTCGGGGTCCGGGGGCTGAGTGCGACCCTCTGCGAGCGCCAGGAACTGGTCGCCCATGTCGAGGAACGCCATCCCGGGCACCCGGCCGCGGAGGCTGAAGTCGAAGATGCGTCCGTAGAAGGCGAGCGCCTCGTCGAGGTCGCCCACCTCGAGCGCCACGTGGTTGATGCCGATCATCCGTGCGCGCTCGCTCACGGCTCATAGTGTGACGCCCGTGGAGCGGGTGCTCACAGCGCGCGAGCTCGGCCGGGCCACCCTCGCGCGGCAGATGCTGCTGGAGCGCGAGCGGCTGGGCGCCGTGGAGGCGATCGAGCGGCTGGTCGGGCTCCAGGCGCAGGTGCGCGAGCCGCCGTTCGTCGGCCTGTGGACGCGGCTCCAGGGCTTCGAGCGCGGCGAGCTGATCGAGGCCATCGAGCGCCGCGAGGTGGTGCGCGCGACGGCCATGCGCAGCACCATGCACCTGATGAGCGCGCGCGACTTCCTCGCGCTCTGGGGAGCGATCCGCCCGGCGGTCCTGCGCGCCGTGCGCGCGTGGACCGGCAAGCGCCTCGCCGGGCTCGACATGGACAGGATCGTGGCCGCGGTGCGCGAGTACATGGAGGAGGAGCCGCGCACCTTCGCGCAGCTGCGCGAGCTGATCCCGGCGCTCGCGCCGGAGAGGGACCCGCAGGGCGTCTCGTACGCGGTGCGCGCGCACCTCCCGCTCGTGCAGGTGCCGGACGGCGGGAGCACCGGACACTCGAACCAGGCGCCGTACGGCCTGGCCGAGTCGGTGCTCGGGGCGCCTGCCGCGGAGGAGCCGGCCACGGCCGAGCTGATGCGCCGCTACCTGGCCGCCTTCGGGCCGGCGTCGGTGGCGGACGCGCAGGCGTGGTCCGGGCTCACGGGGCTCAAGGAGGCCTTCGAGGACCTGCGCGAGGAGCTGGTCACGTTCCGCGACGAGGCCGGCCGCGAGCTGTTCGACCTCCCGGGCGCGCCGCTGCCGGATGCGGACACTCCGGCGCCGGTCCGCCTGCTCCCCGACTACGACAACCTCGTGCTCGCCTACAGGGACCGCTCGCGCTTCGTGCCGGAGGAGCACCGCACGGCGATCTTCCGCCCGGCAGGCGTGGTGCGCGCGACCTTCCTCGTGGACGGCGTGGTGGCCGGAGTCTGGAAGCTGGGGAAGAAGGGGCCGCCGGAGGTGGAGCCGTTCGGGCGGCTGAAGCGCGCCGACCGGGCGGCGCTCGACGAGGAGCTCGCGCGGTTGCGGACGTGGTCGACCTGATGCATCGGCGGCACGAGTCGCACGCATCGAATGCCGCGGACCGCGACAATGCGCGCGTGACGACGGTCGCCACTGAGACCTCTTCCCGCCCCCTCACCCGGCGCTCGGCACTCGAGCTGGCCGCCGCCATCCGGGCTGGGGAGACCAGCTCGCGCGAGGTGGTGGACGCGCACATCGAGGCCATCGAGCGGGTTGACCCGCGGCTGAACGCTGTGGTGATCGATCGCTTCGACGCCGCGCGCGAGGAGGCCGCCGCGGCCGACGCGCGCCTGGCCGGCGCGTCCGCGGACGAGCACCTCCCGCCGCTGCTCGGCGTTCCGTGCACCCTCAAGGAGTCGGTCGGGTTTCAGGGCCTCGGCCAGTCCGCCGGCGTGGTGGCCGCCCGCGATCGGGTGTGCGAGCGGCCCGCCAGCGTGGTGCGCCGGATCGTCGACGCGGGCGCGATCCCGCTGGGGCTGACCAACGTCTCCGAGCTGACGCTCTGGGTCGAGACCGAGAACCGCCTCTACGGGCGCACGCACAACGCCTACGACACGAGCCGCACGGCGGGCGGGTCGTCCGGCGGCGAGGGCGCGATCGTGGGCGCCGGCGCGTCCCCGTTCGGAATCGGGACCG
>JAXDJC010000050.1:0-7279 GCA_034663685.1 Thermoleophilaceae bacterium
TCGCCCTCGGTGACCGCAGAGACCATGATCCGGGCGTCCTCCCCGACCCTGAACTCGGCCGGGCACACGAGGTTGCCCACGTTCTCGATCACCAGCAGGTCGATGTCGCCGAGCGGGAGGTCCGGCAGCGCGGAGCGGACCATGTTCGCGTCGAGGTGGCACTCGCCGCCGAAGCCCTGGTCGGTGTTGAGCTGCACCACCGGAACGTGCAGAGCCGCCAGCCGGTCCGCGTCCATGGACCCCTGAACGTCGCCCTCGAGCACGCCCACGCGCGCCCCCGGGAGGTCGGCCGCCACGCGCTCGAGCAGCGCGGTCTTGCCCGCGCCGGGCGCGCTCATGAAGTTGACCACGCGCACGCCCGCGCGATCGAAGTCCGCCCGGTTGGCCTGCGCGATCGTGTTGTTGGCGTCGAGCGCCTCCTCCACGATCCTCACCTTTGTGCGATGCATTCGGCCTCCTCGACCTCGATCGACTCCACCTCGAACTCGTTCCCACTCGCCACCTCGACACGGCCCGCGCTCCCGCAGTCGGCGCACATGAAGTGCGGGATGTCGATCTCCCACTCGCGCGCGCAGGTGGCGCAGCGCAGGCGCGCCGGCACCAGCTCCTGCTCGAGCCGCGCGCCCTCGCACAGGGTCCCGTTGGAGACGAAGCCGAAGTAGAAGTCGAGCGTGTCCGGCACCACCTGCCGCAGCGCGCCCACGCGCAGGGAGATCACGCTGACCGGCCGCCCGTCCGCGTGCTTCACGGCGGTGTTCACGATCGCGCCGGAGAGCGACAGCTCGTGCATGGCTCAGCCGGCTGCGTAGGCCGCGTCGGTTCCCAGCTCTGCCACGGTCTCGATCACGAGGTCCACGGCGCCGTCGACCGCGCGCGCGACCTCCTCGCTCAGCCCCAGCCCCATCTCCTCGACCTCGGCCGGCTCGCAGGCCACCACCACCACCTTGCCGGGCCAGGCGCCGAGCGTCTTCACGAAGCGCAGCACGGTCTGCGGGTCCATCCCGTGCGGGTTGATCACCTGCCCGTTCTCGATCCCCGCCTCCACGTCCTCCTCGAGCGCCTCCATCACGTAGAGCGTGCCGGGCTCGCCGCCCTGGCGGCTCACGTCGACCAGCAGCAGGGCGTCGTAGCCCCGCATCACCTCGTAGGCGAGGTCGAGCCCGCCGGTGCCGAAGTCGAACACGGCCGCGCCCTCGGGCAGCTTGCGCGACTCGAGCCGCTTGACCACCTCGCTGCCGAACCCGTCGTCCTTCAGCCAGGCGTTGCCGATGCCGGCAACGAGGATTCGCTTCACGCCACCACCTCCACCTCTGGGGGGAAGAACCACAGGAAGCGCCCGGTGTCGCGCATGATCTCCTGTCCGGGCTGGTCCACGCTCACGCCGAGGTGCACCTTGCCGTCGTAGTCGCGGTAGATCCGCTCGACCGTGACCGTGCGGCCCTCGAGCATCCGCGCCTGGAGGTCGGCCTCCACGCCCGGCCGGACCACCACCTTGCCGCCGCGGCGGATCACGCTGCCGTCCACCTCGACCTCCGGCAGCCCGCGCGTGGGGTCGCGCACGTCGGCGGACGGCTGCGGCGGCTCGCGCTGCTCGACCGGGTCGCGCACCTCCACGCGCCCGTGGAGCTTGAGCAGCTCCTCCGGCGTGACGGCGCAGGCGCGGTCGATCATCTCCCGGACGGCGGGGTCCTGGTGCTCGATCTCGGCGCGCTCCTCGTCGCTCAGCGCCTGCACGTGCAGAACCAGCGCCTCCTCGATCTCGGTGTTGTCGAACAGGTTGCCGCGGCTCTCCGGAGCGATCTGCGGGTGGTCGGGCAGCACGATCGCGGCGCCCAGCATCACGTCGTCGTCGGGCGAGGCGAGCACCGGCCAGGTGTTCACGCTGTCGCACGGCGCGTCGAGCTGCGACACGAACCGGCCGCGCTCCACGCGCAGGATCGGGTGCGCGGAGATCAGCGAGTGCGCGATGGCGCCGGCGCGGTCGAGGCCGTCCGGCACCTCGGTGTGGTTCTCGACCCGGTAGGAGACCCGGCGGCGCGCGCCGTCCAGCGGCGTCTCGGTCAGGCTCGTGCGCACCGACAGCCCGCCGAAGGCGAACTCGCCCACCCCCTCCGCGCGCTGCGGCTCGGCCCGGTGGCGCTCGCCGCTCGGCACGAGGAAGCGGACCTCGGCGCTCACCTCGCCCCCGCCCTCCACCACGCACTGGAGCTCGAGGTGGTCGTAGGTGGTGCCGAGCGCCTGCGCGTACGCGGGCGGGTACACGATCCCGAACGGAGTGGGCGTGGCGTTCTTGGTCGCGCCGGGCGTGTACGGGTAGAGCGCGTAGCCCTCGTACAGCAGCGACTCGACGATGTCCTCGACGCTCACGAGGCTCCCTTCAGGAGCTCGGCCACGCAGGCGTCGAGCGTGGGCAGCGCGCGGCGCGCCTTCTCGCCCTGGAGGGCGCGCAGCGTCTGCTCGTGCAGCGGCACCCAGCCGGTGTGCGGGTAGTAGTGCTCGATCAGGTCGCGCCAGACGGCCACCGGAAAGCGGAACTCGGCCGTGCAGGCCCACGGGATGAGCGACATCTGAAGGCGCCCGTCGTCGCCGCGGTAGTGCACGAAGCCGTTGAAGTTGAACGCCAGCGGCACCTCGCCGTCCGGCAGCCCGTACAGGTACTTGGTGGAGGCCACCTCCATGTCGAAGCTGGCCGGCACCGGCACGCGGAAGGTGGTGGCGCCCGTGAAGGCCGGCACCAGCACGTCCGCCTGGTGCCACACGAGGCTGCGCGTGGTGGTGGCCCAGCGCTCGGGCGCGCCGAACAGCTCGACCAGCTTCTCGCGCGTCTCCGCGTCGTACGCGCGGCGGGCGGGCTCGAGCATCACCTGCGCGCTGAGCGCGATGGCGTGCACCTGGCGGCCGCCCGGCTCGGTCACGTGCACGTCGAACTCCACCACCGGCACGGCCGCGTGGCGGCGGCCGGCCGCCCCCAGGATCTGGAACTCGGGCTCGGGCGCCACCGGCACCTCGAGCGTCTCGGGGGAGCTCATGCAGCCACCCGCCGCAGCTCGTCGAAGTACGCCTCGATCGCCCGCTCCATGCCGGCGCCGCCGGAGATCCCCTCCCACGCCGACTTGACCAGGCCCACGAGCATGTAGCAGCGGTCGATCGGCGCGATCGCGTACGCGGGCGGGTCCGCCGTGCGGTTCACGATCAGCGCCTCCGCGTCGGGCTCGAGCCGCTCGAGCACCGGGTTCATCCGGATCAGCCGCTCCCAGGTCTCGAAGTGCAGCTCGCTCTCGGTGGCGCCCGCGGGGCTCGGGTACATCGCAACCACGCAGTCGGTCACGCTCGAGTACATGAAGAACGCCAGGCCGATCGGGATCCGGAACTGCGCCCAGATCTCCTCCGGGAGCTGGAAGTCCTCGAGCCAGAGCGTGCGGTGGCCCACCGGGCGGAACTCCGTCTCGCCCGAGCGCAGCGCCCAGCACGCCTCGCACACGCACACGATCTGGCGCTCGTAGAGGTTGAGCATGTGCCGGTGGTCCGGCGGCACCGTGGTGCTGCAGAGGTCGCAGCGCTCAGCCGCGTCCTCCTCCACCGCGGCGGCAGGCGGCGGCGCCGGCGGCTTGGGCTGCGCGAGCCCACGCAGCCCGGACACCATCATCGCCCTGCGCCGCCCCGCGACCGCCTTATCCAGGTCGATGCGGTTCAAAGGGCGACCTTGACCCCCTCCTGCTCGCGCAGGAGCGGCACGGGCTGGAGCTGGAGGTGGGCGTCGTCCATCGACCGCCCCGCCTGCGGCAGGAAGTACCGCCGCCCGCAGCCCGGGCAGGCCAGCGACCCCCCATCGAGGACACCTCCGTCGAGCCTGCCGCCGCAGCCGGCGCACTCGCTGCGGTACGCGAGCAGCGTGCCGTCGACCTCAGCCACCACGAGCGCCGTGCCCCCGACGTCCACCGACACCAGCGGCCCGCCGCCGTTCAGGTCGAGCGCGTGCCACGACGGGGCCATCGGAAGGGCGCTGCCCGTGACCTGCACCAGCTCGGGCTCCTCCTCGATCCCCTCGACATCCATGCCGAGGAGATCAGGCGCCGCCTGCTCCAGCGCCTGACGCACCGCCAGCTCGAGCGTGGACGACGACGCGCGGCACGACTTGCAGCTGCCCTGAAGCCGCAGCTTGGCGACCCCGTCCTCGATGCCGACCAGCTCCACGTTGCCGCCGTGCGACTCCATGTACGGCTTGACCGTGTCGAGCGCCTGAGCCACGCGCTCCTCGATCGGCACCGGGAACAGGTCGTGGATCATCAGGAGGCCCCCGACCAGGCTGTCCTCCGCCATCCCTGCGCGGGTGTCCGCGTCCGCCAGCTCGACGATCCGCTCGAGCCCCGCGCCGTACATCTGCACCACGGCGGAGGTCAGCTGCTCGGCAAGCTCGCGGCACGCCGGATCGTCGAGGTCCTCCAGTCGCCCCGTGAGCTCCTGCACACGGGCCATGAGCTGATCGGCCTCCATGCCTACGCGAACGCCGTGGGCGTGTGGACCACCTTGCGCACCGGCCCCTTTCCGCCGTACATGTGCACGCCGCATGGCAGGCACGGGTCGAACGAGCGGACCGCTCGCATGATGTCGATGCCCTTGAAGTTCTCCGGGCCGTTCTCCTCGAAGATCGGCGTGTTCTGCACCGCGTCCTCGTAGGGGCCGGGAGTCCCGTAGACGTCGCGCGGACTGGCGTTCCACGGCGTCGGCGGGTAGGGCTGGTAGTTGGCGATCTTGCCGTCCTCGATCACCATGTGGTGGCTGAGCACGCCGCGGGCCGCCTCGTGGAAGCCGCAGCTGACCGCCGAGTCCGGAACCTTGAAGTCGTTCCAGCTCTTGGTGCGGCCGGCCTGCACCTCCTTCATCGCCCGCTCCAGGTTGTGCAGCGCGATCAGCGCGGCATACGCCTGGTGGTAGGTGCGAGCGCGGTCACGCTCGATCGCGTTCGACTTGTCCGGCACGTGCCACTCCATCTCCATCTCCGGGAGGTTCGGCGAGCGCGGCAGGACCATCTTGAGGCTGTGCCCGGTGGCCTTCACGTAGCCGAAGTCCACGAGGCCTGCCTTGGCCGTGCACCACTGGCGGGCGAACGGCCCGCCGCCGGTGTCGCAGCACACGTGCGTGTCGGTCCGCTTGTCGTAGATCCGCGGCGAGACGACCCACGTGTACTTGTCCGTGAAGTCGCGCTTCTGCGGCTTGGGCAGCGTGACCTTGTTCCACGGGTGGTTCTTGTCGACCGGGTTGCCCAGCGGGTCCTTGGTCACGAACGTCCGCTCGTTCTCCCAGCCGTCGAAGTACGAGCTGCCGAGCAGGATGCGAATCGCCAGGTTGATCTCCACGAGGTCCGTGGTGATCAGCTCGCCGTTGATCGCGATCCCGGGGGTGATGTAGCGCTTGCGCCCCCAGTCGGTCATGTTCGCGTAGCTGTAGTCGACGTAGTCCGGGTCGTCGAAGCAGCCCCAGTTCACGAGGTTCGTGTCCCGGTAGCCCACCATGTCGTAGCCCGGCAGCTCCGTGAGGAAGAAGTCGTACAGGTCGTCGTGCATCGGCACGCTTCTCTTCACGTAGTCGAAGTACTTCATGAGGCGCACGTAGTAGTCCGTGCACGTCTGGTGGGTGATGTCCGCGCTGCAGCCGCCCGGCATGATCGTCGAGGGGTGCGTGTGACGCCCGCCGAACAGGCAGTACATCTCGCGCGTGTAGCGGGCCACGTGGAGGGTCTCCAGGTAGAACTCGCCCGTGAACGGGTTGAGCGCCCGCATGATGTCCGCGATGGTCTTGTAGCCGTGGATGTCCCCACCCGGGGCCGACGTGTTCTCCGCCTTCGCCAGCAGCGTCGGGTTCGTCTCCTTGACCATCTGCTCGCAGAAGTCCACGTTCGCCATGCAGTCGTTGAAGATCGCGTGGTCGAAGATGTAGTCCGCGGCCTCGGCCATGTTGAACGCCATGTCGCCGAGCGGCGGCGGCTTGACGCCATAGGCCATGTTCTGGTTCAGGCACGAGCACGTGCAGTGGTTGTCACCGCAGATGCCGCAGATGCGGCTGGTGATGAAGTGCGCGTCCCGCGGGTCGATCCCCTTCATGAAGATGTCGAACCCACGGAACACCATCGACGTCGAGTAGCACTTCAGGACCTGCTGGTTGGAGAAGTCGATCTCCGTGTGGATGCCGAGCGACCCGACGATGCGGGTGATCGGGTCCCAGGACATCTCCTTGACCATGACCTTCTGATCACGGGGTGTCTCAACTGTTGACATGCGCGTCTCCCTCTACCAGCGCTTGGAGTAGCCGGTGGTGAGCTCGGGGTTGTTGTGTCTCCACTCGGGCTCCTTGTCGTACTTGTTCTTGATGTTGCGCTTTCGCATGTAGCGCACGACCGGGCCATACGCGGCGGCCATGAAGTTGGACGCCGCCTTCCCGTAGCTGTCCGCGTCCATGAACGGCATGTACTTGTCGGGGAAGCCAGGCATCGTGCAGGCCATGCAGATGCCGCCCACGTTCGGGCAGCCGCCGATGCCGTTGACCCAGCCGCGGATCGGCACGTTGCACTTGACCACCGGGCCCTTGCAGCCGAGCTTCACGAGGCAGCGGTGGTCCGAGCCGTACTCGGTCGCGAAGTCGCCCTCCTCCGCGAAGCCCGCCCGGTTGCAGCCCTCGCGCACCGTGCGGCCGAAGAGCCACTTGGGGCGCAGCTGCTCGTCGAGCTCCGGCGCCGGCGCCAGGCCGGCGAGGTGCAGCGCGAGGTAGAGCAGCGTCTCGGTCATGTTGTCCGGCTGCGCGGGGCAGCCCGGGATGCACACCACCGGCAGGCCGGCGCTCGACTTCCAGTTCCAGCCGAGGTAGTCGGGCACGCCCATCGCGCCGGTCGGGTTGTTCTTCATCGCGGGGATGCCGCCGTAGGTGGCGCACGTGCCCACGGCCACGACCGCGGCGGCCTTGGGCGCCAGCCGGTCGAGCCACTCGTTGATCGTGATCGGCTGGCCGTTGGCCGTGTTGATGCCGAGCCCCGTCCAGTGGCCCTCGCCGTTGATCTTCTCGTTGCCGAGCGAGCCCTCGATCACGAGCACGAACGGGTCGAGCTTGCCCTCCTCGGCGTCGAACCAGGCCTGGATGTACTCGTCGCCGACCTCGTAGGCGATCACCTGGTTGTGGATCACGACCTGCGGCATGCCCGGGATCGCCTGGGTGATGATGTCCTCCAGGCTCGGATTGGTGGCCGACGTCATGGCGACCGAGTCGCCCTCGCAGGAGAGGCCCGTGG
>JAXDJC010000057.1:0-27921 GCA_034663685.1 Thermoleophilaceae bacterium
GGATCGCCTGCTTGACGAGCTCCTCGTCGTACTCCCCGACGTAGGTCTTGACCGGCCGCCGGCCCTCGGGCGGCGTCTCGATCACCGAGATGTCGCGCAGCCCGGCGAGGCTCATCTGGAGCGTGCGCGGGATCGGCGTCGCCGACATCGCGATCACGTCGACCCGCAGCTTCAGCTGGCGCAGCAGCTCCTTCTGCTTGACGCCGAAGCGCTGCTCCTCATCCACTATCAACAGGCCCAGGTCCTTTGCCCGCACGTCGCGCGAGAGCACCCGGTGGGTGCCGATCAGGATGTCGACCTTGCCCTCCTGGAAGCCCTTGACCGCGTCGCTGGTCTCCTTGCCGGAGCGGAAGCGCGAGGCCATCTCGATCGTGAACGGGTAGTCGCGCAGGCGCTCGGTGAAGGTGCCGAAGTGCTGCTGGGCGAGGACCGTGGTGGGCACGAGGAACATCACCTGCTTGCCGTCGCCGGCGGACTTGAACGCCGCGCGCAGGGCCACCTCGGTCTTGCCGTAGCCCACGTCGCCGCAGATCAGGCGATCCATCGGGCGCGCCTCCTCCATGTCGGCCTTGACCTGCTCGATCGCCTCCATCTGGTCGGGCGTCTCCTGGTAGGGGAAGGCCTGCTCGAACTGGAGCTGCCAGTCGTCGTCCTGCGGGAAGGCGTAGCCGGCGCGGCGCTTGCGCTCGGCATAGAGGTTGATCAGCTCGCCCGCCAGCGCCTCGGCCGCGCGGCGAGCGCGCATCTTCATCTGCTCCCACTGCTTGCCGCCGAGCTTGGAGAGCGGCGGGTCGTCGGCCTCGGCGCCCACGTAGCGGCTGATCTTGTAGAGCTGGTCGCTCGGCACGAAGACGCGGTCGCCGCCGCGGTACTCGAGCTCGAGGTAGTCGCGGGTCACGCCGCCCACGGTCTTGGTCTCGAACCCGGAGAAGAGCGCGATGCCGTGGTCCTCGTGCACCACGGCATCTCCGGTACGGAGATCGGTGAAGCTGGCGATGGCGCCGGCGCCGGTGGTGGGACCGGCGCGGCGCTCGCCGCGGCGGCGGCGCAGCAGCCGGTGCTCGGGCAGCACGGCGAGCTTGATCGCCGGGTTGAGGAAGCCCTCCCTGAGCGTGGCGGCGGCGAAGGTCAGGCCGGGCTCGTGCAGGGCGGGCTGGCCGTTGAGGAAGTTCGCGCGCACGCGCGCGAGGTTGTACGCCGCCCGCTCGGCCTCCCCGCGGCGGGCCCACGCGACGATCGTCCGGTAGCCGGAGCGCACGAGCTTCTCCAGCTCCGGCTCGGCCTCGCGCAGGTTCTTGGCGCTGGTGTCGGCTCCCTGGGCGCGGAACTGGTACGGCTGGTCCTGGGCGAGGCTGCTCAATCTCAGGGCCACCCTCCGCTCGAGCACATCCCTCAGCCCGTCCGGGCTCACATACAGATGATGGGCATCGCGGTCGTGGAAGCTCGTGGTCACGTCGTGCCAGAGGTCCTCGAGCGCCGGCTCGATCTCCTCCTCCGCCGCTATCGCCACCAGTGCGTTCGAGGGCAGCAACGAGAGGACGTCCGTGAAGCGGTCCACGGGCAGCAGGTCCGCGATGTCCGGCCTGTCCTCGGCGCTCTCGGTGGCCGCCATCTCGGCCAGCTCGCGATGCTCGGGGCCGATCTCGGCGGCCGGCGCTATCTCCACCCGCTCGGCCTCCTCGAGGCTGCGCTGGGTGAACGTGGAGAAGAACGTGAGGCGCTCGACCTCCACGTCGAAGAGCTCGCATCTGACCGCGCGCTCCTCGGTGGCGGGGTAGACGTCGAGGATGTCGCCGCGGATGGCGAACTGGCCGCGCTCCTCGACCTGGTCCACGCGCTCGTAGCCGGCGGCCGAGAGCTGGGCGGCGGCGTCGTCGAGGTCGAGCAGGCCGCCCTTCTCGATCGCGAAGCCGTGCGGGCGCAGCTCGGGATCCGGCACCTTCTCGGAGAGGGCGGCCGCCGAGGCGACCACGACCGCCGCCTCGTCGCCTTCCGCCAGCAGCGCGTCGAGCGCGGCCACGCGCAGGCCCACGAGGTGGGGGGCGGGCGCGAGGTGCGACTCGTACTGCACGCCGCGCGAGGGGTAGAGCCGGACGGTGCGGGGGCTCAGGAAGGTGCGGAGGTCGGCGGCGAGATCGCGGGCGGCGCGGTCGTCGCCGGCGACGATCAGCGCCGGGCGGTCGGGCTCGTCGTCGGCCAGGACGGCGAGCAGATAGGGGCGCATCGACTGCGAGACGAAGGCGCGCTCGTTGGCGCCGGGCCTTATGGCGCTGGTGAGCCTCCCCACGTTGGGGTCCTCTGAGGCGAACGGCAGCAGTGAGCGAAGGGAGGTGGGCATGCGAAATGACCGCGATCTCCGCGCGGCCGGGGAACGGCTGAACCGTTTTGGTCGCTATGACGACCACAACGGTTCACTCGTCAGTCTAGGAGTCGAGGACCAGGCGCTCGGTGGCGTCGGCCGCGCGCTCGATCAGCTCGCGGACGTCGTCCTTCGGCTCCGCGAAGCGGCCCAGCACGTGGGCGGAGACGATCTCGGGATCGGAGGTGTCGGGCCTTCCCACGCCAACCCGCACACGCCGGAAATCACTACTCCCCAACCCGCTCTTGAGACTCTTCAGCCCGTTGTGGCCTCCCGTGCCACCGCCGAGCCGCGCTTCGATCCGGCCGAACGGGAAGTCGATCTCGTCGTGAATCACGAGGACGTGGTCGAGATCCACGCCGAGCGCCCCGCGGGCCGGGCCCACGCTGTTGCCGGCCTCGTTCATGTAGGTCTGCGGAAGGAGCAGCCCGACGCGCGGCCCGCCCGGGCCGGTGCGCCCGTCGGTGAACAGCCCGGCGTACTTCCTCTTCGCGCGCGGGAGCTCCCAGCGCCGGCCCAGGAGGTTGGCCACCTCGAAGCCCACGTTGTGCCGCGTGCCCTCGTACTTCGACCCCGGGTTCCCGAGGCCGACTATGAGCCAATCCGCCCGGCCGCTGCCGCGCCGGAAGAGGCTCAGGACTCCTCGCCGCCTCCGCCCTCGCCCTCGCTGGGCGCGGCGCCCTCCTCGCCCTCGCCCTCGGCGGCCGCGGCCTCGCCCTCCTCGCCAACCAGCTCGGTCTCCTCCTCGACCTCGGGCTCCTCGACCTCGGTCGGGATCGTGACGGTGGCCACGATGGTCTCGTCGGGGTCGTCCAGGAAGACGACGCCCTCGGGGGCGGTGAGCTCGGAGAGGTGCATCGTGGCGGCGGCCTCCATGCCGGACACGTCGGCGATGATCCGCTCGGGGATCGACGTGGGCAGCGCCTCGATGTTGAGCTCGCGCGTGACGTGCTCGACCACGCCGCCCTCCTTCGCGCCCGGCGCCTCCTCGGCGCCCTCGAGCTCGAGCGGGACGGTGGTGTGGATCTTCTCGTCGAGGCGCACCTCGAGCAGGTCGATGTGCACGATCTCGTCGCGGACCGGGTGGTGCTGCTGGTCCTTGACGATCACCGGGACGGACTTGCCGCCGGCCACCGAGACGTCGATGACCGCGGAGCTGGCGAGCAGGGCGCTGCGGAGCTCGCGTGCGTTGATGCGGACCGCGGTGCAGTCGCCGCCGCCGTAGACCACCCCGGGGATCAGTCCCTCACGGCGAAGCCGGCGCGACTCGCGCGACCCGGTTTCGGGGCGCTCGTCGACTGCAAGGCTCGGTCGCTTGTCCTGTGCCATAACGGCGGCTGAGTGTAGTGAGGCTCCCACCGGGCGATGTACGCTCCGCCCCGGTATGGCTCGCGACGACACCAGGATCCCGACCGGCAGGGTCCAGCGGACGGCCAAGGTGGGCAGCGTGATCGGCGGCCAGGGGGCTCGCTACGCGGGCACGAAGGCGGCGAACCTCGTGCGCTCGAAGGAATCGGCCGACGAGGCGCTCGACGCGCGGCACCTGGAGGCGGCCGAGCGGATGGTCGACGCGCTCGGGAACATGAAGGGCGCGGCGATGAAGATCGGCCAGCTGGCGTCCTTCATCGACACCGAGTTCCTCCCGCCGGAGTACGCCGAGATGTACCAGGAGAAGCTCGGCGACCTGCGCACGGCGGCTCCGCCGATGCCGTGGAGCAAGGTGAGCAAGGTGCTGGAGGAGGAGTGGGAGGGCGACCGGCCCGAGGACCTCTTCGAGGAGTTCGAGGAGGAGGCCACGGCGGCCGCGTCGATCGGCCAGGTGCACAGGGCGGTGCTGCCCGACGGGCGCCGGGTGGCGGTGAAGATCCAGTACCCGGGCGTGGCCGAGGCGCTGCGCGCGGACATGCAGAACGCCGGGATGATCCTGCGGCTGGCCAAGGCGCTGGCGCCCGGGCTCGACGCGAAGGCGGCGGCGGAGGAGCTCAAGGAGCGCGTGCTCGAGGAGCTCGACTACGAGTACGAGGCGCAGAACCAGCGCTCGTTCGCGCGCGGGTACCGGGGCCATCCGTTCATCTACGTGCCGGACGTGATCACGCGGCTCTCGCGCCGGCGCGTGCTCGTGACCGAGTGGGTCGACGGCGTGGGCTTCGACGACGTCAAGGCGCTGCCCCAGGACCAGAAGGACCGCTTCGCCGAGATCGTGTTCCGCTTCTGCTTCGGCTCGGTCTACCACCTCCAGCACTTCAACGCCGACGCCCACCCGGGCAACTACATCCTCATGGGCGACGGCAAGGTGGCGTTCCTCGACTTCGGGATGACCAAGCAGCTCGACAGGGAGCAGATCGAGCTGGAGATCGCGGCGCTCGAGGCCGTGTTCGACGAGGACCCCGAGCAGCTGCGTGTGGCGCTTCACGACCTCGGCTTCCTCAACAACCCGAAGAAGATCGACGCCGAGAAGCTGATGGAGCACGTGACGACCGTGGGCGGCTGGTACATGCAGGACAAGGACGTGCGGATCAGCCCGCGCTACGTGATGAAGGTGATGACGGCGATCTCCGACCCGCGCTCCGAGTTCTACGAGCTGATGCGGCGCGAGAACATCCCCGCGAACGAGCTGATGGGTCGGCGGATGGAGACCGGCGTGATGGCCGTGCTCGGGCAGCTCGAGGCCACGCGCAACTGGTACCGGATCGGCCGCGAGTGGTGGTTCGCCGACGAGCCGGCGACGGAGCTCGGGCGCGAGGAGTGGGCCTACTTCGAGTCGCGCGGCGAGAAGCGCGTGCGCAAGTTCGGGGCGCGGACCGCAGGCGGCTAGCCCCCGCACGGGCGGGCCGGGGCTAGAACAGCTGGTTCTCTCCCGCGAAGATCTCCGAGACGGAGTCGTCGGTGAAGATCCGGCGCACGGAGTCGGCCAGGATGTCCGTGGAGGTCAGGACGCGGATGTTCTCGGGCGCGCCGCTGCGCAGCGGGACCGTGTCGGTGACCACGATCCCCGACAGCGGTGAGGCGCCGAGCGTCTCGTAGGCCCTGCCGGAGAAGATGCCGTGGGTGGCCACGGCGTAGACCGCCGACGCGCCCTCGTCGAGCACCGTCTGGGCAGCGGCGGCGAGCGTGCCGCCGGTGTCGATGATGTCGTCGACGATCACGGCGACCCTGTCCTTCACGTCGCCGATCACGTAGCCGATCTCGGCGACCTGCTGGGCGGGCCGCTCCTTCTCGAGCAGCGCGTAGGGCGCGCCGACCTTCTGGGCGAACTTCCGCGTGAGCTTCACGCGGCCGGCGTCCGGCGAGATGATCACCAGGTCGGTCGACTCGCCGAGCTGATCCTTCACGTACTGGCTGAGGATCGGCATGGCGGTCATGTGGTCCACGGTCTTCTGGAAGAAGCCCTGGAGCTGGCCGGCGTGGAGGTCCATGGTCAGGAGGCGGTCGATGCCGGCGGCCTCCAGGCAGCGGGCCACGAGCCGCGCGGTGATCGGCTCGCGCGGGGCCGACTTCTTGTCCTGGCGCGAGTAGCCGTACCAGGGGCTGACGGCGATCACGCGGTGAGCCGAGGCGCCCACGGCGGCGTCGATCATCACGAGCAGCTCCATGAGGGCGTCGTTCACCGTCATGTCCTCGGCCTCGTTGCCGGCGATCGACTGGACGATGAAGATGTCCGCGCCCCGGATCGACTCCCCGTAGCGGCAGTAGACCTCGCCGTCGGAGAACGTGCGGAGGTCGGCCTCGACCGGCTCGACGCCGACCTTCTCGGCGATCTTGGCGCCCAGTTCCCGGCTTGCGCGGCCGGTGGCGAGCATCAGCCGCTTGTCGTAGCCGTGCGGGAGGCTGTTGCTCACTCGGGTCGGTCCTCTCGGGTGCGCTCGATGTTCCGCTGCTTGTGCCCGCTGGACACGCCCAGGTCCCCGGGCGGGATGTCCTCGCGGATCACGGCTCCGGCGCCAGTGTACGCGCCGTCCCCGACGGTCACGGGGGCGACGAGCGAGGTGTGGATGCCGGTCCGCGCGCGCTTGCCGACGGTCGTGCGGTGCTTGTCCTTGCCGTCGTAGTTGGCCGTGATCGAGCTGGCTCCGAGGTTGGCGCCCTCGCCGATATCGGCGTCTCCCACGTACGACAGGTGCGGGACCTTGGCGCCCGGGCCGATGGTCGAGTTCTTGACCTCCACGAACGTGCCGACCTTGGCGTTTTCCTCGAGCTTCGCTCCCGGGCGGAGGTAGGCGAACGGGCCGACGGTCGCGTTGGGGCCGACCTCGGCCTCGGTCAGGACCGCGTGCAGCACGGTGGCGCCGTCCGCCACGCTGGAGTCCGTGATCGTGGCCTGGGGGCCGATGGTGGCGCCCGCGCCGATGGTCGTGGCGCCGCGGAGCGTCACGCCCGGGCCGATGGTGGCGTCCTGCCCGATCTCGACCGTGGCGTCGAGCGCGACCGTGTCCGGGGCCGTGAACGCGACGCCGTTGGCGGCGTGGGCCTCGATCAGCGCGCGGCGAGCGAGACTCTCGATCTCGATCAGGTCCGCGCGGGTGTTCACGCCCATGGCGGAGCGCACGTCGGTGGTCCGGTGGGCGGCGAGCGTGTGGCCGCTGTCGCGCAGGATCGGGATCACGTTGGTGAGGTAGCGCTCGCCGTGCTCCTCGCCGACCTCGTCGAGCGCCTCGAGGAGCTGGGCGGCGGCGAAGGCGTAGGAGCCGATGTTGATCTCGCGGATGGCGAGCTCGTCCTCGGGGACGCCCTCGGTGTGCTTGGTCTCGACGATGCGCTCGACGGAGCCGTCGGTGCCGCGGACGATGCGGCCGTAGCCGGCCGGGTCGAGCTCCTCGGTGGTGAGGAGGGTGGCGGCGGCGTCGGCTTGGTCGTGCGAGGCGACGAGGTCGGCGATCAGCTTGGAGGAGACGAGCGGGTGGTCGCCGGAGAGGACGACCACGGTGTTGGCGTCCGCGATTGCGTCACGCGCGGCGAGGACGGCCGAGCCGGTGCCCTCGCCCTCGGTCTGCGCGGCCACCTCCACGTCCTTCTCCGCAAGGTGCTCGTCCACGCCCTCGCCCGGGCGCGTGATGCACACGACCCGGCTCGCCCCGGCCTCGCGCGCCGCGGCCACGACCCACTCGACCATCGGCCGGCCGCACACGGGGTGCAGCACCTTGGGAAGCGAGGAGCGCATCCGGGTGCCGTGCCCGGCGGCCATGATGAGAACGGTCAGCTCGCCGGCCATTTCGCGTCCAGCGTAACGGCGGGCGGTGGTACGGTCGCTGGGAAGAGGGCCTTTGGGGGGTCGTCTAACGGAAAGACATGTGGTTTTGGTCCACAGGATCGAGGTTCAACTCCTCGCCCCCCAGTTCCGATTCCCCGGCGGCGGCTACCCCACCGGCATCAGCTCCACGCCGCGGCCGGGCACGAGGTCGGGCCGGGCCTCCGAGATCGAGATGACCTGGAGCGCGCAGCCGCAGTCGCAGGCGAGGGTCTCGAGCTCCTCGAGGGATCCGTACGCCTCGAAGACGTCGGTGCAATCGTCGTCGCAGCAGACGAGCGCGGCATGGAGCATGCGGTCATGGTGGGATCTCGCCCGGACGGCCTGAGAGGCCCGTTGCAGGCGCGCGCTCGGGCCCCGGCGCGCCGAGCCGGCCCACCACAAGCGCGGTCAGGTGCACGAGCCCCACCCCGCAGACGTAGACCACGCCCGCGACCGTCCGGTTGGCCGAGTTCTCGAGCCAGTAGTCGATCGGCGGCAGGCCGGTCCAGTAGACGAAGACGAGTCCGAGCAGCATCACGGTCGGCACCGCGAGATAGAACGCGGCCTGCCGGCGCGCGGTGCCCCACACCAGGCAGGCGATGGCGAGCACCAGCAGGCAGGCCGGGATGTACCCCCAGTGCGCACCGTCCGAGAGGCTGTCGAGCAGAGCGGTGAACGACTTGGGCACGCGGTCGAGGCGGTCCAGGGTGTGGCTCGGGCCGAGAGCGTCGCCGAGTGGCGCCACGTCCTGGCTGCGGATGTGGTTCGAGCTGCGCCAGAGCGTCCAGGGGGCGACGCCCGCCGCCACGACCGCCGCGGTCATCAGCCATGTCCGCCACTCGCGCCCCCGCTCGATCAGGACGACCGCCCCGGCCACCGCGAGCACCGCGGCAGCGGCCATCAGCCCCTCGTTCTTCGTGTTCGCCGCCGCCACGAGCAGCACGGCCCCGAGGATCGCGTAGCGCCTGCCGCCGTTCTGTAGCCACAGGCCGACCGCCAGAACGCCGGCGCCCGCGAACGCGGCCACGGGCACGTCGGCGTAGCCGTCCGCCACGAGCGTGTGGCTCTTGGAGGTGAACGCCAGGGCCGCGGTCGGGATCAGCAGCGCCAGGAGCGGAAGCCCCCGCGCGCGGGCGAGCCAGGCGATCGTCCAGATGAAGGCCGCGAACAGGAGCCAGAGGACCGAGTGGAACTGCTGGAGCTGCGCCGCCCCGACCGAGCGGAAGAAGAGTGACTGGAACAGCGGCAGGAGCAGCGGGTAGTCGAGGTGCGCCGGGCCCGGCACGGTGCCGGTGAAGGTCCCGTTGTCCAGCTTTCCGCCGAACTCGAACAGGGCGAGTCCCTTGTAGGACCAGATCGCCCAGTCGTCGCCGACCGTGGAGGACTTGCGATAGGCCGTGTAGCCGATCACGAAGAACGCCGCGAGTAGGCCGATGACGGCGCGCGTGAGCCACTTCTCGAGCGCGGTCGGCGCGGCGGCGCAGACCGGGGCCGGCTCGCCATCGCCCGTCTCGCTCCGGCGCGCGAGCACGAACCCGCTCACCGCCAGCGCCGCGGTCAGGCCGCCGGCGGCGGCCGCGAACGCGGGCATGCGGACCGCAACGCCCGCCGTCAGCGCGAGCATGAGCAGCGACATGACCACGGCCACGCCGGCCAGGAAGGCAGGGCCGAGCGCGGCCGGGACCTCCCGCACGCGCCTGACGAGGCCGAGCGCGTAGAGCAGCGCGAGGCCGGGCGCGACGAAGGCGGCCACGAAACCGAGGTATCCGGCCAACCCGCGCATCAGGGGAGCCTGGCCACGGCATGGCGGCGGTCGTGGAAGGCGATCGTGGCGCCGCGCTGCCTCACCGCGCGCATCGTCTGCCTCGATGACGGATCCCAGAACACCACGTAGCGGGCGTCCTTCAGCTGCGCCACCTGGGTGCGGGGCAGGAGCACGAACCTCATGCAGATGTCCTTGCTGCCGAAGAACTGCGGTGACGCGTCCAGGTAGAAGCGCTCGCGCACCGGGACGCGGGAGCCCACGTACCCGAGGAACTCCGCGTCGACGCCGACCGCCCGGCACACGCCCCGGCCCTCCTGCGCCGGGATCCCCGCGTTCTGCGCGCGCTGGAGGTCGAGGTGCTTCCACTGCTCGCGCATGTTGATCACGCCGCTGGAGGCCAGCACCGCGAGCACGGCCACGGCCGCGGCCTGCGGGAAGCCGACCGCCACGCCCAGCCGCTCGAGCACGACCAGCACCAGCGCCGCGACTGCGACCACGGCCAGGATCTGTATGAGGAGCGGGACCAAGGGCGCCCGATCCTAGGCGCGCCGGCGCGCCTGGAGCCGCCTCAGCCGGGGCGTTCGCGCTTCTCGCGCGGCACGATGCCCGCCTCGGTGCCGGGCTCGAGTGCCGGGCCGCGCGTGGGCATGATCCCCAGCACGCGCATCGCCTTCAGGCCGAGCCCGAGGCGCTCGCGGCCGTCGGTCGAGGACACGTCGAGGCCGGTCAGCTCGCGCACGCGCTCGAGCCGGTAGCGGACCGTGTGCCGGTGCGTGAAGAGCTTCTCGGACGTGCGGGCCACGCTGCCATCCTCGTCGAGAAACGTCTCGAGGGTTCGCACCAGCTCGGTCTCGTACTGGTCGTCGTAGGCGAGCAGCGGCGCGACCGTCTCGTCGTGGAAGCGCTCCAGCTCGCCCGGGTCCTCGCTCATCGCGGGAAGCAGCAGCCGGTAGGCGCCGGTCGCCTCGAACGGCAGGAACGCGTTGCCCTGGGCCTCGGCCACGTTGGCCGCGAGCAGCGCCTCGAAGCCCGCGCGGTGGACGTCGACGGGGTCCGACTTGACCCCGCTCATCCCGATCACGGTGGTGAACGACTGGAGGTTCGTCTCGAGCTCGCGGCGCAGCGACTCCGCCACCCGGCCCGCCAGCGCCGGGTCCTCCGCGGGCACCACGATCACCAGCTCGGCGGCGGCCGGCGCCTGGGCGCTCCGCGACATGGCCACCTGTACGGGCGCCGCGAGTGCGCCGGGGGCCACGGCACGGGCGCCGCGCTCGGCTATCGCGAGCACGCGGGCGCGCCAGTCCCCCTCCTCGGGCCGGTGCGGGTGGGCGCGGGCCACGAGCACGCTCGCGCCGGACGAGAGGTCCGAGCCCAACTCGTTGCCGCGCGCGACGATGTTGTCTCGATCGGTCACGCGCCGCTCGAGCAGGTCGCACACGAAGCTGGCCACCGCGGCCTCGCTGGCACGCTCCGGGGCCCGCGAGCGCTCGACCTCGAGCGCGATCAACGTGGCCACCATGCGCACCAGTGCGGGCGGCGGCGGCTCGCCGCGAGGGCGGTAGCGCAGCTCTCCAACCGGCATATCGGCCACCCGCAGGGCCATCACCTCGCGCCCGTCGCCGCCCGAGAGCACGGCCTGCTCGTCGTCGGGCGACTGCGCCGCCACGGCCAGCACGCTGCTCGAGGCGTCGACCACGGCGACGCTCGCGTTGAGCGCCCGGGCCGTCGCGCGTGCCACCTCGGGCAGGCCGGAGCCGGCCTCCACGGCTGCCGAGACATCGGCGAAGGCCTCGAGGAATGCGCTGCCGGCGGGGTTCTCCGTACGCGAAGCGATGTGAAAAGGGTATGCGCGCGCGGCCGGTCTCGCCTGCGGAACGCCCGGTGATGGCGGCCTATGCGGCCGCTAGTTGCCCCAGGTGTCGTACGTCCAGACCACCGCCGCGCCCAGCAGCACCCCCACCATCACGACCGAGGCGAGGATGAACAGGGTGAGCACGCTCGCGGCGATCCGCTCCCACACGCGGCCGTACGAGGCCCACGCCGGGGCGACGATGAACACCGCGTAGACGATCAGGGTGATCCCGGCCGCGATCGCGACCGAGATCATCTGGGACGACGAGGCGTCGAACGGCAGCGCGGCGTCGAAAGGCACGGACGCGATTGTGCCGCATCGCGACGACGAGGTCGATCCGGTCGGCTACTCGCGCAGTCGCGTGAGGATCGCGCCCGGCAGCCGCTCCGCCGCGGAGGCCGCGGCGGCGGCGTCCGCGTAGAGGCCGAAGACGGTCGGGCCGGAGCCCGTCACCCGGGCCGCCAGGGCGCCGGAGCCGCGGACCGCGGCGAGCGTCTCCTCGAGCTCGGGCCGCAGCGACAGGGCAGCCGCCTCGAGGTCGTTCTCGAGACGGGCGGCCAGCTCCGGCGGGGACAGCGCGGCCAGCGCGCGGACGGCGTCGGGGTCGAGGGTCGCGCGGGTGGTGGGCACCCGATCCGCCTCCGCGTACACGGCGGCCGTGGAGAGCCCCTCGCCGGCCGGGACCAGCACCACGGAGAGAGCCGCCAGCTCGACGCGCTCGACGTTCTCCCCGGCGCCGGTGACGAGCGCGTGCCCCGGCTCGATCTGACTCGGAACATCGGCTCCGATGCGCGCGCCGATCGAGCGCAGCGCCGCCGCGTCGAGCGGGTTGCCCGCGATGCGGTTGCCGGCCCGGAGGACGGCGGCGGCGTCGGCGCTGCCCCCGCCGAGGCCCGCCGCGACCGGGATGCGCTTCTCGATCGCCGCGCGGAGCGGCGGCAGGTCGCCGCCGAGCGCGTCGCGCAGCGCGGCGATCGCGGCCTCGGCCAGGTTCGGGCCCTCGACCCCCGGGGCGATCACCTCGTCCGGCGCGGCGGGCGCCGGCTCGACGGCGATCGAGTCGGCCAGCTCGAGCGAAGCGAACAGCGACGCGATCTCGTGCAGCCCGTCCTCGCGCCGCGGCCCCACCTGGAGCACGAGATTGAGCTTGGCGGGCGCGCTCTCGTCGATCATCGCGGCACGAGGTCGAGGCGCTCCGCCAGTGCCAGGAAGTCGGACGGCGAGAGGCGCTCCGCGCGCGCGTCGGCCCGGTGGCCGAGCGCCTCGAGCGCCTCCCGCGCGCGCTCGCGGATGTCCGGCGCCGCCCCCGTGGCCAGCGCCAGCGACCCGCCGAGGGCCTTGCGCCGGTGCGCGAAGGCCGCGTGGACCAGATCGGCCACGGCCCGCGGCGGCGGCTCGCCGGTGCGCCGGAGCACCACGATCGCCGACTCGACCCGCGGCGCGGGGTGGAAGACCGACGCGGGCACGCGCCGCTCCACGCTCACGTGGCAGGAGAGCTGGGCCAGCACCGACGTGGCGCCGTAGGTCTTCGAGCCGGGCGGCGAGGCGAGGCGCTCGGCCACCTCGCGCTGCACCATCGCGACGCACAGCCGCAGCGCCGGCAGCTCCGCCACGGCGCGGAGGATCACCGTGGCCGCCACGCCGTAGGGCAGGTTGGCGACCACCTTCGTGGGCTCCGGACGCAGCGCGCGGAGGTCGAGCCGGACCGCGTCGGCCAGGTGGAGCGTGACGTTCGAGTGCGGATCGATCGCGTCGCGCAGCGCCGGCTCGAGCCGGGCGTCCACCTCCACGACGTGCAGGTGCCCCACGCGCGGCGCCAGGTACTCCGAGAGCACCCCGAGCCCGCCCCCGACCTCCAGAACGACATCGGCCGGGTCCAGCTCCGCGGCACGCCCGATCACGTGCAGCACGTTGTCGTCGATCAGGAAGTTCTGCCCCAGCTCGCGGTTGGGACGCACGCCGAACTCACGCAGCCGGCGCAGGCTGGCCTGGCGCGGCGGGCTCTCGCTCACCAGCCGAACACGCGCGCGGCCGTGGCCTCCACCGCGGTCTCGAGCTCGGCATAGGACGTGCCGCGCAGCTCCGCCACGAACTCGGCGGTGAGCACGACGTTGGCCGACTCGTTCGGCTTGCCGCGGACCGGCTGCGGCGAGAGGTAGGGCGCGTCGGTCTCCACCATGAGAAGCTCGGCGGGCACGTCGCGCGCCGCCGCCTGAAGGTCGGCCGCCTTCGGGTAGGTGACGTTTCCGGCGAACGAGCACACGTAGCCGCGCTCGACGCAGTCGTCGATCCGCTCCGGCGCGGAGAAGCAGTGCATCACCACCGTGACGCCCTCGGCGTGGTCGCGCAGGATGTCGAACGTGTCGTCCTCGGCCGCGCGCGTGTGGATGACCAGCGGGAGCCCGTGCTCGCGCGCGATGTCGATCTGCGCCTCGAAGGCGGTGCGCTGCGCTTCGCGCGGGGCGTAGTCGCGGTAGTAGTCGAGGCCGGTCTCGCCGACGGCGACCGCGCGCTCGTCGGCCACCGCGCCGGCGATCGCCGCGAGCGCGGAGTCGTCGAAGGTGCCGGCCTCGTTCGGGTGGTGGCCCACGATCGCGAACACCTCGTCGTGCGCGCGAGCGGCGGCGAGCGCGCGCTCGATCGACCCCGGGTTCATCCCGACCGTCGCGATCCGGTTGATGCCGGACTCGCGGGCGCGCGCCACGATCTCGGCGTCCGGCGGCTTGCAGACGTCGAGGTGGGTGTGGCTGTCGATCATGCGCTAGCCCTGCTCGATCCGCGGGAACAGCTGCGCGAGCTCGCCGATCCGCGCGCCGCCGGGGGCGGCGCCGATCCGCGCGCCCTCGAGCGAGGTGTCCGGCCGGCCCAGGGCAGCCAGCACCCGCTCCGCCGACTCCGGCATGAACGGGAGCACCAGCACCGACGCCACGCGCAGGCCCTCCGCGATCCCGTAGAGCGTGGAGTCGAGCTCGGAGGCCGCGTCCGGGTCCTTCGCGAGCTTCCACGGCTCGGTCTCCTGCACGTACTGATTGACGCGCCTGACCAGCTCCCAGATCGCGCCGAGCGCCTGGCTCAGCTCGACCCGGTCGAAATGAGCCGCGACCCGGGCGGCGAGATCGTCGAAGTCGCTCGCGAGCGCGGATGGGGCGTCCGCCTCCGGCACGACGCCCTCGCGGAAGCGCCCGATCATCCCGATCGTCCGGCTCGCGAGGTTGCCGTACTCGTTCGCCAGCTCGCTCGTGTAGCGGGCCTCGAGGTCGGCCGCCGAGATGTTGCCGTCCTGGCCGAAGCCGACAGCGGCGAAGAGGTAGTAGCGCAGCGCGTCGACGCCGTAGACCTCCGCGACCTGGAACGGGTCGATCACGTTGCCGAGCGACTTGGACATCTTGTGCTCGTCCATCAGCAGGAAGCCGTGGATGCACAGCCGCCGCGGCACCTCGATCCCCGCCGCCATCAGCAGGGCGGGCCAGAAGACGGCGTGGAACTTGAGGATGTCCTTGCCGATCACGTGAACGTCGGCCGGCCAGAAGCGCTCGGTCAGGTCCTCGCCCTCGCGCGCGAAGGAGAGGGCCGTGTAGTAGTTGAGGAGCGCGTCGAACCAGACGTAGAAGACGTGCCCCTCGTCCCACGGCACCGGCACGCCCCAGGTGATCTTTCCGCGGGTGAGGGAGACGTCGCGGAGGCCCGAACGGATGAACGCGAGCGCCTCGTTGTAGCGGACGCGCGGCACGATCCATTCGGGCCGCTCCTCGTACAGGCGCTCGAGCGGCTCCTGGAACTCCGAGAGCTTGAAGAAGTAGTTGTCCTCGTGCTGGCGCTCCAGCTCGATCAGGTGGATCGGGCACTTGTTGCCGTCCACGAGCTCGGCGTCGGTCTTGAAGTCCGCGCAGCGCGGGCAGTACCAGCCCTCGTAGACGCCCTCGTAGACGTGGCCGCGGTCGTAGACCCGCTGGAGCACCTCCTGCACGCGGGCGACGTGACGCTCGTCGGAGGTGCGGATGAAGAAGTCGTTGGTGGCGTTGACCCGGCTCGCGAGCTCGAGGAACTTCGCCGAGTTGCGGTCGGCGAGCTCGCGCGGCGGGATGCCCTCGCGCTCCGCCACCTGGGCCACGGGCTCGCCGTGCTCGTCGGTCCCCGTGAGAAAGAAGACCTCCTCGCCGCGCTGGCGCATGTGACGCGCGAGCACGTCCGCCGCGATCGTGGTGTATGCGTGCCCGAGGTGGGGCTGCGCGTTCACGTAGTAGATCGGGGTGGTGACGTAGTAGGTCACGCGTGGAGGCTACTGGCGGCTCCCGGCCCCGCCGGGGCACACGCCAGGTCATGCGCGCTCGCGCAGAGCGGGCCGGCGGGGAGGCGAGAACGAGCGGGCGCGGCGGAGCGTGGCGAGCGGCCCGCGCGGCCTACCGAGCAGCATCGCCGCCGCAACGAGCCCCACGCAGGCGGCGAGCCAGCCGAGGTCGAGGCCCCGCGATCGCGGTGCCGCCGTGGGGTGCCGGTGGACGGCGAGGAACCGCGCTCCGGCGGGAGGGCCGCCGCGCGCCGGACCGTCCGATCCGCGGGGCCCGCCGCCATGGCCGGCCACTGGCTCGGGCCGGGAAGCACGACCGGAATCGGCGGCTGCGGCGGAGCCGGGCGGGCGAGTGACGGGGGCGGCTCGGGCGGCTTCGGACGCGCGGGCGCGGGCCGGGTGGGACGTGCCCTCCGAGCCGAGGCCGGGGGCTGGGGCGGAGCCAGGGGCGCGGTGAGCGGCCGGCCGCAGAGATGCCGGCGCGTGTGCGAGAGAAGGGATGGGCGTCAGAGCCGGAGCCGCGGCCGGCGAGCCGAGAGGCGCCGCCGTCGAGCCGAGGAGCCCCGCCGCCGCGGGAAGCGGGACGGCGACCGGGACCGGGGGCGCTGCTGCTCCCGGTGCCGCCACGGCGGCGAGCGCCGCGGCGAGCGCCGGCTGCTGTGGCTCGAGCGCGACCACGGGAACCGCCCGTGGCGCGACCGGCCGCGGTTCCGGCGCTCCGGGGGGAGGGAGGAGCGAGAGCGGGTCGCGGTACGCGAACCGCTCGCCCGCCTCGCGGACGCCGAAGTGCAGGTGGGGCGCGACGACCGAGCGGCGCCCGGACGTGCCCACCGCGCCGATGCGCTCGCCCGCGCTCACGGCCGATCCCGCGCGCACGCCGATCGACTCCAGGTGGAGATAGGACGTGTCGAAGCGCCCGTCGGCCGTGCGTATCGCGACGGTGAGCCCGTTGTCGCCGGCCAAGCCGGCGAACCTCACCGTGCCGGCGGTCGCGGCCGCCACCGGCGCCCCGACCGGCGCCGCGATGTCGATCCCCCGGTGCTGGCCGCCCGCGTACGGGTCGTCGCCGTTGCGGTAGGGGGTGAGCACCTCGCCGCGGACCGGCCATCGCCAGCCGGGGTCGGCAGCCGCGGAAGAGGGGGACAGCAGCGCCGCGAGGGCGATCAGGAGGGAGAGCGTTCGAGTGGTCATGCGGCCACGGAACCACGCATTCGAGCCGGGCTCGATCGGCCGAAACGCTCCCGGCACGATCCGTAACGCTCCCGTGACGCAACGTTGCGCGGCTGTGACGGTGCGGCCCGCTCAGCCCGATCGCAACCCGCTCAGCCGCGCGCGAGAAACGCCCGGTAGAGCGCGTTCGCGCTCTCGCCCGTCAGACCGGCCACCACGCCGGCGGCCGGCCGCGGCTTGGCCCCCGCCTCCACCAGCGCCGCCAGCGCCTCCACCGACCGCTCCCCCACCTCGCCCGCGCTCGGCTCCGCCACCCCGGCCACCACCAGCACCACCTCGCCGCGCGGCTCCTCGTCGCGGTAGCGGGCCGCCAGCTCCGCCGCGCTCCCGCGCACCACCTCCTCGTGCACCTTCGTCAGCTCCCTGCACACGGCGGCCTGGCGCTCCGGGTCGAGCTCGGCCAGCGCCTCGAGCGTGGCCGGCAGCCGCCGCGGCGACTCGAACGCGACCAGCGTGCCGCCCGGCTCGCCGAGCACCTCACGCAGCTTGCCGGCCTTTCGCGGCAGGAACCCGACGAAGCGCCAGCGGTCCGCCGGCAACGCCGACGCCACGAGCGCGGCCAGCGCCGCCGAGGGCCCCGGCAGCACCTCCACCGCCAACCCCGCGGCCGCGCACGCGCGCACGAGCACGTAGCCGGGATCGGAGATCAACGGCATCCCCGCGTCGGACACGAGCGCCACCGTCTCCCCCGCCCTCATCCGCGCGACCAGCTGCGCCGCCCGCGACTCCTCGTTGTGCTCGTGGTAGGAGACGAGCGGGGCGCTCACCCCGTAGCGCTCGAGCAGCTTGCCGGTCCGCCGCGTGTCCTCGCACGCCACCACGTCCGCCTCCCGCAGCGCGGCCAGCACGCGCAGCGTGATGTCCTCGAAGTTCCCGATCGGGGTGGGGCAGACGATGAGCCGGCCGGCCATCAGACCCCCTCCAGAGCGAGGATGCCCGCGCCGACCATCCCCGCCTCCTCCGCGAGCTCGGCGGCGACGATCCGCACGTCGCGGCGCAACGGCGGCAGAGCCGTGGCCATCGCCACCTCGCGCGCGGGCCCGATGAGCAGCTCGCCCGCCGCCACCGCGCCCCCGCCGATCACGATCACCTCCGGCTGGAAGGCGTTGACGAGCGACGCGAGCCCCGCGCCGAGCCGCCTGCCGGCCACCGACAGCACCTCGATCGCCGCCTCGTCGCCGTCGTGCGCCACCTCGGTGACGAGCCCGCCGGTGATCGCGCGCCCGTCCGCCAGCGCCGCTCCCAGCGCCGACTCCGGGAGCCGGCGCGCGGCGGCCTCGCCCTCGCGCCCGATCGCGCTGCCCGACGCCAGCGCCTCGAGGCAGCCCCGGTTGGGACAGCCGCCGGAGCACGGCGGTCCGTCGATGTCCACCACCACGTGGCCCAGCTCCGCGCCGCCCCCGCGCGCCCCGCGGTAGAGCCGCCCGTCGAGGAGCATCGCCCCGCCGATACCGGTCCCCAGGGTGAGCATCAGCGCGTGCCGCGCCCCGCGTGCGGCGCCCGCCCGCGACTCCGCCAGCAGCGCGAGGTTCGCGTCGTTGTCCACCAGCACCGGCAGGCCGATCCGCTCCCGCATGACCTCGCGGAACGGCACGTCGACCAGCGGAAGGTGCACGCTGTACTCCGACGTTCCGGTGGCCGCATCCACCACCGAGGGGATGCCGAAGCCCACCGCGATCGCGTCCGGGGCCGCCGCGCGACACTCCTCGACCGCCTGGACCATCACGTCCAGGACCTCGTCGCGATCGGCGCCGCGCCAGAAGCGGTGGACGCGCTCGCGCACGGCCGGCGAGCCGTCCACGACGCCGCCGAGGAGCTTGGTGCCCCCAGCGTCGATCCCGATCGCGCGCGCCCTCGACATCGCCGGTGTGTATACACGGGGGATGCCCCCCGACGCGCCCGGCGACCTCCCGCCGCCCCAGGGACCGCCCCAGCCGCCCCCGCAGGGACCGCCCCAACCGCCGCCCCAGCGGCCGCCCGGACCGCCGGAGTACAAGGTCTACCGCGCGCGCCGATCGCCGCTCGACCGGCTGCGCTCCGAGCGCCCCGGCGACGGCCCGCTCGGCCGCCTCGGGCGCCGCCGCGGGCGGACCCCCGGCGCGCCCTCCGAGCGCCCCGCGTGGCGCCGCGTCCTGCGCTACGTCGTGCTCGGCGTGGTGGCCTGGCTGCTCTTCTCCTTCGTCCTCTTCATGGTCAGCGCCCAGACGCAGAATGGCGTCTCCGACCGCACGAAGAACGCTTTGTCCGGCGGCGGCAGCCTCCTGACGGGCAGCAACGTGCTCGTGCTCGGCTCGGACCAGCGCCCGAAGGGGACGAAGGAGCCGGGCGCCGCCGGCGCGTCGTCGCGCGCGGACAGCATCATCCTGCTCCACGTGGGCCTCGGCAGCGTGCGCAAGCTGTCGATCCTGCGCGACTCGTTCGCCAACATCCCCGGCCACGGCGCGGGCAGGATCAACGCGGCCTACGCGTACGGCGGCGCCGCCCTCCAGATCCGCACGGTCGAGGACTTCATGGGCAACGGGCTGAAGATCAACCACGTGCTCGAGGTCGACTTCTCGAACTTCCCCAAGCTGATCGACGCGCTCGGCGGCGTGGACGTGACCCTCGACAACTGCCTCAAGTCCGACAAGTTCGGCGGCAAGAGCGTGAAGCTCAGCAAGGGCGACCACCACCTCAGCGGCCGCGAGGCCCTCCGCTTCGCGCGCGTGCGCAAGAACCACTGCGCCCCCAACGAGGACGACCGCCAGCGGGCCGCCCGCCAGCAGAAGGTCCTGGGCGGGATGCGCTCCAGGCTCGTGTCGCCGCTGCACTGGCCGAGCACCTTCGTGCGGGCGCCGTGGATCGCCTGGCAGGCGCCGCGGGCGCTGCGCACGGACATGAAGGGCCCCGGGCTGCTGACCCTCTTCACCGACCTGCTCACAGGCGGCAGCGGCGCCACGCGGGTGCTCAAGTTCGACGCCGTCAACGGCGACGGGTCATTGCGCGTGACCCGCGCGGAGCGGGCGCGGGCCGTGCGGACGCTTCAGAGCGGCTAGTCAGTCCGCCGAGGAGGACTTGGTCTCGGCCTTCTTCGCCGAGCCCGAGTCGCCCGACTTCGAGTCGCCCTTCTGCTTGTCGCCCTTGGAGTCGGAGGAGGAGGACGACGACGAGTCGTCGGACCCGCCGGACGATGCGCCCGTCTTCTTGCGCCCGTAGTCGGTCGTGTAGAAGCCCGAGCCCTTGAAGTGGACGGCCGGCGCGTGCAGCACACGCTGGACCGGGGCGCCGCACTCCGTGCACTTCGTGAGGGGATCGGCGGTCATCCGCTCCATCACCTCGAAGGTGTGCCCGTTCTCGCAGCGGTACTCGTAGAGCGGCATCGCGGCTTTGAGTCTATGAGGCGGACCGGCGCCGCTCAGGCAGCCTGGGTGGACGCGCGCTCGGCCGTCGGCGGCCTGGGGGCGTCCAGATCGCCCAGGATCGACACCCCGAGGGAGTGCCAGACGATCCAGGCGGCGACGTGGCTCGTTGCTCTGTAGGCGATGCTCACCATGAGTTACGACCTGCCTCCAACATATATGAGCTACCCGGCTGTCGCCTGTTCCAAAAACACGCTATTAGCGGGGAAAGTGGGAGTTCGTTCGCGCCTGGTTGGGCACGAATTTCCTCCCTGGGAGCGGGTTCCGGGGCGTCCTCTAGGGTTCCCGCCGTGCCGGAGGCGACCCCCGACAAGGTCACGATGGACAAGATCGTGGCGCTCTGCAAGCGCCGCGGCTTCATCTTCCAGTCCTCGGAGATCTACGGCGGGCTGGCGTCGACCTACGACTACGGCCACTACGGCGTGCTGCTCAAGAGCAACGTCAAGGCCGAGTGGTGGCGCGCGATGGTCCAGGAGCGCGACGACATCGTGGCCCTCGACGCCGCGATCCTCATGCACCCCAAGACGTGGGAGGCGTCCGGCCACCTGGAGGGGTTCACCGACCCGCTCGTGCAGTGCCTCGGCGACTGCAAGAAGCGCTGGCGCGAGGATCACCTGCGCGAGGAGAAGCCGGAGGGCGAGCTGCGCTGCCCCCAGTGCGGCGGCGAGCTGTCCGAGCCGCGCAACTTCAACCTGATGTTCAAGACCCACATGGGCCCGGTGGAGGAGGAGGGCAACGAGATCTTCCTGCGCCCGGAGACGGCCCAGGGGATCTTCGTGAACTTCAAGAACGTGCTCCAGTTCTCGCGCAAGCGGCCGCCGTTCGGGATCGCGCAGGTGGGCAAGTCGTTCCGCAACGAGATCACGCCGGGCAACTTCATCTTCCGCACGCGCGAGTTCGAGCAGATGGAGATGGAGTTCTTCGTGCCTCCCGCCGACGCCGGGCAGTGGTACGACACCTGGCGCGAGGCGCGCCGCGCCTGGTACGAGGAGCTCGGCATCCGGGCCGACCACCTGCGGCTGCGCGACCACGACCCCGACGAGCTCTCCCACTACTCGAGCGCCACGGCGGACGTGGAGTACCTCTTCCCGATCGGCTGGTCGGAGCTCGAGGGGATCGCCAACCGCGGCGACTTCGACCTGACCCAGCACATGAAGCACTCCGGCGAGAAGCTCGACTACGTGGACTCGGCCACCGGCGATCGCTACGTGCCGCACGTGATCGAGCCCGCGGCGGGGGCCGACCGGGCCACGCTGGCGTTCATGGTCGACGCCTACGACGAGGAGGAGGTCGAGGGCCGCGAGCGCGTTCTGCTGCGCCTGCACCCGCGGCTGGCGCCCGTCAAGGTCGCGGTCCTGCCGCTCGTGAACAAGGACGGCCAGCCCGAGCGCGCGCGCGAGATCTACGAGGAGCTGCGCCGCCGGATGCCGGCGGAGTACGACGCGGGCGGGTCGATCGGCAAGCGCTACCGGCGCCAGGACGAGATCGGCACGCCGTGGGGCGTGACCGTGGACCACCAGACGATGGAGGACGGCACCGTGACGCTGCGCGACCGCGACACGCTCGACCAGTCGCGGATCCCGGCGGACGAGCTGCCGCAGCTGCTCAGCGAGCGGCTGGCGGCGCCGTGGCAGAGCCCCAAGCTGGCTCCGTAGCGCCGTCCTGAGCGCCCGCGCTCAACGCAGCTCGACGAGCTGCTCCCACGTGCCGCGCTCGAAGAACGGCATCGCCGGGGGCGAACCGACCCCCTGGAGCGTCCAGGTCACGTTGGTGCGGGGCTGGCGCCACTTCGCCGGGTCCGTGCTTCCGAAGCGCTGGGCGAGCGTGCCGTACACCGTGGCCGCCGCCGCGCGATAGTCGCCGGACCCGAGCGACAGCAGCGCGTGGGCCTCGCCGCCGGTGATGTCGAAGAGGTGGTAGGAGGCCGTCCTGCCGGCCAACTCCGCGACCTTGCTCCCGCCGAGGCGGGCCTGGTCGCGCGCGAGCATCGCGGACTTGAACTCCTCCCAGATCGGAACGCCGGGATCGACCGTCCCATCGGACGCGGTTCGCGCGTACGAGCCGTCCCACGCCAGGAGCGCCGTCAGCACCTTGCGCGCGTTACCGCTCGACCCCGTGGACGCAGCCTCCAGCCGGCTCGTCATCAAGGGGCGCTGCTGCGCCGTCGTGCCGGAGCTCCGCAGCAGCGACTCCAGCCGACCGATCGACGGCTTCTTCGCGAAGCCCGGAACCAGCGAGTAGAGGAACGCGGCGCGGTGGAGCGCGCCGGCCGCGCGCCCGCGGCTCGCCCCCTCGATGTCGCCCTCCGTCCAGCCCGCGGAGGGCTGGTTGTTCCAGTTGGCGAGCCAGTTGCGACCCGTCGGGTTGATCACGTGCGGGCGCTGCTTGACCGAGAGGAACCCTCGCCACTCCGCCTCGCCCGTGCCCGGAAACGGCAGTCGCTCGTCCCACTGGCGCGGCTTGAGCGGGAGAAGGCCCGGATGCCAGAAGCCGATGTTTCCGGCGTCGTCGGCGGCGGTGATGTTCTCGTTCCAGGTCATCGCGGCCGTGGCCCTGTCGACTTCCTTGACGGTCTTCGCAGCGTTGAGGTCCTCGAGCCCGACGAACGTCTCGAGCTCCCGTCCCCAGATCGCGTAGCGGCGCGCGTAGGCCTGCTTCGTCGAGCGCGCCTGCACGGGGCCGTGGCGCGTCCGGCAGAGGCGCTCGGTGTGCGGGTCGGCGCCGCTCACGTTGAAGACCTCGTCGCGGCAGCTCATCGCGAGCGTCTTGCCCTTGTACAGGTAGCTCTCGGTCCCGCCCTTCAGGGTCTCGGCATAGAGGTCGTCGTCGTCGGACTCGCCGCTCGTCACGCCCCAGGCGACGTGCGCGTTGTGGCCCACCGCGATCACGGGCACCCCGGGGGCCGTCGCGCCGCGCACGTCGAGCCCCGGCGCGTGCACCTCGAGCTCGACGAACAGCTCCGGATAGGCGAACCCGAGCTGCGGGCCGCTGTACAGCCACGCGTCGCCGTTGCGGCGCGCGGCGATCGTGTAGGAGCCGCCGGGCCGGCCGAGCGGCACGCGCGAAGCGGCGCTCCGCCGGGCGGTGACGGGTGCCGCGGGAAGTGCGAGCCCCTTGACCAGGACCCGCGACCGCACGAGGCCCACCTGCTCGTCGTGGCTGGTACGACCCGGCTGGGAGGGGAACAGCCCGTCCGCGCGCGGGATGATCGTCGGCTCGTGCTGAACGTGGCGCGGGACCAGCGAGTCGAAGGCCTTCGCACCCGCTGCCCTCAGCGTGCGCGCGTTCGGGAGCTCGTTCCCGTCGCTGCTCGGAACCGTGCGCGCGAGCAGCACGCCGATGGCCGCCGTGTCGCGGGCGGTCCAGTCGGTCAGCGCGATGTTGAACAGCTTGAACTCGTTCGGGAGGTCCTGCGGGTTCTCGCGCACGTGCTGGATCCAGGCGTTGACCCCGGCTGCGTAGGCGTCGTCGCGCGCCCTGAGCTCCGGGGGCAGCGCGGCGACCTGCTTGTCGAGCTCCGCCGGCGTGTAGAAGTCGCGGCGCGAGACGATGTCCGCGCTGAGGTAGGTCGGCCCGAGGATCTCGGCGAGGCGCCCGCTCGCCTGGCGGCGGAACAGCTCGAGCTCCGCCAGCCGGTCCTGCGCAACCGCGTAGCCGGCGCCCCACCACGCGTCGGGGCCGGTGGCGCCCGTGACCGAGGGCACGCCGTACGCGTCGCGCACGATGCTCACGCCGGCCTTCGGCGACTCCGTCGCGCCGGGCTGCCCGAACATCGCGGGCTTCCACTGGAACGCCGTGTAGAGCGGCACCTGGTCGTAGAGGTGCGGCGACTGCGTCGTGCCGTCCTGCGAGATGAACCCGCTCTGCCCCGGCGGGAGGACGCTCTCGGCGCGGGTCACGTCGGCGAGCGCGCTGCACGGAAGCAGCGCAATGAACAGCAGGGCGAGCAGGGGGGCCAGCCGCACGAATCGCACCCTAACGGATTAGACTGGCTGTCCGGCCAACTTTTCTAGGAGGAAGCGATGGCAACAGCGACGGAGTCCTCGCGAAAGGCGATCGACAGCGTCTCGTACGAGGACCTGTACCGGCGCTGGGAGAAGGGCAACTGGAGCGCGTGGGACCTCGACTTCACGCGCGACCACACGGACTGGCACGAGACCTTCAACGACCTCGAGCGCGACGCCGCGCTCTGGAACTACTCGATGTTCTTCCACGGCGAGGACTCGGTCACCGACAACCTCTCGCCCTACATCGACGCCGCGCCCACCGAGGAGCAGACCTACTTCCTCGCCACACAGCAGGTCGACGAGGCGCGCCACGCGATCTTCTTCAACCGCTTCATGCAGGAGGTGGTCGAACGCGGCAGCGGCACGGTGGCGAGCTCGCTCGCAGCCACCCGGCCCGACCTCTCGTGGGGCTTCCGCAAGACGTTCGCGCGCCTCGACTCGGTCGCCGAGGAGCTGCGCAAGGACCGCTCGATCCCCAACTTCGCGCGGTCGATCTTCATGTACCACTTCCTCGTGGAGGCCACGCTCGCGCAGCCGGGCCAGCACTTCATCGAGAGCTACGTGGACGAGCGCGGGGTGCTGCCGGGGTTCGGCGAGGGCATGAAGAACGTGTCGCGTGACGAGCAGCGCCACATCGGCTTCGGCGTCAAGTGCCTGTCGGACCTCAACAAGCAGGACCCCGACTGCAAGGCCGCGGTGGCGGACCTCCTGCGCGAGGTGCTCCCGTTCATCACCGCGGTGTTCGTGCCGCCGAACTGGGATCGCCGCTACGCCGAGATCTTCGGCTCGACGATCGAGGACATCTACGAGCAGGGCATGACGTCGCTCGACCAGAAGATGCGCTCGGCCGGCATGCCGCTCGAGAGCCTGCCCGGGCCGCCGCCGATCCCGATCGACCTGACCCCGCGCGAGCGGGCCGAGCGCGCGATCGCGATGCTCGAGGCCGGCTACATCGGCGAGAAGACCGGGCCGCCGCAGAAGGACCCGGTGAAGATCGGGATGCTGTTCGACCTGATCAGCCGCTCGGTCGACACGAGCGCCACGCCCAACGGGGGGGCCACCATCGCGTGGGACTTCTCGGACGCCGAGCCGTGGTTCATCCGGATCGACAACGGCAACACGCAGGCTCAGCAGGGGCGGCTCGAGAACGCCGACCTGGTGCTGCGCTGCCGGTTCGAGGACTGGGTCGACGTGATCGCCCGCCGCCGCGACCCGCGCGTGGCGATGGCCACCGGCAAGATCCGCCCGAAGGGCAGCGTCCGGCTGCTGCTGCGCATGGGCAAGCTGTTCGGCCGCTAGGCGCGCGCTTCACACCCGCGGAACACTCGTAACCCGCCCGTAACTCCCCCCGGCGGAGGCTGATCGACGTGTGTCCAGTTGACCCCGCTATATGTGGTCAACTGGACACAGACCACCGGAGGAGCGAACACAGGGTTACACAACCGTTACGGGCCACCCGTAATTGCCGCCGTTGCGCGGCCGGAGGTGGGCCGGGCGGCGGCGCGGCGCCCTCAGCCCGCGGCGGCTCCCGCGGTCGCCTCGCGGCCCGCGGCCGGCGGGGATGAGCCCGGCGGCGGCTCGCTCGCCTCGAACGAGGTGTGCGGGAGGATGCGGTCGAGCCACGCCGGCAGCCACCAGTTCCACCGGCCCATGATCTCCATCGTGGCGGGCACGAGCACGAGCCGGACGAGCGTGGCGTCGAGCGCGATCGCCACCGACAGGCCCAGCCCGATCTCCTTGATCGACGGCACGCCGGTCATCGCGAACACGGCGAAGACCGCGACCATGATCGCCGCGGCGCTCGTGATCGTGCGCGCGCTCGCCGACAGCCCCTCGGCCACGGCGCGCTGCGTGTCGCCGGTCGCCTCGTAGCGCTCGCGGATCCGCGTGAGCAGGAACACCTCGTAGTCCATCGACAGCCCGAACACGACGGCCAGCAGGAACGGCGGCGTCATGGCCTGGATGTAACCGAGGCTGTTGTAGCCGAGCAGCCCGTCGAACCAGCCCCACTGGAACGTCATCACCAGCACGCCGTACGCCGCAGCCACCGACAGCACGTTCATCACCACCGCCTTGAGCGGCAGGAACACCGAGCGCAGCAGCACGAGCAGCACGAGGTAGCTGAACGCGAGCACGAACAGCAGGATCTTCCACATCGAGCCGGAGATCAGGTCGATGAAGTCGCGGTTGAACGCCGTGGGCCCGCCCACGTCCACGCGCGCGACGGAGCTCAGCGCGTTCGAGCTCGAGCGCAGGCGGGAGAGCATCGCGTCGGCGGCGTCGCTCTCGAAGTGCCGGCGCGGCGTGACCGCCACCAGCACCGAGCGCCCGTCGCGCGAAACCGCGGGCTTCGCCACGGAGGCCACGCCCGGGTCGCGCCGCGCCTGGGCCACGAAGCGCTCCACCGCCGCGCGGTTGCGCGGGTCGGCCGCCGAGCCGTGCTTCAGGCGTCCCATCACGAGCGCGGGGCCCCCCGCGCCCGGGCCGGTGACCTGCGCCGCCCGCTCCGCGGCCACGCGCGTGGCGTTGCCCTTGGGGAACTGGTCGAGCGCGCCGTTGCCGAACTTGAGCGACAGGGCCGGGTAGGCGATCGCGAGCATGGCCAGGGCGGAGAGGGCCGCCGCCAGGCCGGGGCGACGGCTCACCCGGCCGGTCCAGCGATCCCAGAAGCCGGGGCGGTCGGGATCCGAGCGACCGCGGCGGCGCCGGCCGCTGGTTCGCGCGCGCGCCAGGAGCCCCGTGATCATGGCGATGCGCCCGCGCGAGTACGTGCGCCTGCCGAGCATCCGCATCAGCGCCGGCAGCAGCGTGATCGCGCCGAGGATCGAGACCGCCACCACCACGATCGCGCCCATCGCCATCGAGCGCAGCGTCTGCGAGTTGACGAGGAACAGCCCGGCCAGGGAGATCATCACGGTCACGCCCGAGAAGGCCACGGCGATGCCGGACGTGCGCATGGCGGTACGGCGCGCCACCACCTCCGTCGCTCCGCGGTGGATCTCCTCGCGGTAGCGGGCGAGCACGAACAGCGAGTAGTCCACGGCCACGCCGATCCCGATCATCGACGCGACGTTGGTCACGAAGATCGACATCTCGGTGGCCTGGGAGAGGAAGTAGACCTCGGCGCCGGTGAGCATCACCGCCGCGAAGCCGAGCGCCAGCGGCAGGACCGCGGCCGCGAACGAGCCGAACACCGCGAGCAGGATGATGAGCACGACCGGGAAGCCCGTGAACTCGGCCTTCGCGAGGTCCTCCTTGGTCACGTCCTGCATCCCGGCCCAGAGCGCCTGCTGGCCCGTGAGCTGTATGTCGACGTTGCGGCTCGAGCCGCCGACCAGGTCCTTGCGCAGGTTGACCACCTGATCCGCCGACTGATTGCGCGTGCCCGACAGCTGGAGCGGCACGAGCACCACGCGCGTGCCGCCGGCGCGCTGGACGCGAGGCCGGCCGCCGCTGGCGGCGACCCTGACGGCGGTCGTCCTGTCCGCCGCCGTGCGCAGCCGCGCGATCGCCGCCCGCACGTCCGCCGGGGTCGCGCGGGGGTCGAGCGCCAGCACCGCGCCGAGCCCCTCGCGCTGCGCGCCGGGGAAGTCGCCGAGCGACGCGTCGACGTTGGCCGATTGCGAGCCGGGGGAGCCGAAGCCGCCGCTCGTGAGGTGCTCGGTCTGCCTGGCGGCGAACGGGAGCGCGGCGAGAAGCGTGACGAGCCAGACGAGCGCGACGATCCGCCGGCGCCGCTCGACGAAGTCCGAGAGCCTGTCCATCGCGCGCTGCATCCGCCCCTCCTGTCCCCCT
>JAXDJC010000096.1:0-22417 GCA_034663685.1 Thermoleophilaceae bacterium
GGCACCGCCGAACACCCGCTCATACACCCGGTACCGCTTGATGATCTCGCCGTTCATCGCCTCCATCCCGCGATTCATGGCGGTGTTCGTCTCGAGGATCCACCCCGTCTCGCCGCCCTCCACGAAGCGGTGGCGCTCGGCGGTCTCGAAGTGCTCCACGTACAGCCCGGCCGCCACGCCCGTGTGCTGCATCTCGGGCCGCACGCCGAGGAAGCCCACCCGCACACGGCTCACGCGCCGCATGCCCCACAGGAAGCGCGCCCAGCCGAACGGCAGCAGCCGCCCGTTCAGCTTGCGGAAAACCTGGTTCACGTCCAGGGCGGTGAGCGCGAAGGCCACGATCTCGCCCGCGCGGTCCTCGGCCACCATCAGCCAGTCCGAGTGGAGCACCGGCCGCGACTCCTTGGCCGAGTGCACCATCTCCTCGACCCGCAGGGGCACGAAGCCCCAGTTGTCCTTCCAGGCCTCGTTGTAGACCTCCACGAAGCGGGCCATCTCGCGCTTGATCAGGTCGCCGACCTTGATGTGGCGGATCGTGATGCCGTGCTCGGGCTCGAGCTTGTCCGCCAGCTCGAACATCACGGGCAGCATCTTCTCCTTGTCGCTGACCTCGAGCGTCCACATGTAGAGGTCGATCGCCTTGTCCAGCCCGTTCCCCTCGAGCAGCCGCTGGTAGTAGGACTGGTGGTAGGGCTGCTTGACCATCGGCGGGTGGTCGAACCCCTCGATCAGCAGGCCGGCCTCGTCGTTCATCGTGAAGTCCATCGGGCCGACCATCCGGTCGCGGCCGCGGCCGCGCAGCCACTCCTCGGCGGCGGCGAGCAGCGCGGCGGCGGCCTCGGGGTCGTCGTCGCACTCGAAGAACCCGAACATGCCCCACTCGTTGCCGTGGTAGTCGTTGAAGTCGTGGTCGACCTGGGCCGTGATCCGGCCGACCGGCCGGCGCCCGCGCCAGGCGAGGAAGTACTCGGCCTCGGCGTGCTCGAAGAAGGGATTCTTCTTACGGCTCAGGAAGCTCTTGCGCTCGAAGACGAGCGGCGGCACCCAATTCGGCTCATTAGAGTAGATCCGCCAGGGCAGGCGGATGAAGCGCATCAGATCCGCGCGTGAGCGGACCGGCCGAACGTCAACCATCGAGCGAGACACGCTTCCTGACCCTACCGACCGAATGACCGAAACCGTCATCGACCTATTCGAGAAGACGCGGACCCACGAGCGCACCGAGATACTGCGCGCCGCCCGCGACAACGACCTGATGCCGTACTTCCGCCTGCTGGAGGGCGAGGCCGGGCCGGTGGTGGAGATGGAAGGCGCCGAGCGAGTGATGCTCGGCTCGAACAACTACCTCGGCCTGAACCGCGACCCGCGTGTCAAGCAGGCTGCCCGCGACGCCCTCGACCACTACGGCACCGCACTCACCGGCTCGCGCTTCCTCAACGGGACGATCCCGCTGCACCTCGAGCTCGAGCGCGAGCTGGCGGAGTGGATGGGCGACGAGGACGCGCTCGTGTTCACCACCGGCTACCAGGCCAACGTGGGCGCGATCGCCACGCTGCTCTCCCCCACCGACACTGTGATCTGCGACTCCGGCGACCACGCCTCGATCATGGATGCGGTGGCGATGTCGCACGCGAAGGTGCGGCCGTTCCGCCACAACCGGCTCGACAAGCTCGAGTCGATGCTGTCCCGGGCGACCGGCGACGGCGGCGGCGTGCTCGTGGTGGTGGACGGGGTCTTCTCGATGGAGGGCGACGTGTGCGACGTGCCGCGGGTGGCCGAGCTCTCCCAGGCGCACGGGGCGCGGCTGATGGTGGACGAGGCGCACGGGGTGGGCGTGCTGGGGGCGCGCGGTGCCGGCGCCTGCGAGGCGCTCGGGGTGGAGGACCGGGTGGACCTGCGGATGGGCACCTTCTCCAAGTCGCTGGCGAGCTGCGGCGGCTTCATCTCCGGGCCGTCCGAGGTGATCGACTTCCTGCGAGTCCAGTCGCGCGCATTCATGTTCACGGCCTCGGCCGTGCCGGCGGCGATCGGCGCCGCGCTCGGCGCACTGCGGATCATCCGCTCGCCCGAGGGGCCGGAGCTGATGGAGCGGGTGCGCGAGAACGCGCTCTACCTCGAGCGCGGGCTCACCGAGCTCGGCTTCGAGGTGGTCGGCAGCGGGAACGACGACATCGCCACGCCGATCGTCCCGGTCCTGATCGGCGACGACTGGCAGGGCGCGCTGATGTGGAAGGCGCTCTTCGACGCCGGCGTGTACGTGAACGTGGCTCTCTACCCCGCGGTCGAGCGCGGCGGCGCCCTGCTGCGCACGAGCGTGATGGCCACCCACGAGCGCGAGCACCTCGACCGCGCGCTCGAGGCGTTCGACCGCTGCCGGCCCGAGCCGGCCTAGCGGCAGCCGGCCGCGCCGCCGCTCGGGGCGCCCGCGCGCGGCTCGCCTACTCGAGCGTGTGCACGTTGAACAGGTTCGAGCCGCCCTCCACGCCCATCGGCACGCCCGCCGTGATCCCGATCCGGTCGCCCGAGCCGGCCAGCCCCTGCAGCCGGGCCGCCTCGGCGCACGTCTCCAGGAGGTCGATCGTGTCCTCGGGCTCCTGGTGGAGCATGCCGCGCACGCCCCAGTAGAGGCAGCAGCGGCGCACGACCTCAGGACGCGCCGAGAGCGCCAGCGTGGGCACCTGCGGGCGGTGCGACGAGATCAGTCGCGCCGTGCGGCCGGTCATCGTGGGGCAGACCAAAGCCTTGAGCCCCAGCTGGTACACGGCGCCCACCGCGCCGAACACCACCGAGGCGTCCACGTCGCCCCCGCGCAGCCCGCGCTCGGTGAGCATGCGCCAGTACGGCAGCTCGCGCTCGGTGGCCTCGGCGATCGCGGCCATCATCCGGATCACGCCGGGCGGGTCGCGGCCGATGGCCGTCTCCTGGGAGAGCATCACCGCGTCCGTGCCGTCGAAGATCGCGTTGGCCACGTCGGTGACCTCCGCGCGGGTCGGCCGGGTGGACTGGACCATCGACTCGAGCATCTGCGTGGCCGTGATCGACGGCTTGGCCCGCTGGCCCGCGATGTAGAGCAGGCGCTTCTGGACCAGCGGCACCTCCTCGATCGGCAGCTCTATGCCGAGGTCGCCGCGCGCGACCATCACGCCGTCGGCCGCCTCCACGATCTCCTCGATGTTCTCCGCCGCCTGCGGCTTCTCGATCTTGGCCAGCACGGGGATGTCGCTGCCGAGGCGCTCCAGGTGCTCGCGCACCGGCCGCAGGTCGTCCGCGGTCTTGATGAACGAAAGGGCCATCAGGTCCACGCCCATCCGCACACCGGCGTCGACGAGCTTGAGGTCGTCCTCGCTCACGGCAGGCAGCGACATCGTCACGTTCGGCAGGTTCATCCCCTGGCGCGAGCCGACCGTCCCCCCCACCTCCACGGTCGTGTCCACCTCGCCATCGCGCGATTCCCGCACGCGGAGCCGGATTGCGCCGTCGGCCAGGTAGACGATGTCCCCTGCCGCCACCAGCTCGGCGAACCCGGGCCAGGCGACGGGCAGCCGGCGCGAGTCGCCCTCGATCCGCTCGGCGGTGAGGAGGACCTCGCTCCCGGTCTCGAGGTGGGCCACCTCGTCCTTCACCGGCCCGATGCGCAGCTTGGGCCCCGGAATGTCCTGAAGCACCGCCACCTCGCGCCCGACCCGCTCCGCGGCGGCCCGGACCATCTCGGTGGTCTCGGCGTGGTGCTCGGGGCTCGCGTGGGCGAAGTTCAGGCGAGCGACGTCCAGTCCCGCCTCGACCATCCGATCGAGCACATCGGGGTCGCGCGACGCGGGGCCGATCGTGGCGACGATCTTGGTGGACCGCATCGAGGGGAGGTATACACCTCTCGGGGGACCTACTGGAGGGCCGCGCCGCCAAGGCCTCCGCCCATTGGGGGAGGAAGGGCCACCCGCCCGGCGGGTTTGGACGGGGCGCTCGAAGAAAAGACCGCTCTTAGCGGGCGGGCTGCGTTTCGGGTGTTGACCCCCGGGGACCTGGGGGCTTAGGTTTCATCCGCCAGCAGCGACCAGCCGGGAGTCGGTTGGGAGGCCGAGGACAGTCGACCCAAGTGGGTCGTTCTCGTAGGCCGGTCGTTGTGGGCCCGCACGTACGACAACCTTGTTCCGGGGAGGATTTGGGAAATGGGCGACTCCGCCACGACGACCGCTGCGCCACAACATCTCAGGGCGCTTCACCACGCGAACCGAGTACGGCTCGCGCGAGCCGAGCTGAAGCGCCGGGTGGCATCGCAGCAGATGTCCGCTGCGGAGGTGGTCGTGGAGTGCCCGTGGGAGGCGGCGAGCATGGAGATCAGTGACCTGCTGATGAGTCAGCGCCGCTGGGGCCGGGCCCGCTGCCGGCGCCTCCTCCTCTCGCTCGGACTGCCCGAGAACAAGCAGATCGGCACGCTTACCAGCCGCCAGCGCCAGGCGCTCGCGGCGGTTCTCTCCGCGAAGGCCGGCGCCAACCGCATCCTCGAGAAGGAGCTCTCGCCCGCGTGAGCGGGCGCGAGCTGCCTCGCGCCGCCCGGCGTTAGCCCGGAAAGCCCGGCGCGCGCGTGGCCAGCTCGACGATGTGCCCGTCGGGGTCGCGCAGGTAGATCGACTTGAAGAACTGGCGGTCGAGCACCTCGGTGCAGCCCACTCCGCGCGCCTGGAGGTAGTGGCGCCAGCCCTCGAGCTCCTCGGGGGACTCGACGAGCAGCGCGAAGTGGTGGGTCGAGCCGCGGCCCACCTCGCCCTCGTCCATCTGGGGGTACTCCATCACCGTGATCACGGTGCCCGGCGTGCCCTCGGCGTCGCCGAAGTAGAGGTGGCGCGCGGTGGTGTCGTCCTGGTTCACGCCGTCCTCGAGCAGCCGCAGGCCGAGCAGGTCGCGATAGAACGCGGCCGAGCGATCCGCGCTGGCGCAGATCAGCGTGATGTGATGGATGCCGCGGATCGCGAGCCGCCTGGGCTCGGCGTCCGCCACCGGGGCGGGCTGGAAGCTCGGGGGCTCGGCCGTCATGAGCCGCCGTAGAACGGGACGGGCGAGGCACCGGCGAAGAGGAAGAACCACACGAGGAAGGCGACCAGGGCCAGCCCGGCGCTCACGACCATCACGCCCTCGAGCGCGGCCGAGCCGAGATCCTGGCGCCCGCGCGAGACGCGGACCTCCATGTGCTTGCGGTTGAGCCAGCCGAGGAACGGGAGCAGCATCACGAGGCTTCCTATCACCATCACGGCCATGGCCGCCATGGCGGCGCCGAGCGACTGGGTCGCCAGCTCCACGCGCGAGCCGAGGTACAGCGCCCCGAGCGGGACTCCCACCCAGAGCACGAGACCGCCGATGAACATGATCGCGATCATCAGCGCGGCGCTCTCGCCCGCCCTGACGATGTTCCTCACCGGCGCCGTGCTCACCGGAAGCCCAGCCCGCCCGAGCGGCGCTTGAAGGTCTCCCGGAGCACCCACCAGGTGGCCATGAACACCACGCCCGCGACCGGCAGCAGCAGGGCGCGGGCCAGGTTGCCCTGGCCGGTGGCGAAGAACGTGGCCGCCATGGCCGCGAACGCGCAGGCGGCGGCGAGCAGGGTCGTGTGCGAGCGGTACCCGGCGAAGTGCTCCCGAATGGAGAGCTCGAGGCCCGCGAGCGAGCCGAGCCCGAGGCCGCCGGTGAGCATGACGCGGCCCTTCGCGCCCCCGACCACCAGCCCCGACACGAACAGGACGATCGCGAGCAGGGTGGCTATCTCCACGAGCGGGAAGCTGCCCCACGGAGCCGGGGGGCGCTCGTCGATCGTGGGGCGCGTGCGCCGCCGCGAGGGGCGCCGGGCGCTGCCTGCTGCCGTCTGCCGCGAGCGCGAGCGCGAGGAAACCGCCTCGGCACGCTTGCGCCGCGCTGCATCGCGGTCGGCCCGGCTCGTGCCGGTCGGCGAGACGTCCTCGCCCGCGGACCCGCCCCGCTTGCGGCTTCGCTTACCCATTCGCTAGCTGATCTGGAGACCGGCCGGTGCCGGCATGGCTAACGGACAGCCCGAGGAGATCCGGACCCGCCACCAGTTCATCAGCATCCCCAGGATGCCGAAGCGCGGTTGCACGTGCCACTGCTTGCAGCCGCGTTCGCCGATGTCCTCGTTCTGGATGCGGACCCACTTGTACTCGGCGGGGTTGAGCAGCATCTCCTCGATGCGACGGCGGTTGAGCTCCTCGACGTAGGTGCGGTCGCCGAGCAGCTTGCGGTTGTGGTAGAGCCGGGTGGCGAGCCCATCGCGGATCTCGGCCAACTCGGCCAGCGAGAGCACCCGCGGGCCGCCGCGGGCCGGGACCGCCCAGTCGAAACCGGTGCGCGGGAAGGTGGAGCAGAAGAGGGCGCCGAGCTCCGACTCGAGGCGCGCGATCTGCTCGCGAAGCGTGCGGCGAGCGGCTGCCTCGTCCGGCTGGACGGCCGGGCGCAGCGGCATGGGCGGGACCGGGGCCGGAACACCCGCGCGCAACTCGCTGACTTCGGCCATCGGTCCTCCTCGCGTCGCTCGGGCGATCGTAGCACCCAAACCGGTCTCCCGAGCCTTCTCCGGGGGTCACTCCGCGGGGCCCAGGATCGTCTCCACGATGGTCCACAGCGCCTCGTCCACGCTCACGTCCGGGACCCCCTTCACCTGCACCGCGGCGAGCCTCATCCGGGTGCTGCGCGGATGGATCCCATGGCCCTCGGCGAAGTCGGCGAACAGCACCGCCACGGAGCGCTCCGCGTCGGCGACCACCACCTGGCGAGAGGACAGCGGGCGCCCGCCCTCGCCCCCGAGCCGCTCGCCCGGCCACGACAGGCGCAGGCCGAGCGGGCCGTCGAGGCGCTCGTCGTCGAACGCGATCACCGGCACGCCGGTCTCGACCGTCGCGATCGTGAGCGCGTCGTCCAGCACGTTGCGGCTCTCGAACCCTCCGGCGCGCATCCGCTCGAGCGCGTAGGCCTCGACCGGCGTGCGGTGCTCGTCGGGGTCGATGCCCACCTGGCGGAAGAAGACGCGGTACGCCCACGGGATCGGCTGCTGGCGCAGCGCGATCGCCTTCTGCCCGGTGTAGCGATCGCTCAGCACGCGCAAGCGCTGCTTGACCTCGATCGGGCTGCGGCCGGGGCTCCCGTCGATCGTGGTGGTCACGAGCCGCAGCTCGGGGAACTCCTCGCGCAGCTCCTCGGCGATCCAGCCCACGTCCAGCTCAGGCTCGGCCCTCATCGGATCTGGGTCAGCTCGCGCCGCAGCCGCACGAGGTCGATCTTGCCGCGCACGGACCGGTTGGCCAACCCTCCGCGCCGGGCGAAGACCGTGGTGGGGCAGTCCCCCACGCCGTAGAGGTTGAAGAGGGCCAGGTCGTGATCCACGACCACCGGGAAGTTCCAGCCGTGGCTGCGTACGAGCCGCTCCACGTCCGGGCGCTGGCGCTTGCTCACCACACCCACGAACGCGATGCTCGGGAACTCGCGCCGCACGCTCTCCACGCGGTCGAGCTGCTCCTCGCAGCCGCGGCTCGCGTTGGCCACGAAGGTCATCGCGATCGGCTGCCTGGCCTTCACGTCGCACACGTTGAACACGCCGGCGCCGTGCACCTTGCAGGCCTTCGTGGGCGCGATGTTCACGTCCTTGCCGTCCGGCCCCCCGACCGCGAGCGGGGCCGCGAAGGCCGGAAGCGGCTTGCCCGGGGGCACGCCGCGGTAGCCGTGACCCGAGTTACTCAGCGAGTTGGCGCCCGCCACGATCACCACGATCACGAACGCCACGCCCACCACCCAGCCGTAGCGCCCCGCGGGCCGCGCGGGCCCGGGCGGGCGCCTTGGGCCCGGCTCTGGGTTGCTCGCGTCGAGCTCGGCGAAGCGGTCGGCGGCGGACTTGCGCTCCGGCCCGAGGTCCGCGAAGCGGTCGTCAGGCACGGGTCCGGCGCCGGACCTGGCGCGGGAGGCGCGGGCGCGGGATGCGCGGCAGTCCCGGCTTCCCGAGGCGTGGGCGCCCGGGCCGCCGCCACCGGCGCGCGGCGAGCGGTCCGCCGCCGCCGGCTCGCGCGGTCGCGGGACGCGAGCCCGGCAGGCCGAAGCTCAGCTCCCCGGCCGCATCGGCCACCGCCTCGCGGCCCAACCGCAGGAGCCGGCGCGGCGAGAGGTCGCTGCGCCTCACGGTCCCACGCTCCTCGGCCCAGATCAGCGCCGCGGGGAGCACCACCATCACGCCGAGCAGCGACACGGTCAGGTCGATCACCGTGACGATGCCGAACTGCTGGAGCATGCGGACGTCCGACGCGATCAGCGCCGCAAAGCCGGCGATCGCCGTGACGCCCGACGCGAGCACCGCCGCGCCGGTGGACGCGTACGTCAGCTCGAGCGCCTCCTCCGGCGACGCACCGGCATCGCGCTCGTTTCGGTAGCGCGCGCTCAGCAGCACGCTGAACTCGGTCGAGATCGCGATCACCAGCGCGCCGAGGGTGGCGGACATCGGGTTGAGCGGGATGCCGACCAGGAACAGGATCAAGGACGACCAGCCGGTGGCGAACGCGATCGGGATCAGCGGCACCGCTGCCTCCTGCGGCCGCCTGCGGATCACGAGCAGCACGAGGAACACCGCGGCGAGGCCGGCCACCAGCATCAGCGCGCGCCGCCACTCAGTCGCCAGCTTGCCGTTCGACTCGGCCGCGAGCACGGGCAGCCCCACCACGCTCGCGCTCACGCCCGGCGGCGGCCCGCCGCGGCCGTTGAGGCTCGTCCGGATGTCGTTGACGATCCGCTCCTGCTGGTCGAGCGGCTGGAGGCGGATGCCGAAGGCGAGGTTGGCGGTCCGGTGGTCGCGGGTGATCACGGCCTGCGAGAAGTACGGCGGCACCGCGGCGAGCAGGCTGCGCGCATCGGTGCCGGTGCCGGGGGTCGTCCGGAAGAGGTCGGTGAGCGACAGGGCCGGGCACAGCTCCGGCGGGTTCTTCGGCTGCCGGCAGGTCTTGCCGGTCTGCCAGTGATGCGCCTCCAGCACGCGCTTCTGGAACGAGGTCATCCACGAGATCACGTGCGGCTCGGTCAGGTCGGCGCCGCTGATCATCACGTCGATCTCGCCGGACACCCCGGTCTCGCGCTCGAGCTGGTTGATGTCCCGGAGCGCGGGGAGATTCTGGGGCACGAGCTTGCGCACGTCGGACACGAACTGCGTCTGGGCGTCGGCGGCCCAACCGATCGCCGCCAGCGCCAGGCCGGCCACCAGCACGTTGCGCGGCCGGTCGAGCGCGAAGTCGAGCCCCGCGCGGCCCACGCGCCGCCCGCGCTCTGCCACCCATCCGGCGGCGCGCGCCGCCAGGCGGCCCACGCGGCTCGACTCGATCCGGTCCCAGCTGCGCGCGAAGAAGCTGACCACGCGCGGCAGCGGCGGCGGCACGCCCGGCCGCGGCTCCGACCAGCGCGACAGCGTGGCGAGCCCGGCGGTGAGTGCGCACGCGAGCGCCAGCGCGATGCCGGCGATCACGGTGATCGCGAACCCGTGGATCATCGGGACCGGCGAGAGCAGCAGCACGAGGAAGCCCGCCGCGGTGGCCACGGCCGCGCCGGTGATGAGTGGACCGCCCCGCACGGCCGCGGCGCGCGCGGCCGCCTCACCGTCGTCGCCCTCGTTCCGCCGCTCGTCGAAGCGCGCCTGCAGCTGGATCGCGTAGTCGACCGCCAGGCCTATCAGCACCGGCAGCGCGGCGATCGACGCCATCGTGAGGCTGAACCCCGCGAGCTTCATGCAGCCGTAGGTGATCGCGGCGGCCGCCAGCGCCAGCCCGAGCGGGAGCAGCCGCGTGCGCAGCCGGGTGCGGAAAACCAGCAGCAGCGTGGCGGCCATCAGGAGCACGGCGGCGGCGAGCAGCACGAAGATCGAGCGCTCCACGGCGCCGGTGAGGCCGTCGACCACAACCGGGATCCCCGTGACCACGTACCTGCCGCCGCGCTGAAGCTTGAACTGCGGCTGGTCCACGGCGGTGCGCACCAGCGCGATCGCCCGCTTGCGCTGCTGATCGGAGAGGCCCGGCTTGAGCCGGAACTGGACCATCGCCGCGTGGGGGCTCGGGAACAGGAACGCGAAGCGAGGCTTGGGAACGCCCGGCCCGCGGGTGGTGTCGAACACGAGCTGCGAGACGAACTCGGGGTTGCTCAGCTGAGGGTTGGCCAGCGCCAGGCCGTAGCGCAGCGCGAGCTTGAGCGCCGACTGCGTGAACTGCTGGAGGGCGAGGTTCTCGGCGGCCTTGCGGAGGCTCTCCTGCTGGCGCTTCGGAAGGCCCTGGCGCTTGGCGAGCTTGGCGGCGTTGTCGCCGGCGGCCTTGCCCTGCGCCGCGGCCTCGGCCTGCTTGGCCTGATAGCCCTTCTGGATCTCCTGGACCGCCACGCTGAGGAACGTGCCCGGCCCGTAGACGACCTGGGCCGGCCGCTCGCGCGCGAGGTCGTTGCAGACCGGCGGCATCGCCAGCCGCACCTGCTCGGGGGCGTTGCCGGCCAGGCACTGCTCGAGCGCGATCAGCCGCTGGAGGTCGTCGGTCAGGATCGTGCGCTGGAGGTCGCCGCGCACGAGCACGATCACGGCGTCGTCGCCGAAGCGGTTGCGGAAGCGCTCTGTGGCCTTGAAGGTCTCCGAGTTCTTGCCGACGAGCGTGTCGGTGGATGCGCTCGGCTGGAGCCGCGTGGCGAGCGCGACGCCGACCAGCGCGAGCGCGATCACCACGGCCACGGTCACGACCGGGTGGTCGGACACGGTCCGCGCCAAGCGCCCGAGCGCACCGGCCACATCGGGACGCCGCCCGAACAACTTCCTCAGCACAGGGTCAGCTTAAGCAACCGCGATGCCGGGCAGCCCCGCTTGGGCGCGACCGCCCGGCGAACCGGGCGCCTACTCCATCCCCAGCGGGCCACGGGCCTCGCCGGAGAGGAACTGGCGCACGAACTGGTTGTCCGAGTTGAAGAGCTCGGACGCCGGGCCCGACTCCACGATCCGGCCCTTCCAGAGGATCGCGATGTACTCGGCCACGCGGCGCGCGCTCATGATGTCGTGGGTGATGACCACGTAGGCGCCGCCGTTCTCCTGGTGGATCTCCTTGATGAGCTCGCAGAGGAGCGCCGTGCGTACCGGGTCGAGGCCGGAGTCGGGCTCGTCGAAGAGCACGATCTCGGGATCGAGCACCAGCGCGCGAGCGAACCCGGCGCGCTTGCGCATCCCGCCGGACAGCTCGTTCGGCATCTTCTCGCCGGCGCCGGCCAGGCCGACCTCGCGGAGCCTGCGCGTACAGATGTCGACGATCTCGTCCTCGCCCTTGTCCGTGTGCTGGCGCAGCGGGAAGGCCACGTTGTCGAACAGGTTCATCGAGCCGAACAGCGCCCCGTCCTGGAACAGCACGCCGAACTTCTTGCGCATCTCGAACAGGTCGTCGTCGCGCATGTTCGGGACCGACTCGCCGTGGACCAGGACATCGCCCTCGTCCGGGTAGAGCAGGCCGACCATGTGCTTGATGCAGACCGACTTGCCGGTGCCCGACGGCCCGAGGATCATCGAGATCTGGTCGTCGGGGATGCCCAGGTTCAGGCCGTTCAGCACCGCGTTGCGGCCGAACGACTTCTTGACGTCGATGAACTCGACGGCATCCGACTCGGCGCTCTCGCTGCGGCCCGTGCGGTCCGTGTGCCACTTGTACTCGTCGTCGTCGGCGCCGGACGGCGGCGCGGCCTCGCCCGTGACCTCGGCGGCGCGCCGGTCGGCGTTCGCCTGCTCGAAGTCCGAGCGCGCGGGCGCGTCCTCGACCTGGGTCTCGGCGCCTCCGACCGGGTTCGGCTGGCCCTCAGCCACGGTCTCCTGGCCGGCCTGCTGCTGCTGGAGCTCCCACGGAGTGGGCACGCGGTCCTGCTCGGTGGGCGGCGGCTCCGGCACCGCCGACTCGCGCGTCGGCTGCGATCCGGGCGACTCCCACTGCACGGTCTCCTGCTCGCCGGGCGGTTTCTCGTAGCCGGACGGCGGTGTGGCCTCGTCGTCGTGTCCGCGATCGTCGATCAAGTGTTGCCTCCTTGCCCGCTCAGCCGCCGATTGGCGCCCGCGGGTTCGCTCCCCAGAAGATCTGTGTGCCGAGCATGCCGACCAGGTGAACCATCACCGTGTTCAGCACCATCGACTTGGCCGTGGCGGTGCCCACGCCGACCGGTCCGCCGGACGCCGTGTACCCGTAGTAGGTCCCCACGATCACGATCACGGTGGCCATCACCATGCCCTTGATCAGGGAGTACAAGAGGTCGGGTGGATTCTGGAACATCCAGAAGATGAGGAAGAACCCGCCGCTCGAGACCTCGCCTATCTGCTGCACCACAGCTAGATAGCTGGCGAAGAACCCCGCCCCCACTGCCGCGATGTACATGAACGGGAGCACCATGAACGCCGCGAGCAGGCGCGTGGCGCAGAGGAACGTCATCGAGCTGATGCCCATCACCTCGAGGGCGTCGATCTCGTCGGTGATCCGCATGGCGCCGATCTCGGCGACGAGGCCCGTGCCCACCTTCGCGCTCATCATGTAGCCGAACGCGTAGGGCATGATCTCGCGCAGGTCGCACCAGGCGCTGAAGACGCCCGCGTACGCCGGCGCGCCGACCGAGCGGTTGAAGTAGGCGCCCTCGATCCCGCACTGGAGCCCGAGGATGAAGGCGAGCGACCAGAACACGATCGTGGACCCGAGGATCAGCACGCCGGCCTGGCGCAGCGCCTCGCCGAAGAAGCGGAACACGCGCAGCCCGAAGACCTCGCCGAAGTCGCGCGCGGCGAACTTGGCGATGTCGCCCAGCGCGGCGATCCAGTCCCCGGGGGCTGCCAGGTAGCGGCGCATCTACTTGATCACCGAGATCTCGGGGTGCGTGGCCAGCAGCGTCTGCGTGAAGACGTAGTTGAAGGCGCCGATTCCGAGGAACGCGATCACCACGGCCTGGTTGACCGCGCGGCCCACGCCCTCGGCCCCGCCGGAGGCGGTCATCCCCTTGTAACAGCAGACGATCGCGATGATCGCGCCGAAGCAGGTGGTCTTGACGACCGACCCCCAGAGGTCCGTGGTCGAGGCGTTGGTGAGCAGCGTGGCGAAGAACGGGCCGAGCGGCGCCTTGAAGGTGAGCGTTGCGAGCACGCCGCCGAAGATGCCGAAGAGCAGCGCGTAGATGTTGAACAGGCCGGTGACGACCATCAGGCTGAGGAAGCGCGGCACCACGAGGTTCTTGACCGGGTCCACGCCGAGCACCTGGAGCGCGTCGAGCTCCTCACGGATCTTGCGCGCGCCGAGGTCGGCGGTGATGGCCGTGCCGGCCACGCCCGCGAGGATGATCGCCGTGACGAACGGGGCGAACTCCCGGATCGATGCGAGCACGAAGAATCCGCCGAGGCGGTCGATCGCCCCGAACAGCACGAGGAAGTTGCCGGCCTGGAGCCCCGGAGCGCCGTATCCGAACGCGATCGTGGACACGAGCAGCGGGAACCAGCAGAGGCGCAGCGCGAAGAGGAACTGCTGGACGAGCTCGCCTCCGTAGGGGTACGGAGGCCTGAGTGCCGACAGAATCGTCTTGCCGGTGAGGATCATCATGTCCCCCACCTGCTCGAGCAGGTTCTTGGTCGGTAGGAACGCTCGGTCTGCTACTGCGCGAACCACGCCTATTGCCCTCCCTGCTGAGCGCACCGTCGGCGGCGCTCGTCGCCGGTGCCGAAATGTACGCCATTGCAACGACGGGTGCCAACTGACAACCGTTCGGGCTGCGCCGCGCGGGCCGGTTCCCGTGGTAGCTTTCCGCCACCTTGGGGAGGACGGGAGCGCATCGCAGCAACGGAGCTCGCGTGCTCGCACTCGCGTGCGCGGCGTCCTTTGTCGCGTCCGGTTGCGGCGGTGGCACGCGCCAGGACGCCGACGAGCCGAAGGGGAGCTTCCCCGTCGAGGTCCTCAGCGCCACGTTCCCGCAGGACCAGAAGCTGGCCAAGGACTCGAAGATGTCGATCGTGGTCCGCAACGCCGGATCGAAGGAGATCCCCATCATCTCCGTAACGGTCGAGTGCCCGGGGCAGACGCACAAGGGCTCGGGGCAGGCCGACCGCTCGGCCGGCTCCGGGGGCTCGGCGAGCGGCGCCGGCGGCCAGGGCGGCGGCTTCGACTACCGCACCACGTTCCCGGGCGTGGCCGACCCGGCCCGTCCGCAGTTCGTGGTCAACACGATCCCCACGCGCACGCCGCGCAACTACGACCGCGGCCGCCTCGACCCGCTCGAGCGCTCGTCCTCGTACGTGAGCACGTTCCCGCTCGGAACGCTCGGGCCGGGCCGCCAGGCCGCCTTCACCTGGGACGTGACCGCGGTGCGCGCCGGTCCCTACAAGATCTGCTGGAAGGTCAACGCCGGGCTCGACGGCAAGGCCAAGGCCACCGCGTACCAGGGCAAGCCGATCGTCGGCCAGTTCAGCGGCACGGTATCGGCCAAGGCGCCCGACGCCAGCATCGGGCCCGACGGCCACACGGTCGTCAACCAGTAGGCGCCCGGCGCTCGTAGCCCGGGCAGCTCGCCACCGGGATGCGCGGGTACTTGGGGTACTCGGGCTGGGTCTTGGAGCGCTCGCACATCGAGAAGCTCGACCCGCGCGTGTTGCGGATCGCCTTCTGATGCCGGCAGCTGTCGCACAGGCCGGCTCCGAGTTGCTTCTCCACGCTAATAAGGGGCGGCTCTCCGTTCGAAGGTCCCGCCCTCTTCGACGGCGGGTCAGTTGGTTGGACCGGGGGCCGCCCCCAACCAGCACCGTTGCACACCGCCGCGCCGGAGTCAATCCCGCGTTACGGAACCTCGGCCCCTAACGCGGTAGGCGCGGGGCGATGATGCGGTAGGCCTTCAGGCCGAGGCCGAGGCGCTCGCGGTCCTCGGAGGCCATCGGGTTGAGGCCGGTCAGCTCGCGAACGCGTTCGAGCCTGTACGCGACGGTGTGCCGGTGGGCGTAGATCGCCGAGGCGGTCGCGTTCATGTTGCAGTTCTCCCCGAGGTAGGCCTCGAGCGTGCCGACGAGGTCGGTCGAGTATTGCTCGTCGTAGCGCACCACGGGCGCGACGGTGTCCTCGTAGAAGCTGCGCACCTCCTCGGGATGGCTCGCGAGCACGCGGAAGAGCAGCCGGTAGGTGCCTCCGCCGATGTCCTCCTCCGGCGCGTGGCCGTCGGCGGTCACGTCGAGCACGAGCTCGGCCTCCTCGAGCGCGCGGCGCAGCTCGGCCGGATCGGTGTAGCGCGAGGAGACGCCGACCACGGCCTGGCGGCCGAGCCGGGTGGCCACGCGGCGGGCCTCGTCGAGCGAGCCCGGCAGCAGCGCGTACACGCGCGTGCCGATCGCCTGCACGAGCGCGTCGGAGCGCTCGTCGGAGATCACCGCGATCAGGCGGCCGGCCGAGCGCTCGCCCGGATCGGCGCAGAGCCCGACCGCCCCCTCGGAGAGGTCGCAGCCCATCCGCGCGGCGCGGCGGACCACGTCGTCGGAGTTGAGGTCGTCGCGGCGCAGGAGCTCCTCGAGCAGCGAGCCGCGCAGCGACTGCTCGGTCTCGTCGCGGGCCTCGGCCACCGCCACCTCGGTGATCGCCGCGACGGCGGCCATGTGGAGGTACTCCGCGGCATCCGGCCGCCCCGGCCCCAGCATCAGGACCGTGCCCACCTGCCTGCCGGCAGAGGCGATCGGCTCCTCGGCCGTGACCTCGGCCGGCCGCTCGGGCGTGGCGCCCTCGAGCTGCTCGGCCACGTAGCGCTCGAGCCGCGCGTCGCGCGTGGCGAGCGGGCCGAGCCGCGGCACCACGACGGCCACTGGCGCGCCCACGTACTCCGACGCGATCTCGGCAATGCGCGGGAGCCCGTCCCCTGCCAGCACGGCGCCCACCATCTCCAGGTGGGCGCCGCGCGGCGAGGGAGGGTTCAGGTCGCCGCGAGACTGAGACAACGCGGGACCTGCTGCCATCAGGCGGAGACGCCCTGCTCGTGGGCCTGCAGGACCTCCGCACCGGACTCACCGGTCCGGATCCGGATCGCGTCCTCGACCGGGATCAGGAAGATCTTCCCGTCCCCGACCGAGCCCGTCCGGGCGTACTTGAGGATCGTCTCCGTGACGATCGCCACCGCCTCGTCCTCGACCACGCACTCCAGCTTCAGCTTCGGCCGGAGGTGAATCGCGATCTCGGCGCCGCGGTAGTGCTCGGTGATGCCCTTCTGCCTGCCCGACCCCTTCACCTCGCTGATCGAGAGGCTCGGGAAGCCGGCGTCGAGGAGATCCTGTCGGATCGGCTCGAACGCCTCGTGCCGGATATAGGCGACGACCATCTTCATGCTCGTACACCTCCCGTGGCCGGCGTATCCGCTCTCATGGCGGTCACCGGGCTGGACACGCTGCCTGCGTAAGCCGGGGCAGCGGGCCCGGTCGATGCGGCACCGATCTCAGGCGCCGGGATGAACTGCTCGGGGTATCCGTACATCCCGTGCTCGACGATGTCGAGTCCGGCGTCCTCTTCCTCCTCGCTCACTCGCAGGCCGATCGTCGCCTTGATGGCGGCGAAGGTCGCGAGGCTGAGCACGAAGACGAAGGCGAACACGGTCACGACTCCGAGAGCCTGGGTGCCGAGCTGGTGGAACGATCCGCTGTACCACAGCCCCGGCTTGCCGAACGCGTTGTAGCTGGCGAACCGCGGCGCCGTGAAGATGCCGCAGGCCAGGGTCCCCCAGATGCCCGCCAGCCCGTGGGCCGACAGCGCGCCGACCGGATCGTCCAGCTTCCGGTCGATCAGGATCACGCCCGCGACCACGATCAGGCCCGCGATGGCCCCGATCGGGAGCGCCGCCCACGCCTCGACGTAGCCCGACCCCGCGGTGATCGCGACGAGGCCGGCGATCATGCCGTTGCCGACCATGCCGATGTCGATCGTCCGCTGGAGGAAGCGACCGGCCACGAACGCGCCGAGCACGCCGGCCGTGCCTCCGAGGAGGGTGACCATCGCGATCTCGGCGAAGCGGCCGTCCGTCGCGTTCAGCGTCGAGCCCGGGTTGAACCCGAACCAGCCGATGAACAGGATCAGGATGCCCAGGCCGACGAGCGGCATGGAGTGACCGGGGATCGCCCGCGGCTTGCCGTCCTCCCCGTACTTGCCCTTACGCGGGCCGAGCAGGAGCAGCGCTGCGAACGCGCCGGTCGCGCCGATGAGGTGCACCGCCGTGGACCCGGCGAAGTCCTGCATGCCGAGGTTCGCCTGGAGCCAGCCACCGCCGAAGACCCAGTGCGAGCCGATCGGGTAGATGACGGCCGCGAACACGACCGCGTAGACGACGTAGGCCGAGTACTTGATGCGCTCGAGCGTGGTGCCCCAGACGATTGCCAGGGAGACCGCGCAGAACGCGAACTGGAAGAGCCACTTCGACTCGATGGTGGCGTCGGAGAGGCCCAGGCCGCTCGGGAAGAACGCCTGCTGCGGGTCGCCGAAGCCCTGGAGGAACCAGCCGGTCGTGCCGATCAGGTCGCCCTCGCTCGAGCCCGTGCCGAACGCGAAAGCGAAGCCCACCGCGTAGTAGGCGATCGCCGCGATTGACAGGTTCGTGAGGATCTTGGCCACTCCCGTGCCTGCGTTCTTGCCGCGCGAGAAGCCGATCTCGAGCAGCGCGAACCCGGCCTGCATGAACAGCACGAGCACGGCCGTGACTACGACCCACATCGTGTTGATTGGCACCGTGTCGCCCAGCACCTTGTTCTGGACGGCGTCCAGGGTGTCCGCGCTTGCGACCCCCGGAAGCGCCAGAACGGCGAGCAGGGCAAGCGGCACTAGAAGTGCTGCCCGTCGTCTCATTGACGTTTCCTCCTGTAACGCCCCTGACCGTCGGCGGCTGCGGGCGTAGTTCGATGACGTTGCAACCAAGGTATGGACGGGTTGTCCAAGCGTCGTTGGACGAGTGTCGGAAATCTGGCCGGGCGAGTTCGCCCATCGGTCGAACGGCCGCGCGCTTGGGTAGTCGCGCGCGCGAGGGGCTAGGGCCGGAGCTCGATCCGCAGGCCCTTCGAGGTGGGGAATCTGGCCGTGTGCAGGGTGAACGTGCGGCCGGCCGCGTCGTAGGCCCAGCCCTCCACCGGGCGCCCGGCCACGCGCACCGAGCCCGGCCGCTCGACCCCCACCACGCGCAGCTCCCACGCGCGCCGCTTGGCGCTCCGGAAGGCGCCCCGCGAGCGCCCGATCGTGACCACGGTGCCGGCCGCCCCGCGGTCGTCGTGCGCGATCCGCGTGAACGCGAAGGCGCCGCGGCGGTAGTCGCGGCCGTCGCCCGCGTCCTCGTAGAGCCGGAACGCGCCGTCGGCGCCCGCCCAGGTGGTGAGAGTCAGCGGGGCTGAGCCCGGCGCGGCGTCGGTCGGCTCGTACGCCTGCGAGGGGAGCACGGCGCCGGCGCGGGCGAAGAGCGGCATGCGCTCGAGCGGCACCGTCAGCTCCTCCACCGCGGGCCCGTGGTGGCGCTCGCCCGTGAAGTAGTCGACCCAGTCGCCGGGCGGGAACCAGACCGTCTTCTTCGCCGGGTTGCCGGGGGTCCCGACCGGCGCCACCAGGAGGTCGCCGCCCAGCATGTACTGGCGGTCGTAGCGATAGGCGTCCTCGCGCTTCGGCCAGCGCAGGTACATGCCGCGCACCATCGGAAGCCCGGTGTCGTGCGACTCGCGCGCGAGCGTGTAGAGGTAGGGCACGAGCGAGCCGCGCAGCCTGAGGAAGTCGGCGGCGATCCGGGCGGCGTCGCCCGTGTAGTCCCAGGGCAGCCGGTCGCCGTGGTTCGAGTGCAGGCGGTTGATCGGGCCGAGAGCGCCGGCCTGGATCCAGCGGACGTACATGTCGTCGTCGAGGTGCTTGCCCTTGAAGCTGCCGATGTCGTGGCTCACGTACGGGAGTCCGAGGTTGCCCTCGGCAACGCTCATGCGGCTCTCGAAGTCGAGCACGTCCCAGGTGGCCGCCGCGTCGCCGGTGAAGTGGATCGTCTGGCGGTGCTCGGCGAACGCGCCCGGCTCCTGCTGGCCGAAGTACGCCCAGTAGGACGACCCGATCCGCGAGAACGCCGGCCAGCGGCTGCCGCGGGCGCGCTGGCGGCGCGCGTACAGCGAGTTGATCCAGGTGTCCTCGGTGAGGCCGGCCGCGTGGGCACGCGACTCGTCGCAGCACCAGTCGAGCCACCAGAAGTCCACGCCCTGTCGCTCGAACGGAGCGTGCAGCGCGAAGTAGGCGTCGAGGTGCTTGGGATCCGTCCAGTCGAACACACCGCAGTCGGCGGTGTCGGCCATGAAGTAGCCGCACGCGGTCCTCGTGGGGGCGATCAGTCCGCCCGAGCGCTGCTGCGCCTCGGCCCAGTGCCGGTCCTTGCTGCCGATCGACGGGTGCACGTTGAGGTAGGTCGCGAGGCCGCGCGCGTGGAGCGAGTCCACGAATCCCTTCGGATCGGGGAACAGGTCGCGGTTCCAGTCCCACCCGTTCCAGGAGTAGGGGAAGGTCGGATCGCGGCCGAGGACCGTGTCCGCGATCGAAGCGAACTGCGCCACCGGCGCCTTGTAGTCGGTGTCGATCCCGAGCACGTCGAGGGGCACGCGCTCGGAGCGGAAGCGATCGACGATCCCCTGGAGGTCGGCCGCCCCGTAGGGCCAGTAGCGCGAGAACCAGTTGCCGAAAGCGCGCCGCGGGAGCAGCGGCGCGGCGCCGCTCAGCGAGCGCAGGTCGCGCAGGCCGCGGGGGTAGTCGAGCCCGTAGCCGAACAGGTAGCCGTCCTGGTAGCCGCCGGCGTGCGAGGGCCGGGTGGCGAAGCCGGCCCCGGCGCTCGTGAGCAGCGGCGAGCGCGTGTCGTCGAGCAGGTACCAGCCGTCACGCGAGAGCAGGCCGTCCGCGAGCGGCACCGGCTTGTCCTGGTCGTCGAGGCCGCGCGCCCAGCCGCCGAGGTTGCCGGAGGTACGCGGGCCGGGGTTCGGGTCCGGGTTGGCCGGGGCCTGGGTGCGCGCCGGCGGGTTGGGTGGATCGGGCGGGGTGCCGGGCGGCGGGCCGAAGCGCGGGTGCACGCGCACCGTCTTCCCGTCACGCCGGATCAGCACGAGCAGGTTGCCGGCCGCGAACGCCCCCGAGCCGCGGCGGTATCGAAGGGTCATCCGGCTCGTTCGGATCACGCGGATCCCGTGCCGGACCGACGTCGTGTATGCGGCGTGCAGCCCGCGGTTGGTCGCCGTCAGGCTGGGCCGGTCCTCGAACCGGCCGTCGGCGGCGTACTCGAGCCGGATCAGGGTCGGGGTGAGCACCTCGAAGCGGGCGTGCCCGTCGGTCACGGCGGCCCCCGCGGGCGCCGCGCCTGTCGCGAGGATCGCGATCGCGGCCGCCGCTCCGGCCAGCCCCCGGCGATGGCCCATCCGGGCAGCCTACTAGCGGAGCAGCGTCAGATTCTTGGTTCTGGTGGGAGCGCCCGGGATGGCCATCTCGGCCCTCGCGCTCACATTCTTCTTGGCGTTCGTGAGCAGGCTCTTGCCCGCCTTCGTGACCTTCGCCGTCACGCTCACGGTCTGCCCGGCGTTCGCCTTCGTGGAGCCGTAGGCGATCGTGGTCGACCCGGAGACGATGCGCGCTGTGCAGCGCCCTGCGCTGGCCGCGCGGCACGTCACGTGGATGCCCTTCTTGAGGACGGTCTTGATGCTGTGCGTGGTCGCGACCGAGGCCTTGCCCTTGCTCCCGCCGCCGCCTCCACCGGGCGGGGTGAGCCCGGCCACCGCGGCCTTGGCGTTCAGGATGCCGGAGCCGTAGACGTCGTCATAGCCCGCCGGTCCAGCGTCGGTGGCGGTCGCGAGGATCCGGTCGGCCACGGCCTTACCGCGCAACCCGAGCGACACGAGCAGCGCCGCCACGCCCGAGACGTGCGGCGTGGCCTGCGAGGTGCCGGCCACCTCCTGGTACTTGCCGTCGTTCCAGGTGGAGAGCACGTCCTCGCCGGTGATCGGCAGCGCGGAGCCGCCGGGCGCCATCAGACCGCGGGCGCCGGGCGAGCTCGAGAAGCTCGAGCGCTCGCGCCGCTTGTCGATCGAGCCGACGCACAGCACCGCCCCCTGGATCGAGGGCTGCTCGCAGATCGGGACGGAGTTGTTGCCGGCCGCGGCCACGATCGTCACGTTGGCCGCCGCGGCGCGGCCCAGCGCGGCGTTGAAGTCGGTGTCCCCCGCAGCGCCCACCAGCGGCACGTCCGAGCCAAGGCTGAGGTTGATCACCTGCGCGCCGTGCGCGACCGCGTAGTCGATCGCCTTGGCCACGTTGGCGGTGTCGCCGCTGCCGTCGTCGCCGAGCGCGCGCAGCGGCAGCACCGCGGCGCCCGGCGCCACGCCGGCGATGCCCACGCCGTTGCCCTCGTTGGCCGCCACGATCCCGCTCACGTGCGTGCCGTGCCCGTTGCCGTCCTGCGGGGTGGCGTCGTTGTCCACGAAGTCGTGGCCGGGCAGCAGGCGCCCTCCGAGGTCCGGATGGGTGGCGAGCACACCGGTGTCGATCACCGCGACGATCGCGCCCGCGCCCGTGGCGGTCGAGTGGGCCGCGTCGGACTCCACGATGTCGAGGTTCCACTGCTGGGCACGCAGCGGGTCGGTGGCGGCGCCGGCCGGTGCGGCGCTGAGCGCGACCACCGCGAGCGCGGCGACGAGGGAGAGCTTGGCTCGCATCGAGATCGCTAACACGGCGGGCGGCGGACGGTAGCGGTAGAGCACCGCCGCTAGCCTCAATGGGCTCATGCGCGACTTCATCGAAGCCACCAAATCCGGCATCGTCGTCTTCGACGGCGGCATGGGCGCGACCCTCGAGATGTTCGAGCTCACGCCCGAGGATTACGGCGGGTTGCAGGGCAAGTGCCACGAGGCGCTCGTGCTCAACCGCCCGGATGTGATCAGGGGCGTGCACGAGTCGATGGTCGAGGCCGGCGCGATGGTGGTGGAGACCGACACCTTCCAGGCCTCGCGCCTCAAGCTCGACGAGTGGGGGCTCGGCGAGCACACGGTCGAGATCAACGTCAAGGCGGCGCAGATCGCCCGCGAGGCCGTGGGCGAGGACCGCTTCGTGGCCGGCTCGATCGGCCCCACCGGCATGCTCCCCGCGAGCGACGACGCGACCCTCGGCCAGATCCGCTTCGGCGAGCTGGTCACGATCTTCACCGAGCAGGCCCAGGGCCTGATCGACGGCGGCGCCGACCTGCTCATCATCGAGACCGCGCAGGACATCCTCGAGGTCAAGGCCGCGGTGTTCGGCGTGCGCGAGGCGTTCAAGGCCACCGGCAAGAGGCTGCCGATCCAGACCAGCGTCTCGCTGCTGCCCAACGGCGGCAAGATGCTCCTCGGCACCGACATCCAGGCGGTGCTCACCAC
>JAXDJC010000152.1:0-3290 GCA_034663685.1 Thermoleophilaceae bacterium
GTCGATCTTGAAGCTGACCGCCTTCTCGGGCGACCGGTTACCGGCGACGTCGACGGCCGCGAACGTCATGCTGTGCTGCCCGTCGTCACCGAAGGTCGCGCGTGCGATGGCCCCTCGCACTGCTTGCTCGTCGCCTCCATCGAGGCGATAGGCGATGAAGCCGCCCTTCTCAAGCGGGAGGCTAGGATCGGCCGGGGCCATCCCCGAGAGGTGCTCCTGATCCGAGGCAGCGAGACTGACCTCTACCGGGGTACGAGCCCAAGCAGCCGGGTCTGGTGTATCGGTCGCGCGCGCGACCGGCGCAGACTTGTCGACACGCAGTTGAGTTGTTCCGACGATCCTCGATGGGACGTTCGATCCCGATATAGAGCGGGCCTTGAACGTGGTGGTCCCCTCCGCTAGCGAGTTCAGGCGTACAACATCGCCAAGCACATCGAGCGTGCTGTCCGGATCAGACCCATCTGTTGAGACCGAGTACCCGACGATTCCTGAGACAGGGGCAGCTTGCTCGCTGTAGCGAATGCTCTGTTCGTAACCCTCGGCCTCCGCAGCGTTCAACCACCCATTGCGACGCTGGGGCTCCGCCTCCCCCGGCGGCACGTCGTCGAACCTCAACTCCACCGGGTCCGACATGTTCGCCGTCGACACGTTCCCCGCGTAGTCCTGCAGCCACAGCCGCACCGTGTAGTGGCCCGGCGCGGGTACTGACAGGTCCGATATCGAGGCGATGCCGTCCCCGGACCGCGCGCCATAGCTGCAGGCGGCCGTCTCCGTGTTGCACAGTTCGTAGTGCGCAATCGAGATCGGTGACGCGCTCGCCGGGTTGCGCCAGCTCAGCTTGAACTGGTTCGTCTGGCGCCAGCCGCTGCCACCCTCGAGCACGACGGCCTGCGGCTCGTCCGGCGGTGTGTTGTCGCTGCGGAAGCCGCCAACGAGCGACCCCGAGTTTCCGGCCGCGTCCACGCCCTCCACGCGCAGATCATGCTGCCCGTCCGCGAGGCCCTCGGTGTTCACCGAGTACGTGTCGTACGTGATGTCGTTGCACGGCTTGCGCCTCGTGAAGTCGCAGTCGCGGGCGTCGTCACGCAGCTGCTTCCCATCGACCCACAACCGCGTTCGCCGCAGGCCCACGTTGTCGCTGCCCGCGTACCCGATCGGCTGGGTGCCGCGCTGCCACGCGCCGTTGGTCAGCGCTCCGGACCCCACGTCCCACAGCGCCGGTGCCGAGTCGTCGAAGACCCGGACGGTCGCGCTGTAGATCCGCACGCCGGCCCGGTCGCCGCTCGGGGCGGCCGCGTCGCTACGGCATCCCGTGCCGCTGCCGCACGCCGTGATCGCAGACACCCGGTGCACCTGACCCGCGGACCAGCCCCATGTGGAGTCCACGCCCGTCGACTCGGAGCTGAAGAAGCACCCGGTCTCCTTCGTCGCCGGCTCGCAGCCGTGCAGCATCGTCGTGTCGGCGAACAGGCCGAGCCGCCAGTACGGATCGAAGCGCCTGAACATGTACCGCGCGCCGAAGTAGACGATCGACGTCCCGGGCGGCGCGTCGAAGTACTGCTGCGAGGCAGCGAACGGCTGGATCGTTCCGACGTTCACCCCCGACCCCGCGAACAGCCCGCCCGCCTCGCGCCCAGCCGTCGGGCAGTTCACGCCGGCCCACATCTTGTCGCCGGGCTGCGCCGTCCACGAGCTGTACGCGCCGCCCGGGGCGGCGTCGCAGGCCAGCACGTCGAAGGTGCCCGCTCGAGCGTCGGGCGACCCCCACGCGAGACACGTGATCGCCATCGTGATCAGGATCGAAAAACGGCATGCGGCAGTGCGGGCCAATCCGCCCATGAGCGCCCCCTTCAGGTGCGAGTCGAACGTCATCCGAGGAGTTGAGTCCGGGGTCCGGATTTCTCGCCCCCCTGGATGGCCCGACCCTGCACCGCCCGGCACCGAAAAAGCAAATCGGGCTTCGGCCGTTTATCCGGAAACTGCGGGTGAGTGGGGGGTCAAGAACCCCCGGCCGTATAGCCCCGACCACCCGGTCGGGTGGACTTCAGTCAGCCCTTGAGCAGAGCGCCTTGAACCCCGCCTGGAGCCAGTCGTTGGCCCCCGACACGGCCAGAACGTTCGCCACGTTGCGCCCGGCATCAGGCGCCGCGAGCCTCAGCCCGACCACGCCGAGAGCGCTCCACGCACCCACGCAGCGCGTGCATGTGACCAGCTCGCCGATCGCCCGCTGGAGCCGCCGGCCCTGGGGCTTGGCCACGCCGTCCTCGTGCTCCACGAACGGCTCGCGCAGCCACGTTCCCACCTTCTCGCGCGCGATCACCTTCGAGAGCGCGAACGTGGCGGCCGACATCGGCACCAGCTCGTGCAGCGCGATCGGCTCCTCGCGCGCGCGCTCGCGCGTCAGGTAGATGACGCCGGCGAACAGGCTCGCGTAGACGAGGTTGATCGCCGCGTAGTCCACCGGCTCGGTCCGCTCGTCCTCGCGGCGCTCGCCGCCATTGCGCCCGGAGGCGCCGAGGATGCTCGTGTGCTCGCTAGCCATCGGGTCCCCACAGTACCCAGCACCGGTAGCGTTCAACACCGAATGGTCGACTGGTCCCTCGCCCGCCAGATCGCGCGCTTCGCCTCCGGCGGCGGCGGGCCGGCGGAGATCGACGCCGACCTCCAGGCGATGGTGGACGAGGCCGAGGGCCACCTGCGCCACTACACCGCGCTCGAGCCCGCCGCGCCGATTCCGCCGCCCGAGGTGGTGGACCGCGCCGAGTGGGCCGAGGTGAACCTCTCCTCGCTCTGCAAGATGCTGGGCCCGGTCTCCGACCGCCTCTCCAGCCGGCTCGAGTCGGCCGGCCCGCTTGCGGGGCCGCTGCGCGCGGTGACCGGCGCCACCCTCGCGGCCGAGTCGGGCCTCGTGATGGGCTACATGTCCCAGCGCGTGCTCGGCCAGTACGAGCTCTCGCTGCTCGAGGCCGAGGCCACGCCGCGGCTGCTGTTCGTGGGGCCCAACCTGAACAAGGCGGTGCGCGAGCTGTCCGCCGACCGCGACAGCTTCCTGCGCTGGATCGTGCTCCACGAGCTGACCCACGTGCTCCAGTTCTCGGGCGTGCCGTGGCTGCGCGACCACCTCTCTGCGCTCATGCGCGAGTACATGAAGACGGTGGAGGTGCGGGTGGAGCGCGGCGCGGCCGGCGGGCTGCCGTCGTGGCCCGACCCGCAGAAGATCGTGGAGGCGTTCCGCGAGGGCGGCCTGGTGGCGCTCGTCCAGTCGCGCGAGCAGCGCAGGATCATGGAGA
>JAXDJC010000240.1:0-3491 GCA_034663685.1 Thermoleophilaceae bacterium
CCCTCGGAGACCTTGGACTCGAGGACCGACTCGCGGCGGAGCACGTCGGCGAGGCCGGAGTCGAGCTGCGGGGCGCGTTCGGTCACCTCCTCCACCGGCAACTCCGAGAGCGACCGGCCGGTGTCGATCGCGTGGCGCACCAGCCCGCCGACGATCCCGTGCGCCTCGCGGAACGGCACGCCGCGGCGCACCAGCAGGTCGGCGATGTCGGTGGCCCCGAGCATCTCGTCGGCGGCCGCCTCGGCCAGGCGCTCGCGACGGAAGGAGATGCCGCGCAGCATCTCGCGCGCGACCTGGAGCGACAGCTCGATCGTGTCGACCGCGTCGAACAGGTGCTCCTTGTCCTCCTGGAGGTCCTTGTTGTAGGTGAGCGGCAGGGCGTGGAGCACGCCGTGGAGGCCGGCCAGGTGGGCGACCACGCGCGGGGCCTTGGCGCGCAGCAGCTCCGCCGCGTCCGGGTTCTTCTTCTGGGGCATGATGCTCGAGCCCGAGGAGAAGGCGTCCGGCAGCTCGCAGAAGCCGAACTCCTGGCTCGACCAGAGCACGATCTCCGCGCCGAGCTGGGACAGGTGGGTGGCGCAGATGGCCGCGGCGGAGAGGTAGTCGAGCACGAAGTCGCGGTTCGAGACCGCGTCGATCGAGTTCTCCGCCACCGCGCCGAAGCCCAGCTCCTCGGCCACGCCGCGCCGGTCGGTCCTGAAGCTCACCCCGGCCAGGGCGCCCGCGCCGAGCGGCAGCTCGTCGGCGCCGCCGAGACACATCTCGAAGCGGGTCGAGTCGCGGTTCAGCTTCCAGAAGTGGGCCATCAGGTGGTGCGAGAGATAGACCGGCTGGGCGCGCTGGAGGTGTGTGTAGCCGGGCATGGGCCAGTCGAGATGGCGCTCGGCGAGGTCGATCAGGGCGATCATCACGTCGCGGCTGAGCTCGCGCGCGCTCAGGCTGTGGGCGCGCACGAACAGCGCCACGTCGGTGGCCACCTGGTCGTTGCGCGAGCGGGCGGTGTGCAGCTTGGCGCCGGCGGCTCCGACCAGCTCGGTCAGGCGGCGCTCGATCGCCATGTGGATGTCCTCGTCGTCCGGCTTGACCTCGAAGCGGTCGGTGTCGATCTCGTCGCGCACCTCGGTCAGCCCGCGCTCGATCTCGGCGAGGTCGGCCGCCTCGATGATCCCGCAGCGGGCCAGCATCCGCGCGTGCGCGAACGACTGCTCGAGGTCGTACGGAGCCAGCCGGTAGTCGAACGCCACCGACGAGTTGATCGCCTGGAAGAGCGGGTCCTGGCCTTCGCTGAAACGCGACATGGCGGGGCAGTCTACGTCCGGTAGGGTCGCCGCCATGGGCAAGCGAGGGCGCAAGCGCGGGCGCGAGGGGCCGGCGGCCACGGCCTCGACCGAGTACCGCGACGCCGAGGGCAACGTGCTCACGCTCCGCGACCGGGTGTCGGCCGGCACCGCCGCCAAGCTGCGCGAGGCGCCCGGTGGCGCGGCCGCGTCGGCGGACGACCTCTGGCAGCGCCACACGGAGATGCTGTTCGAGCGGCTGGCGGTGCGGTGGGAGATCGCCGGGCTTCCGCTCACCAAGCAGGGCGAGCTGCTCGGGCGCTTCCGGATCGCCGACGGCGACACCAAGCGCTGGGTGCGCGCGACCATCGACGAGCACGTGCGGCGCAGCGGGATCGAGTGACCCGCGCGCTCGTGACCGGCGCGACCGGGAAGGTGGGCGGCGCCGTGGCGCGGGCCCTGCTCGCTCGCGGCGACGGCGTGCGCGCGCTCGTGCGCGACCCCGAGCGGGCGGCGCGGCTCCTTCCCGACGGCGTGGAGCTCGTGCGGGGCGACGTGACCGATCCGGAGTCCGTTGCGGCCGCGGTGAGCGGGTGCGAGCTCGTGTTCAACGCCATGGGGCTCCCGGAGCAGTGGTTGAAGGACGAGTCGATCTTCGAGCGCGTGAACGCGCGCGGGACCGAGACCGTGGTGCGCGCGGCGGCCGCGGCCGGGGTCCGGCGGCTGGTCCATACGAGCACCATCGACGTGTTCCATGCCGACCGCGGCGCGCGGTTCGACGAGTCGCGCGTGGCGGACTACCCGAAGGGCACCGCGTACGAGCGCTCGAAGCAGCACGCCGAGGAGCTGGCGCTGGCGGCGCGCGGCGACATGGAGCTCGTGATCTGCAACCCCGCCGGCGTCTACGGGCCCACTCCGGCGTCGAGCGTCTCCCTCGACCACGAGCTGTTCGAGCCGCTGATCCGGGGGCGGCTGCCTGCGCTCACGCCCGGCGGCCTGGGCCTGTGCTTCGACGCCGGCGTGGCCCGCGGTCACCTGCTGGCGGCCGATCGCGGGCGCGACGGCGAGCGCTACATCCTCTGCGACCGGCACGTGACGCTGCGGGAGCTTGCCGCGGCCGTCACTCGCACGGCGGGGTCCGGGCGGGTGCCGCCCACCATCCCGGCCGGGGTGGCCCGGCCGCTGGCCGTGGCGGGCGAGGCGATCGCGAACGCCACGGGCCTGCCGCCGATCGCCTCGCGCGGGCAGCTCCACTTCCTTCTCTGGAACGCCGCTCCCGACTCCACCAGGGCACAGGAGGAGCTGGGCTGGGAGCCGACGGCGCTCGAGGACGGGCTCAGGGCCGCGGTCGCGGCGCTTGGCTGACGGAGGCGCGGCCGGCGCGCCGCGGGTGCGGCCCGCCCTGGCCGAGGACGCCGAGGCGGTGGCCGAGCTGATCCACGTGAGCGCGGCCGCGATGCTCGAGCGATTCGCCGGTGACCGCGACAGCTCGCTGCGCGTGCTCCGGGCGGCGTTCCGGCGCTCGGGCAACAGCGCGAGTGGCGAGGTGGCGTGGGTGGCCGAGCGGGACGGCACGGTGGCCGCTGCCATGGCCGCCTTCCCGGCCGGGGAGCTCGAGCGGCGCGCGCGGCGGTTCCTGCGGGTGCTGCTGCTGCGCACGCCGCCATGGACCTGGCGCCAGACGCTGCGCCTGCACCGCCTCGGCCTCGAGGTGGCCCCTCCCCCACCCGCCGGCACGCTCTACGTCGACTCGCTGGCCACCTACGAGCGCCACCGCCGGGCCGGTGCCGCGCGGGCCCTGCTCGCCGAGGCCGAGCACCTGGCGGCCGAACGCGGGATGACGGGGGTGTCGCTCGAGACCTCAGCCGGCAACGCGGAGGCCCGGGCGCTTTACGAGAGCGCGGGGTTCTACGTGAGCGCCAAGCGGCTGCCGCGCTCGGGGCTGCCGGGCCTCGTGGCCTACGTCAAGCCGGTGCGGCGCGCGCCCTAGGAGGGCTGAAGGATCCCGCGCAGCGCGCCGGCCACGCGCTCGACCTGCGCTTCCGTGAGCGCCGGGAAGAACGGCAGCGCCAGCGAGCGGGCGGCCACGTCCTCGCAGACCGGGAACTCGCCCTCGCGGTGGCCGAAGGCCTCGCGGTAGTAGCTCATCAGGTGGATCGCCGGGAGGTAGGGCTTGGAGTCGATCCCCTCGGCCCGGAGCGCGTCGATCGTGGC
>JAXDJC010000276.1:0-28390 GCA_034663685.1 Thermoleophilaceae bacterium
ATAGGAATCCTCTTCGTGGCCGCTCCGAGCGCGGAGGCGAAGTGGTTCGGCGCCAACCTCGGCCGCCAGGCCAACTCGCAGGCGAGCTGCCAGAGCTTCATCTACTTCCAGCAGGTCCCGTCGTGCAGCTGGACCACGAGCGGCGCGATCTTCAACCCGGCCGAGGGGATGGTGGTGCCGGGCACGGGAACGATCACGCAGGTCAAGATCAAGGTCGGGCCCCAGCCGGGGCCGATGCGCGCGGCGATCCTCGAGTCCCTGCGCTCCGAGAACAGCGGGGAGGCCGCGTGCTGCCTCGGGAGGCGCCAGACCAAGGTGCTCACGCAGAAGCCCAACACCACGAAGACGTACAACGTGAACCTGCCCGTGTCCGTCACGTACAACAAGAAGTCGCACATCTACGCCTACGACAGCCTCTTCCTGACGATGGAGGACCCGAACACGCCGATCCCGGCCAACGCGGACGGCAACACGGACAGCGGCAACTGCAGCGGCGGCTGGTTCCCGGCCGTCCGCCCGAAGCAGGAGAACTACAGCGGTCCGTACGGGGTCTGCGGCTACACGATCCTGATCAGGGGCAACTGGCAGCGCAAGAAGTAGCTCCTGCGTTACCTTCCGGCGCGTGAGCGAGCGAAGGGGTTGCCGATGGGCCTGATCGAGGGCGAGCGCACCGTGGAGATCGACGCGCCGGTGGAGCGCTGCTTCGAGATCGCGGCCGACATCAAGAACGCTCCGGAGTGGCAGGGCTCGCTGCAGGAGGTCGACGTGCTGGAGCGCGACGCCGACGGCCGGGCCGAGCTGGTGGAGACCGAGTCGGACGCCAAGGTCAAGAGCGTGCGCGCGCTGCTGCGCTTCAGCTACGAGGAGCCCACGGGCGTCCGCTGGGTGCAGGAGAAGGGCGACACGAAGTCGCTCGAGGGCTGGTGGACGCTCGAGGACCTCGGCGACGGCCGCACGCGCGCGACCTACGGGCTCGCGGCCGATCCCGGTCGGATGCTCGGCATGCTGCTGCGCGGGCCGGTCGAGGGCAAGGTGCGCGACTTCCTGCTGGGCGGCGCGGCGGAGGGGCTCAAGCGCCGGGCCGAAGAGTGATCGAGGGCTACCCGCACAGCGCGCCCCTCCAGACGCGCTGGAAGGACAACGACGTGTACGGCCACGTGAACAACGTGGAGTTCTACTCGTACTTCGACACGGCGATCAACGCCTGGCTCATCACCGAGGGCGGGCTCGACATCGAGGGCGGCGACGTGATCGGCGTGTGCGCCGAGTCGCACTGCGAGTACAGCGCGGCGGTGGCCTTCCCGGACGCGCTCGAGGTGCACATGCGCGTGGGCAAGCTCGGGCGCTCGAGCGTGCGATACGAGCTGGCGGTCACGCGGCGGGGGGAGGACGAGCCGGTGGCCACGGGCTGGTTCGTGCACGTGTTCGTGGACCGCGGGGAGCGCCGGCCCGTGGAGATCCCGGAGCGGCTGCGCGGCGCGCTCGAGCGGCTGGTGCCGAGCGAGGTGGCGTCGTGACGGTCCGCGGCGCCGTGCTCCGCGAGATGGGGCTGCCCGCCCCCTACGCCGAGTCGCGCCCGCTCGAGATCGCCGACCTGGAGCTGGGCTCGCCCGGCCCGGGTGAGCTGCTCGTGCGAGTGGGCGCGGCCGGGCTCTGCCACTCGGACCTGTCGGTGATCGACGGCTCGCGCCCGCGCGTGATGCCGATGGTGCTCGGCCACGAGGCGGCCGGCGAGGTGGTCGAGGTTGGGCCCGACGCCGACGGCTTCGAGCCCGGCGACCACGTGGTGATGTCGTTCGTCCCGGCCTGCGGGCTGTGCGAGCCGTGCCTCTCCGGCCGCCCGCCCCTGTGCGACCCCGGCGCGGCCGCCAACGCCTCCGGCGCGCTGCTCGGCGGCGAGCGGCGCTGGCGCGGCCACGGCGGCGAGGAGCTCCACCACCACCTCGGGGTGTCGGCGTTCGCCGAGCAGGTGGTGGTCTCGGCGCGCTCCGCCGTGAAGGTGGACCCGGAGCTGCCGTACGAGATCGCAGCGCTGTTCGGCTGCGCGGTGCTCACGGGCGTGGGAGCCGCGGTCAACTCGGCCAGCGTGCGGATGGGCGACCGCGTGGCGGTCTTCGGCCTGGGCGGCGTGGGCCTGGCCGCGCTGCTCGGCGCGAAGGTGGCCGGCGCGGCGCAGATCGTGGCCGTCGACGTGGTGCCCGCCAAGCTGGAGCTGGCGCGCGAGCTGGGCGCCACGCACACGGTGCAGGCGGGGGAGGGGGCGGTCGAGGAGGTGCGCCTGGCCACCGGCGGCGGCGCCGACAGCGCGATCGAGACCGTGGGCAGCGAGCGCGTGCTTGCCGACGCGTACGCGGCCACTCGCCGCGGCGGAACCACGGTGACGGTGGGGCTCCCGCACCCGAGCAAGATGCTCTCGATACCCGCGGTGAGCCTGGTGGCCGAGGAGCGCGTGCTCCGCGGGTCCTACCTGGGCTCGTCGGTGCCGGCGATCGACATCCCGCGCTACATCGCCCTCTACCAGGCCGGCCTGCTGCCGGTGGACCGCCTGCTCACGCACACGATCGCGCTCGACGAGGTGAACGAGGGCTTCGACCGCCTGGCAAGCGGCGAGGCCGTGCGCCAGGCGATCGTCTTCTAAGGGCCTGACCGCTCAGCGGTTGCGGCCGAAGAGGTCGTGGGCCTCGACCCACTCCTCCGCCACGATCGCCGAGCCCAGCGACAGCTCGCCGCACAGCACCGTGGCCGCCACGATCTCGGTGAACTTGCGCACCTTGCCCTTGCCGTAGCAGTCGAGCATCTCCAGGCACTCGCGCTGCGTGGCCAGCCCGGTGCCGCCGCCGTAGGTGGCCACGATCAGCGACGGGATCGTGACCGAGTAGTAGTAGTCGCCGTTGGGCCGCAGCTCGGCGTACACGAACGCCGCCGAGGACTCGGCCACGTTGGCCGCGTCCTGCCCGGTGGCGATGAACATCGCGGTGATCCCGTTGGCCGAGTGGGCGCCGTTGTTGTTCACGCCCGACATGAACCCGCCGAGGTTGGACACCTGCCGAGCGCGGTACATCAGCTCCGAGTCCGAGCGCATGATCCGCTTGAACAGCTCGTTCGGGATCGTCGCCTCGGCCACCACGCGCTTGCCGCGCGTGTTGAGCATGTTCACCTGCGAGCTCTTCTTGTCGGTGGCGAAGTTGGACTCGAGGAAGAAGTGCTCGATGGTCGGGTTGTTGGCCTTGATCCACGCACACGCCGCGGCGGTGGCCTTGCCGGTGAGGTTCTGGCCCGCCGCGTCGCCGGTCGTGTAGTTGAAGCGCGTGTAGAGGATGCGGCCGGCGGTGTAGCGCTCGATGTCCTGGAGCTTGCCCGAGCGCGTGGTGGCCTCGGCCGCGGCCCTGATCTCGTCGAAGTGCTCGTCGATCCAGTCGCGGAAGTCGCGCGCCTCGCGCGCGCTCTCGAACAGGAACGCCGGCGCGCGCTGCATGCGGTCGTCCATGATCGTGGTCTTCACCCCGCCGGCCTCGTACAGCAGGCGCATGCCGCGGTTGTAGCTGGCCACGAGCGTGCCCTCGGCGGTGGCGAGCGGCACGTAGAACTCGCCCTGGGCGTGCTCGCCGTTCACGAGCACCGGGCCCGCCAGCCCGATAGGCACCTGCGCCACGCCCACGAACTGCTCGACGTTGCCGGTCAGGATCGAGGGGTCGAACGAGTAGCTCGTCACGTGCTCGAGCTCGGTGCCGGTCTGCTCGCGGACGAACTCGGCGCGCCGGCCGGCGGCGTCGCGGGTGTAGTCGTTCTCGCTGTCGCGCGGGACGGGGACGCGGTCGGTCTTGGCCGTGGTTGTCATGCCGGGAACCTACCCGCCGAGCCCACCCCGGAACCTCATTAGCCCGCCGGGGCGGCGGCCATCGCCGCGGCGAGCGCCGCGCCCAGCGAGGCGATCAGCGTCTCGCCGTTCGGCGTGTCCTCCGGGTCGATCAGCCACTGGAGCACGAAGCCGTCGAAGACCGCCATCAGGTAGGACGCGACCACGCGCGGGTCTGCCGCGGCGGCCGCGGGGTCCTCGCCGAAGCTGCGGCTGACCATGTCCCCGACCGTGTCGCGCAGCCCTCGGTAGCTGGCGGCCATCGCCTCGCGCAGGTCGTCGGACCACTGCGCCTGGGCCATCGCCTCCACGAACGCCACGAGCAGCGGCCGCTCCTCCTCGAACGCGTCGAACATCGCCATCCACGAGCTGGCCATCCGGTCGAGCGCTGACGCTCCCTCGCCCGCGAATGCCGCCGCCTCCATCTTCCGCGCCCACTCCTCGGAGACCGCGATGACCGCCTCGTTCAGCAGCGCGTCCTTCGACCCGAAGTGGTAGCCGATCGAGGCGAGGTTGGCGTTCGCGGCAGCGGCGATGTCGCGCGCGGTGGTGCGGGCGTAGCCCTTGGTCCGCAGGCATTCGAGCGCGCCGTCGAGGAGCTGTTGTCGGTGACTTGGCGGGGCCATCTGTGACGAGCTCCACCCTAGCTTGTTTGACATACGTTCATATTGAACATACGTACAGCAAGGACCGACGGGCGGGCACCGCCGCCGGTCGGCAGCCAACAGACGGGGGAGCAGATGATCGACCTGATCGCCAGCCAGTCGAGTCCAGCCGGAGGGGCCGCCACGTCGCAGATCGTGATCGCCACGGCGATGGCCATGGTCATCACGGCCGTGATGGGGATCCCGCTCGCGGGACACGTGTCGGGCCGCGGCCGCCTGCTCGCGCGGCTGGCCGAGGGCTCGTCGAGGGTCTCGCACCTGCCCGGCTGGGCCTCCCTGCCGAGCGATCTCCTCTCGGGCTCGCTGCTGATCGCCCTGTTCGGGATGTACTGGGACATCTCGCTGCACATCGACAACGGGCGCGACGCCGGCCCGCTGGCCAACCCCGCGCACTACTTCATCCTCGTCGGCCTGTTCGGCCTCTTCTTCGCGGGGATCGTCGCGATCGTGCTCGCTCGCCACGAGCAGACCTCGTCATCGATCCGCCTCCCGAACGGCTGGCACGCTCCGGTCGGCGGCCTCGTGATCGCGCTCTTCGGTGGCCTCGCCCTCCTCGCGTTCCCGCTCGACGACACCTGGCACCGCCTCTTCGGCCAGGACGTGACCCTCTGGGGCCCGACGCACCTGATCCTGATCGGCGCCGCCTCGTTCGCCACGCTCGGGCTGTGGATCCTGCTGACCGAGGGCCGGCGCGTGGCCGGCGAGCTCGGGAGCGGCCGATCCGCGCTGCTCGCGAAGGTCGGCGACCTCACGCTCCCCGGCGCGCTGCTGATCGGGCTCTCCACCTTCCAGGCCGAGTACGACTTCGGCCTGCCGCAGTTCCGGCTGGTGCTCGACCCCGTGCTGATCATGCTCGCGGCCGGGGTGGCGCTGGTCGCGGCACGGGTGCGCAGCGGCCCCGGCGGCGCGTTCTTCACGGTCGGCCTCTACCTCGTGGTGCGCGCGGCGATCGCCGTGCTGGTCGGCCCGGTGGCCGGGCAGTCGACCACGCACTTCCCGCTCTACCTGGCGGAGGCGGGCGTGGTCGAGCTGGTCGCGCTGCGGGTGGACCCGCGCCGCGCGATCCGCTTCGGCGCGATCGCCGGCCTCGGCATCGGCACGGTCGGGCTCGCGGCGGAGTGGGGCTGGTCGCACGTGTGGGCGCCCCTCGAGTGGCCCTCGTCGATGCTCGCCGAGACCATGCTGCTCGCCCCGCTCGTGGCCGTGGCCGCCGGAGTGATCGGCGGGTTCGCCGGCGGCGCGCTGCGCGTGCGCCCCGAGCCGCGCGCGCGCCGCGCGGTCGCGCTCCCGCTGGCCGCCGCCGCGGCCGTCGTCGCCGTGATCGCCTGGGGCGTGCAGATGCCTGTGCCCAGCGACCCGCCCTCGGCGTCCGCCACGCTGCGGCCCGCGGCGCCGATCGGCGGCAAGCGCGCCGCCAACGTGGAGCTCAGCCTCCACCCGCGCGACGCGGCGGGCGGCGCCGCCCTCCTCAACGTCCACTCGTGGCAGGGCGGCGGCCTGGTCGTGGCCCGCCTGCGCCGCACCGGCCGGGGCCGGTACGAGACGACCCGCCCGGTCCCGGTCGGGGGCGACTGGAAGACGGTCGTGCAGATGGAGCGCGACCGCGCGGTGCTCGCCCTCCCCGTGTACCTGCCGCGCGACACCGCCATCCCCGCACCGGAGGTCCCGGCCAGCGCGCACTTCACGCGCGGCTTCGTCCCGGGCGAGAAGGTCTTCCTGCGCGAGAAGAAGAGGGGCGTGCCCGGCGGGCTGCTCGCCGCCGGCTACGGAGTGGTCGGCCTCGTGTGGCTGGCGATGCTCGGTGCGCTCGGCCTCGCGCTGGTGCGGTTGGCCGGTCGCGGCAGCCGTTCGGCGCGGCGCGCTTTCAGGCAACCTTTACATCGAACTGTGTAACGTTCTCGCGCTCATGGCCGAGCGCGGAGCAACACCAGACGTACCGCCCGTCCGCCGTCGCGCGCTGAATGCGGTCCGCTCGCTGTTCAGCCCGCTGCTGCCGGACGACTACCTCGAGCTGATCAACCCGCTGTGGTCCACGCGCGAGCTGCGCGGCCGCATCGAGAGGATCGAGCCCGAGACCGAGAACGCGGTCACGATCTTCATCAAGCCCGGCTACGACTGGCCCGGCCACCAGCCCGGTCAGTACCTGCGGATCGGCGTGGTCGTGGACGGCGTGCACCACTGGCGCGCGTACTCGCTCACCTCGGACCCGGGCCGCCCGGACGGTTGGATCAGCGTGACCCCCAAGCTCGTGGAGGAGGGCACGGTCACGCCGTACCTGGTCCGCGAGGCCAAGCCGGGCTCGATCGTCCGCCTCGGCGGCGTGGAGGGCTCGTTCACGCTCCCGGACCCGCTGCCGCCCAAGCTGCTCTTCATCAGCGCGGGTAGCGGGATCACGCCGATCATGAGCATGCTGCGCCATCTTTCGCGCCAGGACGCGATGCACGACGTGGTCCACCTGCACTCGGCCCGCACCGAGGACGACGTGATCTTCCGCGAGCAGCTCCGCGACCTCGACGAGAAGCACGACGGCCTGAAGGTGCACATCCAGAAGACCGGCGAGATGGGCCGGCTCGAGCCGATCGGCCTCGACGAGCACGCCCCCGACTGGCGCGAGCGCAAGGCGTTCGTCTCCGGCCCCTCCGAGATGCTCGACGCGATGATCGAGCACTGGGAGAAGGAGTGCGACCCCGACCGCCTCAGCCTCGAGCGCTTCCAGCCGAAGATCGGCGGCGGCGAGGAGGGCGAGGGCGGCAAGATCACCTTCACCAAGAGCGGCGAGGAGACCGAGTGCGACGGAGCCACGCCCATCCTCGTGGCCGGCGAGGAGGCCGGCCTCACGCTCCCCTACGGCTGCCGTGAGGGCATCTGCCACACGTGTGTCGGAAAGCTCTGCGAGGGCCGTGTGCGCGACATGCGCAACGGGAATATCCACGGCAGCGAAGGGGAGATGATCCGGACCTGCATCAACGCCCCCGAGGGCGAAATCACGATCGAGCTCTGACAAGGAGACCCATGACCACCGATTCACTGATCGAGAGCCCGCTCGCCCGCCTGTCGAAGGAGCAGATCGAGGAGCTCGGGCGCGAGTTCGACGCCATCCACGACGACGTCTACGCCGAGCTCGGCGAGCGCGACCGCAAATACATCACGAGCATGATCGACATGCACCGGCGCCTGGCCGTGATGGCGCGCGTGCTGCTGCTCGCGTCGCGCTTCCCGCCGGCATGGGTGCTCGGCACGGCCGCCAACTCGAGCGCCAAGATCCTCGAGAACATGGAGATCGGCCACAACGTCCTGCACGGCCAGTGGGACTGGATGAACGACCCGCAGATCCACTCGACCACGTGGGACTGGGACACGGCGTCGACGTCGGAGGCGTGGAAGCACTCCCACAACTACGTGCACCACACGTACACGAACATCCGCGGCAAGGACAAGGACCTCGGCTACGAGATCATGCGGATCGACCCGCACCAGAAGTGGAACCCGGTCTACCTCTTCCAGCCCTTCTACAACATCCTGCTGATGTCGTTCTTCGAGTGGGGCGTGGCGTTCCACGACCTCGACTTCGAGGCGATCCGCACCGGCGAGAAGACCAAGGAGCAGGTCCGGCGCGAGGTCAAGGGCATCATCGGCAAGGCACGCAGCCAGATCGTGAAGGACTACATCGCGTGGCCGCTGATCAGCGCGCTGGCGGCCGGCGCCGCCAAGGCCGCCATCGAGCCGACGCGCGTGTCCAGGCGCGAGCGGATGATGGCCCGCTTCAAGGGCGTGATGCCCGGGGCGAACAGCAAGCGCGAGGTGGTCAAGGAGGTCGCCGCGCGGGTGGTCGAGGGCGGCGCGCGCACCTTCGTCTCGACCGCCAAGGCCAACTTCACGGCCAACATCATCCGCAACCTGTGGTCCTACGCGATCATCTTCTGCGGGCACTTCCCGGACCAGACCTACACCTTCAGCCAGAAGGAGGTCGAGAACGAGACGCGCGGCGGCTGGTACGTCCGTCAGCTCTCGGGGGCGGCCAACATCGAGGGCAGCCCGTTCTTCCACGTGGCCAGCGGCAACCTCGGCTTCCAGGTTGAGCACCACCTGTTCCCCGACATGCCGAGCACGCGCTACGCGGAGATCGCCCCGCGGGTGAAGGAGATCTGCGAGCGCTACGAGCTGCCGTACAACACGGGCCCGTTCTCGCAGCAGCTCGGCCAGGTGCAGCGCACGATCCTGCGCCTGGCGTTCCCGGGAGGCAAGCCGCGGCCCAAGCCCGGCCCATACCGCGGCGGCGACGGCGAGGCGTCCTCGAACGGCCACGTGAACGGCAACGGCCGCAAGAAGCGCAGCCTCAGCGAGCGCGAGGCCGGCGGGCCGGAGCAGGCGTCCGACGGCGTGCGCGTGTCGGTGCCGCCGCACGGCTCCCCGGGCGACACCTCGACCGACGGGTAGGCCCTGACATCAATGCCCCCTCGCACGTTGAGGGGGCATGCGAGGTCGTGGGCCACTTCTCGCGACGTGCGTGCTGGGACTGGCGCTCTTCACGTCGAGCGCGTCGGGGTTCGAGGCACGTAGCCTCGACGGGTCCGGCAACAACCTGTCCCATCCCAGCTGGGGGCAGGTCGGCACGCCGTACAGGCGGGTGGCCCGCGCGCGTTACGCCGACGGCGCCGGCGCGCCCGCCGGCGGGCCGAACTCGCGCTACCTGAGCAACCGGGTCTTCAACGACCTCGGCCAGAACATCTTCTCCGAGCGGGGTGTGAGCCAGTGGGTCTGGACCTGGGGCCAGTTCATGGACCACACGTTCGGGCTGGCGCAGGACGGGACGGACAGGCGGCCGGTCCCGTTCGCCTCGGGCGACCCGCTCGAGCGCTTCCGCAACGACCTCGGCTCGCTCTCGTTCACGCGCGACGCCGCCGCGCCCGGCACCGGCGCCAGCGCCGCGAGCCCGCGCCAGCAGGTCAACACGGTCAGCTCGTTCATCGACGGCTGGTCGGTCTACGGCGGGTCGCCGGACCGGCTCGAGTGGCTGCGCGTGGGCCCGGTCGACGGCCTGATGGCGGACAACGGCGCGAGCCTGATGCTCACGCCCGACGGCTACCTGCCGCGGGCAAGCGCGCGCGGGAACGCGGCGGCCGCGCCGCCGATGGTGGTGGACGGCGGGCTGCGCCTGCGGCCGCAGACGGCGGTCGTGGCGGGGGACAGGCGGGCCAACGAAAACATGGCGCTGACCGCCGTGCACACGCTCTTCGCGCGCGAGCACAACCGCATCGTGCGCGCGCTGCCCGCCACGCTGCCGGCGGAGGAGCGCTTCCAGATCGCGCGCCGGGTGGTGGGCGCCGAGCAGCAGTTCATCACCTACCGCGAGTTCCTCCCGGCCGTTGGGGTCAAGCTCCCGAGCTACCGCGGGTACGACCCGAATGTGAACCCGTCGCTGGGCAACGAGTTCGCAACCGTCGCGTACCGCGCGCACAGCATGATCCACGGGGAGTTCGACCTCACGGTGGCCGGGCGGCCGCTGGTCGTGCAGCTCGGCCAGGCGTTCTTCAACCCCGACATCGTGCAGACGCTCGGCCTCGGCTCGATCCTGAGCGGGCTGGCGAACGAGACGCAGTACAAGAACGACGAGCAGATCGACGACTCGCTGCGCAGCGTGCTCTTCCAGATGCCCGCGCCGGGCGCGGCCGACCCGGTCGCGTGCTTCACGACCCCCGGCACGCCGGGCTGCTTCCAGGGCGTGGCCGACCTCGGCGCGCTCGACGTGGAGCGCGGGCGCGACCACGGGATGCCGGCCTACAACGAGATGCGACAGGCGTTCGGGCTGGCGCCGCGGAGGACGTTCCGGTCGATTACGGGCGAGGCGAGCGACAGGTTCCCGCGCGATCCCAAGCTCGACCCGGCCCACCCCGTGGACGACCCCGACAGCATCGACTTCGTGAAGCTGCTCGACGGGGAGGGGCATCCCGTGAAGGCGGGTACCCCGGCGGCCGCGGAGGACGTGCGCGTGGGGGTGCGCCGGACGCCGCTGGCGGCGCGCCTGCGGGCGATCTACGGATCGGTGAAGAAGGTGGACGCGTTCGTGGGCGTGGTCTCCGAGCGGCACGTGCCCGGCAGCGAGTTCGGCGAGCTCCAGCGGGCGATCTGGACCCGCCAGTTCGAGGCGCTGCGCACGGGCGACCGCTTCTTCTACCGCAACGACCCCGCGCTCGACGAGATCCGCTCCCGCTACGGGATCGACTACCGGCACACGCTCGGCGACCTGATCGCGCTGAACACGGAGGTGCGGCGAGCCGCCCTGCCGGGGAACGTCTTCCTCGCGCCGCAGGGCAACTAGATTGCGCTGGGCGGCAGCTGGGTTAGGCTGCCGGTCGTGGAAGATGTCGTGTCCGCCAACGAGGAGGCGATCCAGGCCTGGAACGGCCCGCTCTTCGACCGCTTCCTCCGCTTCCGCCACCTGCTGACCGAGGGCCTCGGCGCCCACGGCGAGGAGGGCATCCGGCTGGCACAGCCGCAGCCCGGCGAGCGGGTGCTCGACATCGGCTGCGGCTTCGGCGACACCGCGCAGCGGATCGCCGGGCTGGTCGGGCCCGAGGGGAGCGTGCTGGGCGTCGACGCCGCCGAGCGGTTCATCGAGGCCTCGAAGGAGGACGCGGCGGCCAACGGCGTCGCCAACGTGGCTTTCGAGGTGTGCGACGTGGAGGCGGGAGGGTTCGAGGAGAGGTTCGACCTCGCGTTCTCCCGCATGGGCACGATGTTCTTCGCCAACCCCGTTGCCGCCATGCGCAACGTCCGTCGGGCGCTCGAGCCGGGCGGGCGGCTGTGCATGGTCGTCTGGCGCCGCAAGCTCGACAACGACTGGATGCACAGCGCGGAGCTCGTGGTCAAGCGCTTCCTGGACGAGCCCGAGGAGACCGACGAGCCGCGCTGCGGTCCCGGCCCCTTCTCGATGGCCGACGCCGACACGGTGAGCGCACAGCTCTTCGCGGCGGGCTTCGAGGACGTCTCGCTCACGCGGAGCGACCTCGACATCCTGATGGGCCTCGACATGGACGAGGCCGTCGAGCTGGTGATGGCCCTCGGGCCGGCCGGTGAGCTCCTGCGAATGGCCGGCGAGGATGCCGACGGAATCCGCCCGAAGCTCGCTGCGCTGATCCGCGACGCGTTCGAGGGCTTCGTCGGGCCGGACGGCAGGGTGAACGGCCCGTCCTCGAGCTGGATCGTCCAGGCCCGCGCTCCCGGCGCCGGCGCGTAGCGCAGCGCCGCTCGGCTAGACCCGGCTGACCTTCTCGCAGTCCGGCGACACCCGGTCGTTCCTGCCGCTCTTCACCGAGTCCTTGCCGCTGCGGCAGAACGCGTCGTCGGGGTCCTTGTCGCGCAGGTCGATCGAGTCGTCGCCCGAGTCGCCGTCGATCCTGTCGCGTCCGGAGCCGCCGGTGAGCTTGTCGTTGCCCCGGTTGCCGCTGATGTCGTCGCCGCCGGCACCGCCGTTGATCGTGTCCGTGCCGTCGCCGCCGCTGAGTACGTTGCCCGCCTTGCTGCCGGTGATCTTGTCGTCGCCGTTGCCGGTGGCGACGTTCTCCACGTCGGTGCGGACGTTGTCGCCCTCGCCCTTCTCACCGTCGTTGGCCTTGCCGTCGATCGACACGGTGGTGTTCCCGTCCGTGTAGTAGTCGGCGCCGTCCTGGCCGGAGCCGCCGATGAAGACGTCGGCGCCGACGTCGCCGCTCATGTCGTCGTCACCCTTGCCGCCGTCCAGCGTGTCGTTGCCCTCGTCGCCGCTCAGGAAGTCGTTGCCTCCGCCGCCCGCGAGGTTGTCGTTGCCGCCGCCGCCGTAGAGGCGGTTGCGGCCGTCGCCGCCGACGATCGTGTCGTCCGCCGAGCCGCCGTCGATCTCCTCCATGTCGGCCGCCACGTTGTCGCCCTCGCCCGCCGCGCCGTCGTTCGCCTGGCCGTCCTCGGTGATCGTGAGGGGATCGACGCGGTTGTCATAGCCGTTCTCGGTGTCGTAGCCCGCACCGCCCGTGACCGTGTCGGCTCCGAATCCGCCGTCCAGGTAGTCGCCCCCGGCGCCCCCGGAAAGCCCGTCGTTGCCGTCGTTTCCGCTGACGCTGTCGTCGCCCGCGCCCGCGTCGATCGTGTCGTTGCCGTCACCGCCGGTCAGCCGGTCGCCGCCGGCGTCGCCGGTGATCACGTCGTTGCCGCCATTGCCGTCGATCTGGTTGCGGCCGGGGGTGCCGGGCAGCACGTCGTTGCCGGACCCGCCGTCGAGGTTCTCGACGTCGGTCACGTTGTCGCCCTCGCCGGCCTCGCCGTCGTTCGGCTGGCCGTCGTAGGTCACGGAAACGTCGCTCGTGTGGTCGTCGAAGCCGGCGTGGTCGTTGCCGGGCCCGCCGGCGAACGCGTCGCCGCCGCTGCCGCCGGTGAGGTTGTCGTCGCCGGCCTCGGCGTTCAGCGTGTCGTTGCCGGCACCCCCGCGCAGTGAGTCGTCGCCGGGCCCGGCGTTGAGGGTGTCGGTGCCGACCCCGCCGAGCAGGCTGTCGTTCCCGTCGCCGGCGTTCAACGTGTCGTCGCCGGCGTCGCCGCTGAGATCGTCCGCGCCGGGCCCGCCGGTCAGGGTGTCGGTGCCGTCGCCACCGGAGAGGCTGACCCCCGACGGCGGCGCGACCGCGGATGCGTCCGCCACGTCGGTCCCGGTGCCGAGGCTGATCGAGATCCCGGCCACCCCGAGCGAGGGACAGGTGCCCACGTTGGCCGCCACCGCGCAGCCGCCGGCCCCGTCGCCGTCCGCGAGCGTGACTCCCGCGCCGGTCTCGGTGAACACGTAGTTGCCGCCCGAGAACGTGACCTTGACCGTGTTGGTCTCCGCCCCCGTGCCGTTGTAGCTGATCTGGTCGGCGCTGAAGGTGCCGGAGACGAACGAGACGCTCGCCGCGTGGGCGCTCGGGGCACCGACGACGAGGAGGACGACGGCCGTGAGGGCTGCGCGATGTAGGAGCATGGCGGCGAAGCTATGCGCTCGGCCCGTCGCGGTCAACCGCCGGGGCCGTCGATTCCGCGTTTTCAGCGGTTGGAGGGCGCTCCCGCCGTGGTTTCGGCGGGCGCAAGCAGGTCCAGCTCGTCGCGGAGCCAGTCCAGCAGGCACTGCACGTCCTTCATCTGGTCGCGGTCGGCCACGATCCCGAAGTCGAGGTGCCCGCAGTAGCTCATCACCGTGATGTTGAGCCCCATGCCGTCGGTGATCACCGACACCGGGTAGTTCGCCTCGAGCCGCGCACCCGCGCAGTAGAGCGGGAGCTGGGGCCCGGGCACGTTCGAGATCACGAGGTTCCAGGTGGGCCGGCCGAGCGAGCCGGTGGTGGACAGCCTGAAGGTGAGCTGCGCCGCGCGCGAGAAGACCGCCGGCGGGATGAAGTTGTTTGCATCCTGGAGCAGCTCGGCCGGCAGCGCGCGGTGGCGCTCCTTCATCTCGAGGAGCGCCTCGTGGGTCTTGAGCAGCCGCTCGACGGGGTCGGGCTCGTCGGTGAAGAGCGGCGCGCTCATCAGCATGATCCGGTTCCCGTACGTGCCCACCTGCTCGTCGCTGCGCACCGACACCGGGATCTGGGCCACGAGGGGCTCGTCCGGCAGCTCGGCGTGGTCGAGCAGCCAGCGCCGCACCGCGCCGGCGCAGATCGAGACGATCACGTCGTTGACCGTGCAGCCGTGCATGTTCTTCACGGCCTTGACGTCTTCGAGCGGGAGCTGGCCGAAGGCGAAGCGGCGGTGCGGCGAGATGCGGCCGTTGAAGGAGGTGCGCGGCGCCACCAGCTTGCGCCGGTCCGGGATGCGGCCGTCGCCGCCGACCGCGCGGCGCGCCAGCCCCCCGAGCCTGCCCAGCGCGCCCGCGCCGGGCAGCGTGCCGAACGGCGTCTCCTCGATGTTGGGCACCGCGGAGGGAAGCGAGCGCAGCAGCCGCAGCGGGTAGCGCGGCACGCCGACCAGCGCACGCGCGAGCAGCTCGAGGTCGGACGGATCGCGCGCTGTGTCGGGCGGGGGCGCCGCCGGCAGCTCGCGCCCCTCGGGGCTCAGGTCCAGCAGCAGCCCCATGATCTCTGCGCCCGACATGCCGTCGATCAGCGCGTGGTGGATCTTGGTGAGCATCCCCACGTTGCCGGACTCGAGCCCGTGGATCATGTACAGCTCCCAGAGCGGGCGGGCGCGGTCGAGCGGGCGCGACACGATGCGGGCCACCTGCTCGGCGAGCTGCGCGTCGTTGCCGGGCGCCGGCAGGGCCAGCTCGCGCACGTGGAAGTCCAGGTCGAAGTCCGGGTCGTCGATCCAGTACGGGTAGTCGAGCCCGAGCGGCACCTCGGCGAGCCGCCAGCGCAGCGGCGGGAGCAGCGGCAGGCGCTCGGCGATCAGGTTCTGGATGTCCGCGCTGGTGACCGAGCCGTCCGGCCGGGTGGAGGGGTTGAGGATCGCGAGCCCCGCCACGTGGCCCGACTGCCGCGCGCTCTCGAGCGCGAGGAACTGCGAATCGAGGCTTGTGAGCTGTCGCAAGTCGTCCCCCTCCCGCGGGGAACGATACGGCTAGCGCTCGAGTATCGCCACCACGCCCTGGCCGCCGGCCGCGCAGACCGAGATCAGGCCGCGGCCCGAGCCGCGCTCGGCCAGCAGCTTGGCCAGCGTTGCCACGATCCGCGCGCCGGTGGCGGCGAACGGGTGGCCGGCGGCGAGCGAGGAGCCGGTCACGTTGAGCTTGGCCCGGTCGATCGTGCCCAGCGGCTCCTCCCAGGCGGCGAGCGTGGCCAGCACCTGCGAGGCGAACGCCTCGTGGATCTCGTAGAGGTCGAAGTCCTGGAGCGTGAGGCCGTTGCGCTCGAGCAGCCGCGGCACCGCGTAGACGGGCGCCATCAGCAGCCCGTCGTTGCCGTGCACGTAGTCGACCGCAGCGGTCTCCGCATCCACGAGGTGGGCCAGCACCGGGAGGCGGTGCTCCGCCGCCCACTCGTCGCTCGCGAGGAGGACCGTGGCCGCGCCGTCGGAGAGCGGGGTCGAGTTGCCCGCGGTCATCGTGGCCTCGCCTGCGTCCACGCCGAAGACCGGCGCGAGCTTGGCGAGCTTCTCGGGGCTCGAGTCCGGGCGCAGGTTCTGGTCGCGCTCGAGCCCGAGGTACGGCGTGACCAGGTCGCTGAAGAACCCGCGGTCGTAGGCGGCCGCGAGGTTGCGGTGGCTCGCGGCGGCCAGCTCGTCCTGGCCGATCCGCGACACGTGCCATTCCCGCGCGGTGATCGCGGCGTGCTCGCCCATCGAGAGCCCGGTGCGCGGCTCCTGGTTGCGCGGGATCGAGGGCACGATCTGCCCCGGGCGCAGGCGGCCGAGGAGCTTGAGCCGCCCGGCGGTGCTGCGCTCGGCGTTCAGGTCCATGAGCACGCGGCGCAGGTCGTCGTTCAGCTCCACCGGCGCGTCGCTCGTGGTGTCCACGCCGCCGGCGACGCCGGACTCGATCTGCCCGAGCGCGATCTTGTTGGCCACCAGCACGGCCGCCTCGAGGCTGGTGTCGCACGCCTGCTGCACGTCGTACGCCGGGGTCGAGTGGTCGAGCGCACTGCCCAGCACGCACTCGCGCGTGAGGTTGAAGTCGCGGCTGTGCTTGAGCACCGCGCCGGCGGCCACCTCGCCGAGCCGCTCGCCCTGGAGCGAGAACCGCGCGATCAGCCCGTCGAGGGCGGCGGTGAGCATGTCCTGGTTGGACGCGTCGGAGTACGGCCCGTTCGAGCGCGCGAACGGGATCCGGTTGCCGCCGAGGATCGCGGCGCGGCGCGGCTGGGCGCTTCCGCTCGAGGTGGCCATGCGCCGGGCGAGTCTAGAAAAGCGCCGCTAGTAGGCTGGCCCGCCGTGTCGGACCGCTACAGCACGTTCGCCAACTCGGGCCCGGGCAGCTTCGTGGCCAGGCAGCTCGGCCTGCCGCTTCCCACGCGGCTGCGCCGCCACGAGCCCGGCGACCCCGTGCTTCACGGCCCCGCCCTGATCGGCGGCGCGCCCGGCGGCCGGCTCGCGAGCGCCGCGGCCGGCGTGCTGCGCTCGATCGGGGCCGACGCGTTCGTGGCGGGCGAGCCTCACCTGCGCGAGGCGGCCGTCGCAGCCGGGCCGGCCACCGCCGCGTTCGACCCCTCCGCGGACGAGTCGCGCAGCTTCGCCGCGATCGTCTACGACGCGTCGGGGATCGAGGACACCGACTCCCTGAAGGCGGCCTACGACTTCTTCCAGCCGGTCATCCGCCGGCTCCTGCCGTCCGGCCGGCTGATCGTGCTGGCCACGCCGCCGGAGATGGCCGACACGCCGCTGCACGCCGTCGCGCAGCGCGCGCTCGAGGGCTTCGTGCGCGCGGCCGGCAAGGAGGTGGGGGGCAGCGGCTCGACCGCCAACCTGGTGTACGTCGCGCCGGGCGCCGGCGGCGGGATCGAGTCCACGCTCCGGTTCCTGCTCTCGGGGCGCTCCGCCTACGTTTCGGGTCAGCCGATCCGGCTGGGCGCCGGCCCCGCGGTCACGCCCGCGGACTGGGAGGAGCCGCTCGCCGGCAAGGTGGCGGCGGTGACCGGCGCCTCGCGCGGCATCGGCGAGGCGATCGCCGGGGTGCTGGCCCGCGACGGCGCGCACGTGGTGTGCCTCGACGTGCCCGGGCAGGGCGAGGCGCTCGCGGCGGTGGCCAACCGGATCGAGGGCTCCAGCCTCCAGCTCGACGTGACCGCTTCAGACGCGCCGCGCAGGCTGGCCGACCATCTGCGCGAGCGCCACGGCGGCGTGGACGTGCTCGTCCACAACGCGGGCGTGACGCGCGACAAGACGCTCGGCCGGATGAGCGAGGACCAGTGGGACCTCGTGCTCGACATCAACCTCTCGAGCCAGGCGCGCATCAACGACGTTCTGCTCAAGGAGAACGTGCTGCGCCCACACGGGCGGATCGTCACGGTCTCCTCGGTGAGCGGCATCGCGGGCAACCGCGGCCAGGTGAACTACGCCACGAGCAAGGCCGGCGTGATCGGGCTGGTGGACGCGCTCGCGCCGCTGGTGGCCCAGCGGCCGGCCACGATCAACGCGGTGGCCCCCGGCTTCATCGAGACCCAGATGACCGCGGCGATGCCGGTGGCCACGCGTGAGGGCGGCCGGCGGCTGAACAGCCTGTCCCAGGGCGGGCTGCCCGTGGACGTGGCCGAGGCGATCGCCTGGCTCGCAAGCCCCGGCTCCGGCGGCGTGAACGGCAACACCGTGCGCGTGTGCGGCCAGGCTCTGATCGGGGCCTGATGGCCGAGCGCGTACGTGAGCTCACCTCGCCACCGCGCATGCGCGTGCTCTACCCGAAGGCCGCGCTGGGGGCCGGCCGGTCGGCGCTCGCGCGGATCCCGGGCGCATCGAGCATCCCGGGCCTGGGGAACGGCGGCGAGCCGGCGCTCCCGGACACGGAGCTGCGGCTGGCCGGAGTGGAGATCGACCGCGACCACCTGGCGGAGTACGACCGCGTCTGCGGCTTCCGCCTGCGCGACACGCTGCCGCTCACCTACCCGCACATCCTGGCATTCCCGCTGTCGATGGAGCTGATGACGAGCGGCGAGTTCCCCTTCCCCGTGATCGGCATGGTCCACATCCGCAATCGCATCGCCCGGCTGCGCCCGATCGAGGCGGCCGAGCGCCTCGACCTGCGCGTTTGGGCCGACGACCTGCGCCCGCACGATCGCGGCACGCAGTTCGAGCTGCGCGCCGAGGCGCGCTCCGGCGACGAGCTGGTGTGGCGCAGCTCGAGCACGTACCTGCGGCGTGGGGGAGGGGACGGCGGCGGACGCCGCGGCGAGGAGGACCGCCCCGAGCCGCCGCGCGCCCAGGCTCAGTGGAAGGTCCCGGGCGACGTCGGCCGCGCCTACGCGGGCGTGTCCGGCGACAGCAACCCGATCCACATGCATCCCCTCAGCGCGCGCCTGTTCGGGATGCCGGGCGCGATCGCACACGGGATGTGGCTCAAGGCCCGCTGCCTCGCCGCGCTGGAGGGCCACCTGCCGGACGCGCTCGAGGCCGACGTGAGCTTCAAGCTCCCCGTGGTCATACCGGCCACGGTCAGCTTCGCGTCATGGCCCGACGGAGCGGGCCGCGGATTCGCCCTGCACGACTCGCGAAACGAGAAGCCGCACCTGACCGGCTCGGCCGGGCCGGCTTAGAGCCGAGCAGGCGCAGCAGCGTCTGCGATCGCCGCACGAGACCGTAGGCGGCAACCGTCGCGGCCGTGGAACCGGCGAACAGCAGCCCGAGCCTGACCGGCACTCCCGCCGGGATCCCGGCGATCGGGACGGCGAGCAGGATGATGATCGGCTGGTGGAGCACGTAGACGGGCATCGCCGAGTCGCGCGCGTACGCGAGCCCGCGCTCGCGTCCAGCGAGGAGGCGATTGCCGTAGCCGAGCGCGGCAGCCACCAGGCACGCGCCCGCCACCGCCGACAGCGCCTCGAACGCGACCCAGCGCGCAGAGCCGGGGTCCGGGGGCGGCCGCAGCCCGCCGGCCAGCGCCACCATCCCGGCAAGTGCCACCGCTCCCGCGCACGCCGCCCGGCGCCGCTCGCGGTGCACCGCCTCCTCGATCGCGGGAAACCTCGTGAGCAGGAAGCCGGCGACGAAGAACAGGCTGTAGTAGGCGAAGTTGGCCCAGTCGTCGTACAGGTTCTGGTAGCCGGGCCAGCGCCCGCGGAGACCCACCTGGACCGCGGCCAGCGGCACGATGGCGGCGTAGAGGGCCCATGACGGCACGCGCTCGATCGTCCAGTCCCGCGCGCGCACCCAGCGGAAGCCCGGCAGGTAGAGGAGCGTGAACACGTAGAGGTAGATCAGGAACCAGAGGTGCATCCAGTTGAACTGATCCATGCTCGTGAAGAAGCTGGGGAGGTAGTGGAGGAAGCTCTCGTGGACCTCGCCGCGGTGGTGGACCTCCACGTAGCGGACGAGCGGCAGGATCGCGACGCACCCGAACGCAAACGGCACGAGCACGCGCTCGCGGCGCTCGCTCAGCAGCGCCGCCGGCCCGCGCCGCTCGAGCGACGGCACGATCGACCAGCCGGCGAGCGTGAACAGCAGCGGCATGTGCCAGTGGTGGATCGCGTTCGTGAAGAGGTCCACGGCGCCGGACTCGGGACGGGCCTTCACGTGCCAGCCGCCGTGGTCCCACGGGCGCGCCGAGTGGTACGCGAGAAGGAGGTAGACGGCGCCCGCGCGAAGCCAGTCGATGTCGTGGCGTCGCCCTGGTCCCGTCCCCGGCGCGCCCTGTGCCTCGTCCCGTCCAGTCATTCGATTAAGATATCAATACAAACGTAGTGATGATGACCGAGAACACCAGAGAGCGCCTGATCACCGCCGCCATGCGGCTCTTCGCCCAGCACGGCTATGCCGGCACGACCGTCGGGCAGATCGAGTCGGAGGCCGGGCTCGCGCCACGCTCGGGCGCGCTGTACCAGTACTTCAAGGGCAAGCGCGAGCTGCTCGACGCGGCCGTCGAGCGTCACGTGGCCGACCTCGACCAGATGCAGGGCGCGATCGACCTGCTCCCGCTCGGCGACCTGCGCGCGGAGCTCACCCTGATGGCCCGCTGGAACCTCCAGGACCTCGAGCGCCGCCGCGACCTCTACCGCTTCCTCCGCAAGGAGGGCGACCGCTTCCCCGACCTGGTCGCGACCGTCTACGAGCAGATCAGCGAGCGCCCGCTGCGGCGCGTGGCCGACTTCCTACGCCAGCGCTACCGCGAGGCCGGCGCCGACGAGCCCGACGCCGAGGCGCTCGTGGCGGTGATGGTCCAGTCGATGGCCGCATACCGCGCCCACGAGGACACCTTCGGCGAGCCGCCGCTCGCAGTGAGCGAGGAGCGCTTCGTGGAGGCCTGGGTGGACCTCTGCCTGGCCTACGCGGCGAGCCGGGGGATCGACGTCAGCGAGAGCGCTTGACTCCGAGTGCCTTGCGCTGACCCTCGGTGAGCCGGAAGTACTCCGACTCCCGCTTGAGGGCGCGATCCAAGACCACCTTGATGTCGCCATCGGTGATTCCGCCGACAACGATGTTGGCGGCGTCGATCACCTTGCCATCCGATCGCTTCCCGTTGTTGCTGGATTCACTCGACATGCCCGTAAAACTCTAGTCGGCTTTTCGGACAGGCCTGCTTACTCGTGGCCGCCGAGAATGTCGATCAGGATCCGTGCGATCACTTCCGCCAGCTCCAAGTGGGCGAGGATCGCCTCGGGCAGATCGAGAAAGCCATCGTCGTTGTCGCTGGACACCGACAGCACGGCGATCACGCGGTCTCGCACCGTGCGAACAGGCATGGCCGCCACGACCTGAAGCTTCGTGTAGCGCTTCCGCTGTGCTGGGGACAGGCCGTGGGTCTCGTCGGAAACGGCCGCTCCTCTGACCAGAACGCGCGTGTTGGCCGACCATGCGAGGCCGGTGGCTCCCTGGTTCGGCGCCCATCCCTCCGGCGCGTCGTCGATGCCTTCCGACTCGAACGCGGGGAGCAAGCGCCCGGCCGCCTTGTCCATCAGGAAGAGACGGAACTCGTAGTGCCGCGGAAAGCCCGTCTCCTCCGGTGACAGGAGGGCGCGAATCAGTCGCGCGGCCGCGACCTCGCGTTCCTGGTCTCGCCTTGTCAGCGGCTCGCCGACCAGCTCGTCCACCTGCCGGCTCTGGCGCGTGCTGCTCAAAGCAGCAAGAGCGGCCGCGGCGAACCAGGCGAACACGACCATTGCTCGAGTAAGGGCGCTCCACGATGTCCATTCCGTGAATACGGAGAACAGCGTTGGCACCAGGACGAGGAACAGTGCCGCGAGGAGCGTCACAGCCCGATTGCTCAGAGCACGACTGATCAAGATGCCCGCACCGTTGCAGGCTGCGCCGACGGATCCGCGGTGAAGTCGCTACGCCGTGACCGGCTCGGCCACCCGCGCCGCGGTGCGCTCGATGCCGTCGAGCAGCTTGGGCCACACGCCGCGCGGCATGTCGTGGCCCATGCCCTCGATCAGCTCGAGCTCGGCGCCCGGGATCGCCCTCGCCGTTGCCTTGCCGCCCGAGACCCGGATCATCTTGTCCTTGGTCCCGTGGATCACGAGCGTGGGGGCCTCGATCCGGGCGAGGTCGCGCGAGCGGTTGCCGGAGTCCGCGATCGCGCCGAGCTGGCGCATCGTGCCGGTGGCGCTCAGGCCGCGGTCGAAGCCGTTCGCCAGCAACTCGCGGATCTCGGCCTCGTCGCGCGGGAAGCCCGGCGAGCCGATCACGTTCCAGAGCTTGAGCCCGCGCTCGATGTAGGGCTCCTTGCCCTTCGGCAGCGGCTTCATGAAGAACGGGTACACGGCCGCCGCCGGCTGGCCCACCCAGCGCGCGCCGGTGGTGGACATGATCGACACCAGCGAGCGCACGCGGTCGGGGTGGTGGATCGCGAACAGCTGGGCGATCATCCCGCCCATCGACGCGCCCACCACGTGCGCCGACTCGATCCCGAGCGCCGTGAGCAGCCCGGCCGCGTCGTCGGCCATGTCGCGCAGCGTGTAGGCGAGCCGCCGCGGCCGCTGGGTGATCAGCTCGACGGTCTTGGGCGGCGGGAACCCGTCGAAGCGGGTGGAGCGGCCCACGTCGCGGTTGTCGTAGCGGATCACGTAGAACCCACGGTCGGCCAGCTGGGTGCAGAAGTCCTCGTGCCACGCGATCATCTGCGTGCCGAGGCCCATGATCAGGAGCAGCGGGCGGTCGCCCGGGTCGCCGAACGTCTCGTAGCAGAGCTCCACGTCGCCGACCTTCGCGAACTGCTCGCTCATCGCTACCCGGCCATCGCCCGCGCGATCACCACGCGCTGGATCTCGTTGGTGCCCTCGTAGATCTGTGTGATCTTGGCGTCGCGCATCATTCGCTCAACCGGATAGTCGTTCACATACCCATATCCGCCGAGTACCTGAACGGCCTCCACCGTGACCTCCATCGCCACGTCGGACGCGAACAGCTTGGCCATCGAGGTGAGCTTGGCCAGGCCGGGCTCGCTGCGGTCGGCCGCGGCGCAGGCGCGGTAGAGCAGCTCGCGCGCCGCGGCGGTCTTGGTCTCCATGTCGGCCAGCTTGAACTGGATCCCCTGCTTGCGGTTGATCGGCTCGCCGAACGCGATCCGCTCCTTGGCGTACTGGTTGGCGTAGTCGGTTGCGCCCTGCGCGATCCCGACGGCCTGGGCGGCGGCGCCGAGGCGCGTGCGCTCGAGCGTGGCGAGCGCCACGCTCAGGCCGCGGTGCTCCTCGCCGAGCAGGTTCTCCGCCGGCACGCGCACGTCGGTGAACGACGGCGAGCCGGTGGGGGAGCCCTTGATGCCGAGCTTGTGCTCGGTCTGGCCGGGGTCGAAGCCCTCGCGGTCCTTCTCCACGATGAACGCGGAGATCCGGCCCGACTCGCGGTCGGTCTTGGCGAAGACCACGTAGAAGTCGGCGATCGTGGCGTTCGTGATCCAGTTCTTCTGCCCGTTGATGACCCACCCGTCGCCGTCGCGGACGGCGGTGGTGCGCATCGAGCCGGGGTCGGAGCCGGCCTCGGGCTCGGACAGGGCGAAGGCGGGGGACTGCTCGCCGCTGGCGCACGGCGGGAGCAGGCGCTCCTTCTGCTCGTCGGTGCCGAAGAGGCGGATCGGCAGCGTGCCCAGCTCGTGGACCATGAGGATCAGCGCGCTCGACGCGCACGCCTTGGCGATCTCCTCCACCGCCATCTGGAGCATCAGCGTGCCCGTGCCGGTCCCGCCGTACTCCTCCTCGAACGGGAGCGCCAGCACGTCGTGCTCGGCCAGGAGCTTGCGAACGTCCCACGGGTACTCGCCGGTGCGGTCGATCTCGGCGGCGCGCGGGGCGATCCGGCCGGCGACCATCGCGCGGATCCCCTCGAGGAAGTCGCGGTGCTCCTGCGGGATCTCGTAGACGCCTGTAATGGCCGTCGTCACGCGCGAAAACATAGGGTGTCGGCGTGCGCTGCATCCGAATCGAGGAGTTCGGCGGGCCCGAGGTGCTCCAGCCGGCCGAGGTGCCGGACCCCGAGGCGCCCGAGGGCGGGGTGGTGCTGGACGTGAGCGCCGCGGGCGTGAACTGGGCCGACACTCACCAGGCCGAGAACTCCTACCTCGCCCAGGCGGAGCTGCCGCTGATCCCCGGCGGCGAGGTGGTGGGCACCACGCCGGACGGGCGCCGGGTGGTTGCGCTGGTGCCGAGCTCGGGCTACGCGGAGAAGGCCGTGGCGTTCGAGATGGCGATGTGGGACGTGCCCGACGGCGTGAGCGACGCGCAGGCGCTCGGGCTCGTGCTCCAGGGGACCACGGCATGGCACCTGCTGCGCACGAGCGCCCAGCTGCGCGAGGGCGAGAGCGTGGTGGTTCATGCGGCGGCCGGCGGGGTGGGCACGATCGCGGTGCAGCTGGCCAAGCGCTTCGGAGCGGGACGGGTGATCGGGGCCGCCTCCTCGGAGGAGAAGCGCGAGCTGGTCATGCGCCTCGGCGCCGACGCCGTCGTGGACTCCGGGAGCGAGGACCTCAAGGCCGCGCTGCGCGAGGCCAACGGCGGCGAGCGCGTGGACGTGGTGCTCGAGATGGTGGGCGGCCGGACCTTCGAGCAGAGCCTCGACGCGCTGGCGCCGTTCGGCCGCCTCGTGCACTTCGGCCAGGCGGCCCGCGAGGGCGCGCCGCCGGTCGACCCCGGCAAGCTGATGGGCACGAGCCGCGGCGTGCTCGGCTTCTGGCTCGTGCACATGATGCGCCGGCCCGACCTGATGACCGAAGCGATGGAGGGGATGTTCCAGATGGTGCTTGACGGAGAGCTCGAACCGATCGTGGGCGGCACCTACCCGCTCGAGGACGCGCGCCGCGCGCACGAGGACATCCGCGCGCGCGGGACCGTCGGAAAGCTGGTGCTCACCCCATGAGCGGAACGCTGAAGCTGGGGCTCAACACGGGCTACTGGGCCGGCGGCCCGCCGCCCGGCATGCAGGAAACGATCCTCGAGGCCGAGCGGATGGGCTACGACTCGGTCTGGACGGCCGAGGCCTACGGCTCGGACTGCCTCACGCCGCTCGCCTGGTGGGGCGCGCGCACCGAGAGGATCAAGCTCGGCACCGCGATCGTGCAGATGTCGGCGCGGCAGCCGGCCGCGACCGCCATGGCCGCCATGACGATGGACCACCTCTCGGGCGGGCGCTTCGTTCTCGGGCTCGGCGTGTCGGGCCCGCAGGTGGTGGAGGGCTGGTACGGCCGGCCGTTCCCCAAGCCGCTCGCGCGCACGCGTGAGTACATCGGGATCCTGCGCGACATCTGGGCCCGGCAGGGGCCGGTCACCAACGACGGGCCGCACTACCCGCTGCCGCTCCCGGAGGGCACCGGCCTGGCCAAGCCGCTCAAGGCCTCGATCCACCCGCTGCGCGAGGACATCCCGATCTACCTCGGTGCCGAGGGGCCGAAGAACGTGGCGCTCTGCGCCGAGCTGTGCGACGGCTGGCTCGCGATGCTGCTCTGCCCCGACAACCAGGCGATGTTCGAGGAGTACCTCGACGAGGGCTTCGCGCGCGAGACCGCGCGCCGCTCCAAGGACGAGTTCGACGTGGCCGCCACCGTCCCGTTCATCCTCTGCGACGACGTGCAGCAGGGGATCGACGCGCTGCGCCCGTTCTACGCGCTCTACTTCGGCGGCATGGGAGCGAAGGGGGTCAACTTCCACGCCAACGTGCCGGCGCGCATGGGCTACGAGGACGAGATCCGCGAGATCCAGGATCTCTACCTCGGCGGGAAGAAGGACGAGGCCGCGGCCAAGCTGCCCGCGGAGCTGATCGAGAAGATGTCGCTGGTCGGGCCGAAGGAGAAGATCCGCGACGACCTCGAGGCCTGGCGCGAGTCGATCGTCACCACGATGCTCGTCTCGGGCGACGAGAACACGCTGCGCACGGCCGCCGAGCTCGTGCTCGGCTAGTGCGCCGGGCGCTCCTCGCCCTCGCGCTGCTCGCGGCGGCGGCGTGCTCGCCGGCTTCGGCCGGGGCGGCGCAGCCCGCGGTCACGATCAGCTGGGTGGGCGACATGGCGTTCGACCGCGGGCAGGGCCTGCCGCGCAACCCGGACTCGGTGTTCGCGCCGGTGCGGTCCTCGCTCGCCGCGGACATCGTGACCGGCAACCTCGAGGGCACGCTCGGCCGGGGCGGGCCGAGCAAGTGCGGCGGCGGCAACGGCGGGAGCTGCTTCTCGTTCCAGGCGCCGAGCTCGTACGCGGGCGTCTTCGCCCGCGCGGGCTTCGACATGCTGAACATGGCCAACAACCACTCGCACGATCACGGTGCGAGCGGCATCAGCCAGACCAACTCGGCGCTGGCGGGCGCCGGGATCGCGCGCACCGGGCTGCGCGGCGTGGTGCGGGTGCTGAAGGTGAACGGGATCACCGTGGCCTTCCTGGGCTACGCGCCGTACGGGTGGACCGGGCCGCTGCTCGACGTGGGCAGGGCGCGGGGAGAGGTTCACGCCGCCCGGCTGCGCCGCCGGATCGTGGCCCAGCGGCGGGCGGCGAGGAGCCAGGTGGCGGCCGCCGCTCAGCACGCCGACGTGGTGGTCGTGTTCATCCACGCGGGCGCCGAGGGGTCGGGTGCCACGCACGTGCCGGGGGGCACCGAGCACGCGTTCGGCGAGAACCGCGGCGCCAGCCGCCTCTTCGCCCACACGATGATCGACGCGGGCGCCGACGCCGTGCTCGGCTCGGGGCCGCACGTGCTGCGCGGGTTCGAGTGCCGCCGCGGGCGCCCGATCGCGTACTCGCTCGGCAACTTCGTGGGCTACCACACGCTCTCCACCGCCGGCGTGCAGGGGCTCAGCGGGATCGTGCGGGTGAGGATCGCCAGGAGCGGCAAGCTGCTCGGTGGGCACCTCGTGCCCGTCCAGCTCCAGCGCCCGGGCGTGCCGCGGCTCGACCCCAAGCGCCGCTCGATCGGCCAGGTCCGCCGCCTATCGCATCAGGACTTCGGCAAGACCCGCTGCCGCATGGGCACGGACGGCAAGTTCACCGCGCCCTGAGCGCACCGGCTCACCAGCTCACCAGCTCACCAGCTCATCGTGAACTCGAACGGCCGGCTGGTGTCGATGTCGTAGTTGTTCGAGGTCCAGTCGAAGGAAACGTAGGCGGCTCCACGCTTCCTCGAGATTCGCTTGAAAGTAAGAGTGCCCTTTTCAGTCACGCCCGCCTTGATGTCATCGCTCAGCGCGCTCGAGCCGCTGGCTTGGTCGTCGAGACTGAACTGTCGCGCCCCTTGCTGAATCTTTGCGTCGAAGGTGAGGAGCGAGGCGGACGCGGTGCCGCCGTTCGTAATTTCGATGTCGAGTCGCGTTGCCTTCTCGGTCCAGGAGACCGATTTGAGAGTGACGGTGAGGCCAGCCTGGGTCTGCGTCAGGTTGAGCTTCTTCTTTCCGCCAACCGGAGGATTCGCGATCTCGTTCGCACGGGCCTCCGTTATCACGGCCACTTTGTCACCCGCGATCGTGATTACGTCGACCTGGCCTCCGCCGACCGTCTTGTAGCTGTCTGAGCCGGTCAGGGTCCCCGAGATCAGAACGTAGTCGTTCTCGCCGGCGACGGAGGACGGGCTGAAGACCTGCACTGGAAGCTCGTCTTGCGCCGGGTCTGCGTAGGCCAGAATCGAATCGCCGGTGTCCTGATAGACGCGCGCCGCAATTCGGACCCGGGCGCCAGTCAGGCCCGCGCCGCCTGAATTCCACACGTCGGAGAAGCCCACGTTGGTGACCGTTGGAAGGTCTCCGGGCGGTGTCGTGTCCTGCGCCGCCGAATACGGCTCCGTCGTGGCTGCGCCGGGGGTTGGGTCGGAGTCACCACTTCCCCCGAGTGAAATCGCCAGGGCGGCGGCCACCCCGGCGACCAGCACAGGCGGGAGGACGAGAACTGCGCGCTTGATGCGAGTCGCACGCGCCCAGAGGAGCGAGAGGTAAATGAGCGGCGCTGGCCCGGCCTTGCCGGAGCTGCGCGATCCGATCTCCTCCGGTCCCCACCGCGACACCACCGCGCCCTCCGACGGCTGGCTTGGTGGGAGGGCGGCAGCAACGGCGGCCAGGGCTGGCAAAGCGCTCGCCTTAGTGGCGGCTCCGGCCTCCCACTCGGCGCGAGATGGCAGCTCGGGCTGGATACCTAGATTGAGCCCACAGGAAGCGCAGAACCGCTTATCTCTGGCCGCCGTCCCGCACCGCGGGCAAACGCGTTCCTCGGCTACCTCATCCATATGCGCCTCCCCGATGGCGAGCATGTGGCGAGCCCAGACCAACGCTCAATGTGTCCTGAGCCCCGCGGCTTGAACCTAAGCGCGCCGGGTGGAACTGTCAAGCCCCCCCGTGGGCTGCGGCATGGTCACGAACGGCAAGTTCAGCGCACCGGATTAACCGCATTGGAATGCCTGCAGTTTGCTACAGCGACGTCGCGCGTTCCCACCCGACTGGGACGACGCTCGCCGCCGCCGCCGCCGTTGCCGCTTCGACCTCCACGGCCACGCCGTTCAGGTGCGACATGCCGGCCAGCCGCTCCAGCGACTCCGGCGCGGCGTCCATCAGCTGGTTCGAGTTGACCCCGCCGGCGGCGTTGGCCACCCGCCAGCCGCCGCGGTGGCCCCAGCCGTGGGGGAGGGCGACCACGCCGGGCGTCATCTCGTCGGTGATCAGAACCGGCACCTCCACCTCGCCGGCGAGGGAGCGAATCCGGGCCAGGGATCCGTCGGCGAGCGAGCGCGCGGCGGCGTCGTCCGGGTGCATCCGCAGCGCATGCCGCCGCTCGCCGCGCATCAGCGCCGGCACGTTGTGCATCCACGAGTTGTGGGAGCGCAGCTCGCGCATGCCGAT
>JAXDJC010000010.1:0-42485 GCA_034663685.1 Thermoleophilaceae bacterium
GCCCTGCTCGGCGGGGAGGTGCAGCTGGCTGGAGGGACGAGACGACACGAGTGAGATCTTCCAGGCTCGCGCCACCGTTGTCATCGGCCGGCGGGCGGCTCTTTCGCGTACGCCCACGGCGGTACCCCCAGGCGGCGGCCCGCGCGCTCAGTCCGGCTGGAGGGCCGCGCGGCCGGGCGCGGCCGGGAGGTCCACGGTGATCTCCGTCCCCCCACCCGGGGGGCTCGTCACCGCGAGCCTCCCGCCCAGGGCCTCCACACGATCGGTGAGGCCCACGATCCCAGAGCCCCGCGCCGGGTCGGCACCCCCCGCGCCGTCGTCGCGGATCGACAGACGCAGGGTCCTGCCGTGCATCTTCAGATTGACCTGCACAACCGACGCGTTCGCGTGCTTGGCCGCGTTGGCGAGCGCCTCCGAGACCGCGTAGTAGGCGGCCACCTCCACCTGCTGCGGCAGCCGCTCGACGTTTCCCACATCCAGCTCCACCGGGACCGGCGCGCGCCGGGCCAGCGAGCGCAGCGCCGGGCCGAGCCCTCCCTCCGACAGGATGGCCGGGTGAACGCCCCGCGAGATCTCGCGCAGCTCGTCGAGCACCCTCCGCATCCCGTCCTCCAAATGGGCGATCTGCGCCGGGACGGAGCGCGGCTCCGCCGGAACGGCCTCCTTGACGCCCTGCAGCTCGAGCCCGAGCGTGACCAGCCGCTGCTGGATGCCGTCGTGGAGGTCACGCTCGATCCGCCGCCGGGCCTCGTCCGTGGACGTCACGATCCGCGCGCGGGAGGCGGTGAGGTCGGCGCGGCGCCGTGCCGAGCCAAGCGAGAGCGCCATCACGAGCGCGGCCACCACGAGGCCGGCGGCGGCGGCGATCCAGGGCAGTAGCGCGGCGGCTCCGCCAACCGGCTCCCGGGGAACGACCGCCTCGAAACGCTGGCCCAGCGCCATGGACGAGCTGGCCGAGCTCAGACCGCCGCCGATCTCCCCGGAGGAGGTCGCGCCGATCCTGAGCTCGAGCCCACGATCCGGCTGCCCGGCGTCCCTGGCGGCGTCCAACAGCCACGAGTCGGGCACGAACAGCACCACGAACCCGGGATCGAAGTGGCGCCCGGTGCGACGCTCGGCCGCCTGCACGATGAAGAGCCCCACGGTTCCGTCACGCAGGCGCTCCAGAGCCGTCGCGGTTGGCCGGTCACGCGTCCTCGGGCGCGTTGCCGCCGCCGCCACGCCTGGCACGGCACCGAGATCGAGCCCCGGCACGGTCATCGGAGCCACGCGCGTGACAAGTGCCGCCCGCAGGCGGTGGGACCCCGGAACCCGCTGTGCCCACGCCGCCGCCGGGAGGCCCGACGGACTGAGCCAGCGCGCTCCGATGCTCACGAACTGATCGTTGGTCACGCCGCGGCTCTCGTGGCCGGACATGAATTCCCGGAGGCTCTCGAGCAGCGCGGCGCCCTCGTCGAGACGGCCGCGGATCTCAGTGGCCGCTATCTCGGCCCTGTGGGCGGAGTCGTCCTGTGCATCGCGCTCCACGTCGGCCCGGGCAACGAGGAAGGCGCCGAGCGTCAGCGTGAGCACCAGACCGACTGCGAACCAGCGTGAGGGCGGAAGCGATCCCAGTTCGCCGGAAATGTACCCGCCCGCTACCGCGCCGCCGGGGCCACGGCCGGCGGCTCGGAACCGGGCGCGGCGTCCGCGGCGCCCCGGCCCGGCTCCACGTAGCCGGCCTCGTACGCGAGCACGACCAGCTGGGCGCGGTCATGGGCACGGAGCTTGACCATCGTCCGGCTCACGTGCGTCTTGGCCGTGGCCGGGCTCACCACGAGTCGCTCGGCGATCTCGCCGTTCGTGAGTCCCATCGCCACGAGGGTCATGACCTCGCGCTCGCGCGCCGTGAGCTCGTCGAGCAGCTCGGGCACGGGCCGCTGCGGATCGGGCTGGGATGCGAACTCCCGAATCAGCCGGCTGGCGCTGCTCGGCGACAGCTGAGCACCCCCGCTCGCGACCACACGCACGGCGCGCACGAGGTCGGCGGGCTCGGTGTCCTTCACGAGGAACCCGCTCGCCCCCGCGCGCAGGGCGTCGAAGAGATCGCCATCGTTCTCGCCGGCGGTGAGGATCACCACGCTCACGTCCGGAAGTCCGGCGTCGGACGTGATCCGGCGGGTGGCCTCGAGGCCGTCGAGGCCCGGGAGCCCGAGGTCGATGAGCACCACGTCGGGCCGCAGCCGGCCTGCGAGCGCCACCGCCTCGTCGCCGCTTGCGGCGTCGCCCAGCACCACGAGCCCCGGCTCGCCCTCCAGCAGCGCGCGCATCCCGGCGCGGACGAGTCCCTGCCCGTCTGCGAGGAGCACGCCGATCTCCATCCCGTCAGGCTCGAGGTCCGGTCCCATGGCCCGCCGAACGATCCCGGTTCACGCAGCGTCTGTCATCGCCGCCACCCGCAAACCGGGGGGCCCGCCACCCCGACTCCCTGGACTACCGCTGGCTGCAATGTGCGCGGGCGGCGCCTGTGGCATCCTGGATCGCCATGTCGATCTCCTGCCTCATCGTGGACGACAACGCCGATTTCCTCGAGGCTGCGAAGGCGGCTCTCGAGCGGCAGGGAATGCCGGCGGTCGCCGTCGCCACCACGGCGCATGACGGGCTGCGGCGCGCCGGGGAGCTCGACCCGGACGTGATCCTCGTGGACATCGACCTCGGTCAGGAGAGCGGCTTCGAGCTCACGCGACGGCTGGCGGGTGCGGCCGGTCCGGCCGGCCCGCGGGTGGTGCTCATCTCGGCCCATTCGGGGGATGACTTCGCCGACCTCGTCGCCGAGAGCCCCGCCGTGGGGTTCCTCGCCAAGTCCGATCTCTCGACGAACGCCATCCGCAGGCTCGTCAGCGGCTCTCCAGGAAGGTGATCACCGCCAGCACCCTCCGGTGATCGTCGTCCGTCGCCGGCAGCGGGAGCTTCGACAGGATGCTGCGCACGTGCTTCTCGACCGTTCCCTCGGTCACCCAGATGCGCCGCGCGATGCCGGCGTTGGAGCGCCCCTCGGCCATCAGCGCGAGCACCTCACGCTCGCGATCGGTCAGCTCCGAAAGCGGGTCGTCCTTGTGACGGGCGGCCACCAGCTCCTGCACCAGCGCCGGGTCCACCACCGAGCCGCCCCTGGCGATCCGCTCCAGGGTCTCGACGAAGTCGGCAACGTCGGTGATCCGGCTCTTGAGCAGGTAGCCCGTGCCCTGGCCGCCGGCCAGCAGGTCGATCGCGTGCTCGACCTCGGCGTGCGCCGATAGCACCACGATCCCGGTCTCGGGCAGCTCCGCGCGGATCGTGCGAGCCGCGTCGAGCCCCTCGGTCGAGTGGGTCGGAGGCATGCGTATGTCGACCAGGACGAGCTGCGGCGTCCTCTCGCGGACCAGGACGAGCAGCTCGGCGGCGTCGCCGGCCTGCCCCACGACCTCGAAGCCGGCACGCCCGAGCAGGCTGGCCAGCCCCTCGCGAAGGAGCACGTCGTCTTCCGCCACGACAACGCGGTACGGGGTCGCCATCGGCAGGATTATGCGTGTCGGCGCGCCAAGCCGCTCCACCTAGGGTGCGGCCGGTACGACGCACAGCTCGGGCCGGTCGGGCCGGTTCAACGCCCGCCGCAGCGAGGTGAATGCCGCGGCGCCCAGGAGCAGGGGCAGCCAGAAGACGACCACCCGGTAGACGATCACCGCCGCGGCGGTGGGCGCCGCCGGGGTCCCGTACACGATCAGCGTGCCGATCAGGCCGCCGTCGATTCCCCCGAGGCCGCCCGGCAGCGGCAGCGCCCCGCCGAGCTGCCCGATCAGGTAGCCCATCAGGATCACCGTGATCGGGGGCGAGTAGCCGAAGGCGTGGAAGGCGGCCCACAGAACCGCGTTGTCCCACGCCCAGTAGCCGACCGAGCCGGTGATGGTCAGAAGGTTCCGCGAGCGGATGATCTGCACGGCCTCGGCCGTGCCGCCCACGAGCGCGCCGCGTGCCGCGCGCATTGCCCTGCGCCCCCGTCCCGCGCCGGCCGCGACCGCGGCGCCGCGCCCGAGCCGCGGCAGCACGAGCACCGCGGCGATCACGAGCACCGCGCCGGCCGCCGGCACGGCCGTGAGCCACGGCGATAGGTCGGGCCCGACCAGCCCGAGGGCCATGACCGTGCCGAGCACCGCCACGGCCACGAAGTTCGCCGCGCTCTTGATGAGGAAGAAGGCCACCGAGCGGCTGGCGATCCGGCCCGCCGGCATGCCGCCCTCGCGGAGGATCCAGGCGCCGAGGGCAAGGCCGCCGGCGCCGCTGGCCGGGAGGATCGAGCCGGCGCCGAGCTCCGCCAGGCCGATCTCCCAGCTGGTGCGCCACGGCATGCCGGGGCAGAAGATGGGCCGGAACATGAACACGTAGGACACGCACGACAGGCCCTCAAATGCCACGGCCACCGCGAGCCACCCCGGACGGGCCTCGGTCAGCTGGTCGCGGACGCTGCCGAGCCCTGGGGCGAGCAACAGCAGGAGCCCGACCAGCGCGAGCACGGCCACGATCCCGAGGGTGCGCCGCGCGAGCGTGCGGGGCGCGAACTCCTCCGGCATCGCCAGGTTGGTGCCCCGGTCGATCGGCTCGACCCGGAACCTCCGCCCGTCGGCTGTCGTCCCCTCGTCCAGAGCCACCGAGTCTCGCATCCCCGCGCGGTGCGGTCTTCACCGGCCGGGCCGGCGGGCCGGGGCGTCAGACAACCGGGGGCGGCACGTCCGGCGAGCGCCCGCGCATGAGCAGGAAGAGCCCGAGGATCAGGCCGAGCCCGCCTACGCACATGAGCACGAGCCCGCACGTGTGCAGGTTGATTCCCGACACGTGGGCTGTAACCGCGTACTTGAGGATCGCTCCGGCGGCTATCAGGAAGAGGCTGGTGCCGATCGTCATTGGTCGCACCGGTACATAGGCCGCCGCCGGCGGAGCACAACCCGCCGGCCCTCCGGTGTGCCGGACGGTTCGAGCTTGACTCGCTCGCGGACGGGCCTATTCGAGGGTCGAGACACCACCGACCCGACCGGCGGGAGCCCGCAGATGAGCACAGCCACAGGTAGCGCCACTCGCACTCGACCCATCGTGCCGGCCGGCACCTGGCGAGTCGACCCAGCCCACTCCAGCGTGCAGTTCGCGGTCAAGCACATGGGGATCGCCACCGTGCGCGGCAAGTTCACGAAGTTCGAGGGCACGGTCGAGGTGGGCGAGGACTACTCGTCGTCGAGGGCGTACGGCAGGGTCGAGGTGGCCTCGATCGACACCGACGAGCCCGACCGCGACGCCCACCTGCGCTCGCCCGACTTCTTCGACGCCGAGAACTACCCGGAGATCACCTTCGAGTCGATCCGAGTCGTCCCGCTCAACGACGACACCTCGACGGTCCACGGCAACCTGACGATGCACGGTGTGACCAAGGAGGTGCGGCTGGAGGTGGTCGTGGAGGGAACGGACACCGACCCGTGGGGCAACGAGCGGGTGGGCCTGTCGGCCTCGGGCGTGCTGTCGCGGGGCGACTTCGACATGAAGTTCAACCAGGCGCTCGGCAGCGGCAACCTGCTCGTGGGCGACAGGGTGAACATCTCGCTCGACATCTCCGCGGTGAAGGTCCCGGCCGAGGAGGCCGGCTCTTGAGCACGGCACCCACAACCCAATTCGCGTGGCCCGCGTCCGCGGGCGCGCCGGTCGACCTGATGGACGCGCTGCGCAAGGCGCGGCGCCGGCTCACGATCGCGGGCGTGCTCGCGCTCATCCTCGGCGCGGTGGCGGTGATCGTGCCGGCCATCGCGTCGGTGGCCACGGCGATCTTCGTCGGCTGGATCCTCATCGTGGCGAGCGCCTTCCACGTGGCCGACGCGTGGGCGGTGGAGCACGGCGGACGCCGGGCGCTGCGCCTCGTGCCGGCCCTGCTCACCTTGGCCGCGGGCCTCTACCTGGTGGTGGCGCCGCTCGCGGGCGCGTTCACGCTCACGGTGGTGCTCGTGATCTGGTTCATGGCCACCGGCACGGCCAGGATCGTGGTGGGCATCGCCGAGCGTGGCGTGCCCGGATGGTGGATGACCGTGGTGAACGGGGTGCTGTCGGTGGGGCTCGGAGTGCTGATCGCTGAGGGTCTCCCGAGCTCGGCGGGCTGGGCCATCGGCCTGATCGTGGGCGTGGACCTGATCTTTTCCGGGACGATCCTGATGGCGCTCGGATCGAGGCTCAAGCAGGTCGTTCCCTGACGGTCGAGCCCGCCGCCGCGGCGTAGACCGGCCACTCGTCGGGCACGCCCTTCAGCGTGTGCGCGCCGCGGTCGGCGAACTCGATCCCGGACCCCACCACGAGGTCCTTGACCGTGCGCGACACGAGCACCTCGCCGCTGCCGGCGAGCGAGCTGACCCGCGCCGCGATGTGCACGGCCATGCCGCCGATGTCGTCGCCCATCACCTCGCACTCGCCGGTGTGCATGCCGGCGCGCAGCCGGATCCCGAGCGGCTCGGACCCGTCGAGGATCTCCCGCGCGCAGCGGATCGCCCGCGCCGGGCCGTCGAACGTGGCGAGGTGGCCGTCACCGGTGGACTTGACCTCGCGCCCCCCGAAGCGCTCGAGCTGCGCCGACACCACGCGCTGGTAGCGCCCGAGCACGTCGCGCCAGGCGCGATCGCCGAGCTCCGACGCCGTGCGCGTGGAGTCGACGATGTCGGTGAACAGGACCGTGGCCAGGACCCGGTCGGGCTCGGGCGCCGCACGGGCGCCGGTGAGGAACTCCTGGATCTCGCCGAGCGTGCGCTCCGGGTCCTCGAACCAGACGCTGTGGTCGTCGCCGGGCAGCTCGATCATCCTGGCGTCGGGGAGGTGCTCGGCCAGCCAGCGGCCGTGCCGCACGTTCACCAGGCGGTCGTGACGGCGGTGGAGCACGAGCGCCGGCACGTGCACGCTGGGCACGATGTCGCGCACGTCGATCTCGAAGAACATCGTGGCGAGCTGCGCGAGCATGCCCGGGCTGGCGCTGGCGCGCTCGAGCCGGCCGAACATCGCGCGCGCCTCCGGGTCGTGCGCCATGCTCGGCGCCGCCACCTCGATGATCGCGCCCTCCCCCCAGTGGGGGGCGATGAGCTCGAGCCCCGACTGGAGGAGCGCCTCGGCCGGCGTGCCGAGCGGGTAGTCGTCGCTGTAGGTCGACTTGGCCATCCCGCCGATGCAGACGAGCGACTGCACGCGGTCCGGGTAGGTGGCTGCGAACAGCAGGCTCATGGACGCGCCCTCGGAGACCCCGATCAACGCCGCGCGCTCCGAGCCCGCCGCGTCCATCACGGCGCGCACGTCGTCCATGCGCTGCTCGAGGGTCGGCGCGTCCGGGACCGGGTCCGACAGCCCCGAGCCGCGCCGGTCGAACGTGATCACCCGCGCGAACGACGCCAGTCCCTCGAGGGAACGGCGGAGCGGCTCGTAGTCCCAGACGAGCTCAACATGCGTGACGTAGCCGTTGACCAGCACCACATCGATCTCGCCCTCGCCGAATACCTGGTACGCGATGTGCACGTCGCCGCTGCGCGCGTACCGGGTCTCGGGCCGCAGGGCCGGGGTCAGAGCGCCTCCCCGGGTGCCAGCGCAGCCGAGCGATAGGAGCGGCCGCGCGCGGCGCGTTCGAACCGGCCGCGGGCGTCGGCGATCGGCCGGTAGTGGGGTTCGAAGGCGAAGCCGCCGTAGTGCATCGGCACCACAGTCTCCGCTCCGAGCAGCTCGCCCGCAAGCGCGGCCTGCTCGGGATCCATGGTCGCCGGCACCGGGCTGGCCGGCTGCTGGTGGGGGAAGTCGATCACCGCGCCGTTGACGGGCGCGAAGACCACGTCGAACGGACCCGCCCGCCGGGCCATCTGCCACCAGGCGCCGTGGAAGACGGTGTCGCCCAGGTGCAGCACGCGCCGGCCGCCGGCCTCGACGAGCCATGACACCTGCGGATCGCCGAGTCCGTCGACCGCCGGCAGCGCGGTGCAGGTGAAGGGGCCGGCGCTGACCGCCTCCCAGGTGGACACCGTGCGGCGCGGCAGCCCGGCGGCGCCCAGCTCGTGGTCGGCCTGCGCGAGCGCGAGGTTGCCCTCCTCGGCCGGCGCGGGGTGATACACCGCGGCGCCCGGCGCGAGCGCCGCGGCGAGGGCGCCGGCGTCGCCGTGGTCGCGGTGCAGGTGGCTCACCAGGCCGGCGACGGCCCGCCCGCCGGCGGCGAGCTCGACCGGCGGAAGCTCGACCTCGCGTGCGCCGGCGCCGAACCCGGCGAACGTCGCGGCCGGGTCGGCGAGCGGGTCGATCACCACCGTCTGCCCCTCGTGCTCGAGCTCCACCCCTGCCCAGCCCAGCCAGCGCACACGCATGTCGTCGCTCCTCGAAGTCTGTTCGTTTACCGCACGACCGTTCGTATCGTATCATTGAGCCGATGCCCCGCCGCTCAGCCGCCGCCGTTGCCGACACGCGCGCCGACGTGCTTGACGCCGCGATCCGCCGCGCGTCGATCGAGGGACTCGAGGGGCTCACGATCGGGCGGCTGGCCGAGGAGCTCTCGATGAGCAAGAGCGGCCTGTTCGGCCTGTTCGGAAGCAAGGAGGAGCTGCAGGTCGCCGCGTTCGAGAGAGCGGTGGAGGACTTCACGCGCGAGGTGTGGCAGCCGGTCGCGCGGCGCCCGGCGGGGCTCCCACGCCTGCGCGCGCTGATCGATCGCTGGCTCGCCTACCACCGCAGCCGCGCGCTTCCCGGAGGGTGCATCGTGACCACGGCCACGATCGAGTTCGACGCCCGCCCGGGCCCGCTGCGCGACGCCGTGGCCCGCGCCCGGCGACGGATGCACGACGCGCTCGAGGCCGACATCCGCATCGCGGTCGAGGCCGGCGACCTCCCCGCGAGCACCAACCCGGCCGACGTGGCCTTCGCGCTCTACGCGCTCGCCTCCGCGGCGAGCCAGGCGATCCAGCTCGACGAGCCCGGCGCCGGCGCCCGCGCGCGGCGCTGCATGCGGGCGCTGGTCGGCGGCGCGTAGCCGCACGGATAGCCGATCGGCACGGCTGGCCTCGACTCGAAGATCAGTCTTTTGGTGGATGGACGAGTCCACTCCCGCCCCGGATACTTTGTTCGCGGCAGCGTGACTGCCCTCAGGTGGCTTCAGACATCGCTGCGACGAAGAACGGCATAGAGCTCCGCCACCTCCGCTACTACGTCGCGGTGGTCGAGGACCTGCACTTCGGCCACGCCGCCGAGCGGCTGCACGTCGCGCAGCCCGCGGTCTCGCAGGCGATCCGCAAGCTCGAGAGCGAGCTCGGCCTCCAGCTCCTCCACCGCACGAGCCGCGTGGTGACCGTCACCGAGCCGGGGCGGGTCTTCGCGGTGGAGGCGCGCGCGGCGCTCGCGAGAGTCGACCGTGCGATCGAGGCGACGCTGCGAGCCGGGGGAAACGCCGCGGCCCTCAGGGTCGGGTGCGTGCCGCAGCTTCCGATGGAACGCCTCCAGCGGTTTCTCACGGCGCTGAAGGGGCGCGATCCGAGCGTGGAGGCGAGCGTCACCCACGGTTCCCCCGACGACCAGGTCGCGTCGCTCGTGAACATGGAGCTCGACATAGGGATCTTCCGGGACGACCAGCCGGAGGGGATCGAGACCGAGCCGTTGTTCGCGGGCGAGCCGCTGATGGCCTACCTGCCGACCGGTCATCGGCTTGCCGCGAAGACCGTGCTCGGCCCGCACGACCTCGCGAACGAACGCCTCATCGGGATGCAGAACCAGAACGCCTGCGACCAGTGCGCGCGCCTGCGAGTGCAGATGGAGGACTGGGGCTACAGCTTCGAGTCGATGCACGAGCCCGCGAGCCTCGACCCGCGCGACCTGATGCTCTCCGTGGCGAGGGGCGACGGCGTTCTGCTCGGGCCGCGTTCGCTGGCGGAGACCACGAGCGCGACCGCCGTCGTGGTGCGCCGCCCGATGGAGCCGGCGCTTGCGCTGCCCGACGTGGTGGTCGCGTGGCGCGCCGATCCTCCGGCCCACCTGCGCCCGATCCTGTCGACCGTGCGCCAGGTGGCTCGCGAGATCAAGGAGAGCGCCGCCGATTGAGACCGGGCGGTTATCGCTCGGTTCGAAACCCGTCCGGATGCTTCGGCGCAGCGCGGCCACAATGGGGAGATGCGCGCCAGCTTGCCGAGCCGGACCGTGGCGCCCGCCTCCCAGCGCGTGCCCCCAGCCATCGGCGCCGCAGCGGAGGCCGTGGTTGCGGCGCACGGTCAACACGAGCGACTCGCGCGCGTATTCGACCACAGCCCCGTGCCGCTGGCGATGATCGGGGAGGAGGGACGATTCGCCCAGGTCAACCGCCCGGCTCGCCTGGTGCTCCGGATGACATCGGCGAAGTTGCGCACGCTGCGCATCGAGGATCTGACGCCCCCCTCGCTGTGGCCCGTGATGGAGGCGGGCTGGGCCCAGCTCGTCGGGACGGGGTGCACGGCTGGGCCATACGAGGTCACGCTGCCCGACGGGGGCCGATTCGACATCGTCTGCTGCTCGCTGGCCAATGCGCTTCCGGGGCTGCACGTGGTCGCATTCGCGCCCACCGGTTGGGCCGAGGACGAGCTCGCGCTCGCCGGCGCGCGCGGGCTGAAGCAACACACAGCGCTCACGCCGCGCGAGCTCGACGTGCTGCAGCTCGCCGCCGAGGGATGCACCGGACCGCTGATCGCCCGTGAGCTGATGGTCAGCCCGGTGACCGTGAAGACGCACTTCGAGAACATCTACGCGAAGACCGGCGTCGCTCACCGCGCCGCCGCGGTGGCGCACGCGATGCGGCTCGGCCTGATCGACTAGGCAAGCGGCCGCGCACGCCGGGCAGCTACAGCTCGATCTCCTCGTTCGCGATCGCCATCACAACCGCCTGGGCCCGCGTCTGCGCGCCGAGCCTCCGGCTGGCGTTGCGGATGTGCGTGCGCACGGTCTCCGGCGAGATCGTGAGCAGCGTGGACGCGTCGGCTCCGCTGACGCCGTGCGCGAGCAGCTGGAGCACCTCGCGCTCCCTTTCCGTCAGCAGCCGCGAATCGCTCTGCACCGCCTTTGCGCACAGGGGTGAGACGTACGTGCCCCCGGCACCGACGATCCCTATCGCGCGCAGCAACTCGCCCGGCTCGCCCGTCTTGGGCACCAGCCCGCGCGCGCCGCAGCGCATGGCCTCGTCGATCTCGGGGTGGCGCGGCCGCCCGAGGTGCAGGATGACGGCGGCGGCGGGGTCGGCGCCCATGATCCGCCGCACGAGCGCGGCTCCGCCGCCCGGCAGCCCCTGGTCCACGAGCGTCACGTCCGGGCGGCGCTTGCTCACGAGGTCGAAGCCTCCGTCGGCCTCCCCGGCGGAGCCGATCACGTGGTGCCCCCAGCTTCGGAGCAGCAGCTCGGTGCCCTTGCGCATGGTGGCGTTGGCGTCGACGATGAGCAGGGTGAGGGGCCCGCCGCCGCCGCGCGGCTCAAGGCTGCCGACCGATCCGCTCATGCCGCCACCGCCCGGTCTCGCCCGGCGTGCTTGGCCCGGTAGAGCGCCGCATCCGCGCGTGCGATCAGCCCCTCCGCGCTCTCGGCGCGGTCCCAACAGGCCACGCCGGCCGACGATGTCAGCCCGCCCGGCATCGAGGCACGGAGCCGCTTGACGACGGAGAGCGCCTGTTCGAGATCACAGTCGGGCAGGACCACGACGAACTCCTCGCCCCCGTACCGGGCCACGAACCCGTAGAACGCGACGTAGTCGGTGTCGCGCAGCGTCCCGCGCCACGCATCGGCCGTGTCCTTCAGGAGCTTGTCCCCGGCCTGATGGCCCATGGCGTCGTTGAACTTCTTGAAGTGGTCGAGATCGAGCATCACCGCACACACCGGGGCTTCGTGGCGGCGCGCCCGGGCCAGCTCCCTCGGCAGCTCCTCGTCCGCGCTGCGGCGGTTGGGCAGCCCGGTCAGCGCATCGGTGCGGGCAAGCTTCCTGACCTGGCCCAGCCGCTGGCGCCGCTGCCTGATATCCGCCTGCGCCTCGCGCACCGCGGCGTCGCGCGCCTCGGTCGCCTCCTCCAGCCGCATGGCCAGGGCCGCCTGCTCCTCGCGCGCGTCGCGAGCTTCCTCCTCGGCCGCGAGCCGGCCGCGGGTCAGACGAGCGATCTGCGCGAGGGCCCCGTCGAAGCCCGTTCGCGCCCGTCCGTCCGATGTTTGGCTGGCCTCCATCGAGCTCCTCGTGTCGATCTTCAGGCCCGCCCGGGCAGCGGCGCGGCGCTCCCGAGCACATTCGTGACAGGCGTCGGCCGACCGAGCACGTAACCCTGGGCGAAGTCGACTCCGTAGTCCCTCAGCATCTGCAGGGTCGTCTCATCCTCGGCCCCCTCGGCGATGGTCTTCTGACTGAACCCGCGTGCGAGGCTCACCACCGCCTCAACGACATGCCGGCTGGCCGAGTTGGTCGCCAGGTCGAGCACGAACTCCAGGTCGATCTTGAGGTAGTCGATCGGGAGCCGCTTGAGATAGGTGAACCCGCCGTAGCCGGTTCCGAAGTCGTCGAGCGCGAGCTTGCATCCCAGCGCGGTCACGCGTTCGATGAAGAGCACGGCAGCCTGCTCGTCGTCGACGACAGCGGTCTCGGTGAGCTCGACGACCACGAGCGAGGGATCGGCCGAGGTGCGCTCGAGCTCCGAGCGAAACTCGTCGAGCAGTCCCGGCTCCGCGAGGGAATGAGCCGAGAGGTTGAGCGCGACGGGGTTTCCCATGCCGGCCAGCTCGAAGGCCTGGCGTACGACCCACCGGTCGATGTCCACGATCAGGCCGCTGCTCTCGGCGGCGGGCAGGAAATCATCGGGAGGCACGACGCGCCCCGTGGCGTCGACCAGGCGAATCAGGAGCTCGTGCTGGAGCGTGTACCCGGTCGCCAGATCCACGATCGGCTGCGCGAACAGCACCAGGCGATCCTGGGCGAGCGCGTCGCGGATAGGGCCGATCCACGACATGGCGTCCATCTGCTTTCGCACGCGCAGGTCGTCGGCCTTGCGTTGGGTGATGTCGTTGAAGACCACCACGGATCCGCGCACGCCTGCCTCGATCTCGAACGGCGCCAGGCTGATCTCGACAGGTAGCTCGCTGCCGTCCCGGCGGATGAAGATCTCGTTCTCGAGGTGCACCACCTCGCCGTCGCGGCGCAGGTTGTTCAGCGGCCGGTCCCCAACCGCGAAGGGCCTCCCACCCTGCCGGCGATAGTGCGCACTGTCGTGCATGACGTGACCGGCCAGATCCTCCTGTCGCCACCCGAGCAGCCGCTCCGCCGCGCGGTTGAGGTGGATGAGCCGCCCCTCCGTATCCAGCGTGAAGAGGCCCTCGCCCATGCTGTCGTCGACCACGTTCCGGTAGTCGTGCGCCGACCGCAGCTCCCGGTCGGCCTCCACGCGCTCGCTGACATCGAACGACACGCCCACCACGCCGGCCGGCCGGCCCTCGCCGTCGGTGAGCCGGGAGTTGCGCACGTGCGCAGGAAACCGCGACCCGTCCTTCCGTCGCGCCTCGAACTCGCCCTCCCACACCCCGGTGTCGCGGAGCACGTCGGCGATCGCCTTGGCGAAGACCTCGTCGTCGGATCCGACCAGCAGCTCGGTGACCGCCCGTCCCTCGGTTTCCGCGCAGGTCCACCCGTAGATCTCCTCGGCACCGCTGTTCCAGTGGGTGACGATCCCGTTCAGATCGGTGGCGACGACCGCGACGTGTACCGCATCGAGCAGGTCGGCCTGCCGGTGGATCTCGCGCCTGTTTTGCTCACTGATGTCGTCCACCATCTCTCGGTTGCGAACCTCCGTCTGTTCACGGCGGCTCGTTACAGAGCCGGGACGGCGGAGGCGAATTCCTCCGGATGCACGGGCTCATCCCTCTCACCATTGCGCCGATCACGCTTTTCCACAATGGGCCGATCGGAGGGTTCGGTCAGGAGATGAGGCCGATTCGGAGAGCTTTGGCCACTGCAGCGGCACGATCGCTCACCTCGAGCTTCGCGTAGATGTTCTCGAAGTGCGACTTGACGGTCGAGGGACTGACCACGAGAAGCTCCGCGATCGCCGGACCCGTGTTCCCCGCGGCGGCGAGGCGAAGGATCTCCACCTCGCGGTTGGTCAGCGGGGAGGGCTCGAACTCCGCCCGGCGCTGGTTGAAGAAGCGGCCCAGCTCACGGCCGATCCCGCCGAGCGTGCGGATGAGCCGCTCGCTCGGCACCCGCCGGTCGATGCTGTAGTAGCCGAGCACGGCCAGGGGCTCGTCGTCGGTGAGGGCCGCGAACGCCAGCCCGGACTGAAGGCCGATCCTGGCGGCAAGCTCGCGACCTGCGAATCCAGGATCGGCCGCCACGTCCTGAGTGAACACGGGCTCCCGGGTCTGCCACACGCGACCCGCCGCGCCCTGCCCGACCCTGAGGGTGGTCGCTCGAAGCGCGGCCTCGAACTCGCCGGCCTCCACGCCGGGCGCAGACCAGAACGCCTGGCATCTGAGCCCCTCGGCGGTGGGGTCGCAGGTCCAGACCGAGCCGAGGGAGAAGTCGAGCGCCGCGCCGAGGCGCCGCAGCACGCCGACCACGCTCTCGTCGAAGGATGCCCAGTCCTGCAGAGCGATGGCCACCGCGGCGTGAGCCTGAAGCTCGCGTTCGGTGAGTCGCAGCTCGGTCAGGTCGAGTGCCGAGCCGGCCCACCGCAGGGCCCCTCCGTCCTGGTCCGCCTCCACGCGCCCGCGCGCGCGAATCTCGCGGACCGATCCGTCGAGGCGCACCAGGCGGTACTCGACGGTGACGTCCCGTGCGACCGCGCGCTCGGGAGCCCTGACGACCGCCGCGACCACGCGTTCGACGTCGTCCAGATCCTCCGGATGGACGAGCTCGAGCACGAGCTCCAGGCTGGGCTCGACCTCCCCGGGCTCGAAGCCGTGTATGCGATAGAGCTCGTCCGACCACCGGGTCCGCCCCGTGCCGAAGTCGAACTCCCACGTGCCCATGTGCACGTGCTCCTCCGCCGCCGACCGTGCCTCCGCTCTGCGGTTGGCGTCGTGGTGCGCCCGTGTCAGCTCCGTGAGGTCGCGGATCACCCCCGTGAAGAGCAAGGGGGATCGGCTCGTCTGCGTCACGGTCACCTCGGCCGGGAACACCTCGCCGTTCCGGCGCAGTGCGCTGTAGCGCACCCTGTGGTCCAGAACCCGAGGCGGCTCGCCCGCCACGAGCCGGGCCACGCCGGCGTTGTGTGCACTCCGCAGCTCCGGCGGGATGATCAGCTCGGCGACGGGGCGGCCGAGCGCGCTGTCGCCGGCATATCCGAACATCGCCTCGGCGCCCGAGTTGAACTGGACGATATTGCCCGTCGAGTCGATCGTGATGACCGCGTCGAGCGCGGCGTCCACGAGCGGCGGCGCGGCGTCGAGACGCGCGCCCCCATTCGCGGAACTGGTGCGATCGCCGTTTTCTCCTCCCGCCATCAAGGACTTGTACAGCGCGCTGGCGCCGTCGGATATAGCCCGAAGTAGGTAACCGACCCCCTCAAAGGAGTGATCTTCACCCCCGGCCGGACCCCTACCGGCGGAGATATATGGAGGCCGCCTCGGTGCGATTGCTCGCGCCGAGCTTGCGAAGGATGTTCTTGACGTGTGACTTGACGGTGCTCTGCGAGATCACGAGCCGCTCGGCGATCTTCGCGTTGGACGCGCCCTCGGCCATCATGGCGAGCACCTCCAACTCCCTGCGCGTCAGCAGGTTGGCGGGCGCGCCCGGACGGACGCTTCCGATCGCGCGGCCGCCCGTCTCGTCGGAGATCGCATCGAGCGAGCCCCTTCTCTCCGCCCGCTCGCGGCTGGAATGGCCCTCGATCCTGCCCGGATGACCGGTGTGGTCGCTCTCCCGCCCGCCCTCCATTCAATTTTTCTACACCAGTTTTCCGTGCTCGGCTATCGGTCAATTGGCGGACTTCGCAGACCTTTTACCGCGTTTGGAGCGCCCGCGCGCCAAACTGGGCCGCCGGGTCGTTCGTATAGGGGATCAGGCCGAGGCGAATCGCCCTCGCGACCGCGGCCGCGCGCCTGCTGTAAGTCGGGCATGAGGCGTCGCTGCCCCGAAACGGATACGTCAATCGCGACCGGGAGCCGCGGGCGCCACCGGGGCGGCGCCGCGGCGGTCACGGCACCCAGCCCCGCTTCATCGCGAGCACCACGGCCTGCGTTCCGTTGGAGACGCCCAGCCGGGTGTAGGCGGCGAAGAGGTGCGACCGGACCGTGCTCGCCGAGAGTCCGAGCTGCGCCGCGATCTCCTTGTGGGTGATCCCCTGCGCCAGCCGCTGCACGATCTCGGTCTGCCGCGGCGTGAGCGGCGACGGCTCGATACGGCGCACCTCGGCCGGGGCGGCGGGAAGCTCGTAGAGCAGGGAATCGAGGTGTGCCCCCTCGATCCCGGATCTGCCGGCCACTGAGATCAGCTCGCCCCGGTCGACGGGGTGCCCTGCCGAGTAGTGCACGAGGAGGTCCGCGAGTCGCAGCACTGCCGCATCGCCGCCCCCATCCACGTGGTGGCGCTCGATCAAGGACGCGACCTCGTTCGGCAGACCCATGCGCCGCGCGATCACGCCGCCCACCACGGCGTGGTCCAGTCCCAGCGCCCGCCGCTCGACGAGCAGCCGGTCGAGAGCCGGGGCCTCGCTGCCGGTCGTGTAGCGCCCGTAGGCGTGCAGCACGACCAGCTTGCCGAAGTCGTGCAGTACGGCGGCCAGGCGAAGCACGTCCGGCGCCTCCGCGAACCCGTCGTGAACCAGACGCTCGACCACGCAGAGCGTGGCCGCCGAGTGGATGCGGAAGTGCTGGGCCGCCGTGCTCCAAGCACCTCCGCTTCCAAAGAAGTCGAAGGCGGGGACCTCCCGGGCGAGCGTGCGCAGCGCGGCGGGCGTGAGCGCGGCCACAGCGTCCGGGATACCGTGCAGCTCCGGCGCATCCTTGGCGCGCCCACGGTTCGCCAAGCCCATTGCACGGAGCGAAAGCGCCGGGTCGGACTCCACGGCCCTCACCGTGTCGTGGGCGGAGACGGGCAGCGCCGCGAGCACGGCGAGCAGGCGATCGCGTGAGTACGTCAGCGCTGGAAACTGCTCGAGGGCTGTCATGGCCTCGAGCAGGCGGTGCCGGCGGCGGCGCCTGGCGTCGGCCGGGGCCGGGGTGCGCTCTGCGGTCGTCGCTGTGGTGCCGGACTCGAGGACGGCGGCGGGGGTCACGTTGATGTCGTCGGCCGGCGCGCACCGGTGACCGATCCGCCGATCGGCCGGTCTACAGGGGGTGGCGCGCCGAGCCGTTCGACCAGACGGTCGGCGCCGACGCGCGGGTGGCGGCCGGGACCTACTCGAGCAGCCCACGGCGCATCGCCTCGGCGACGGCCGCCGCGCGATCGGACACTCCGAGCCGCTGGTACAGGTTCTGGAGGTGGCTCTTCACCGTGCCGTGGCTCAGGTGGAGGCGCTTGGCCATCTCGGGTGCGGAGCAGCCGTCGGCCACCAGCTCCAGCACCTCCTGCTCGCGCGGAGTGATCAGCGGCCGCTCGTCGCCGGCGCGCGAGCGGATCTCGGCCGCCATGCCGTCCTGCACGTCGGGGGGGAGCACGGTGCCTCCCCGAGCGACGACGGCCACCGCGTCGCAGACGGCATCGGCCGGGGCGTCCTTCGAGAGGTACCCGCACGCCCCCGCGCCGACGGCGGCGTAGACCGTGCCGCCGTCCGTGTGCGCGGAGAGGAACACCACTCGCGTGTGGAGGCCCTCGCGAACGAGCGCCTTCAGGACCTGCATGCCGTCGAGGTCCGGCATCCTCATGTCGAGCAGGGCAACGTCGGGCTCGAGCTCGCGCACCGCGTCAAGCGCCCCACGCCCGTCGCACTCCTCGGCCACGAGGTCGAGCAGCGGCGCGCGCCGGATCGCCGCGGCCACGGCGTCCCGGTAGAGGGGGTGGTTGTCCGCCACGAGCACCTGGACGGGCCGGCCGCTCACCGCGAGTCCTCCGCCACCGCGACCTCGGGCACCCATACCTCGATCGCGCACCCGGCCCCTGGCGCGGTCTCGAGCCGGAGGGTCCCGCCGGCAACCGCCGCGCGCTCGCGCATCGACGGCAGGCCCACGTGGCCAGGGCGGTGCTCCCGGTCGCCGCGCGCGGCGAATCCCACCCCGTCGTCCGCGATCCGCAGCAGGCTGCCGCCGCCGCGCTCGCTCAGCGAGACCGTGACCATGCCGGCCTCGGCGTGGTTGTGGGCATTGCGAATCGCCTCCTGGGCGATCCGGTAGAGGATCGCGTCGACCTCGTCCGGCAGCCGGCCGGGGAGCCGATCCTCGACGGTCCACCGAAAGCCCGCCTCGGATGCGACCTCGCGCAGGTAGGCCTCGATCGCGGGGCCGAGGCCTCCGCTCCTGAGACTGCGAGGAGTGAGGTCGAAGATCAGGCGCCGCAGCCTTCCCAGGGCGTGGCGCACCCTGGCCGCGGCCTCGCCAACCGCCTCCCCGTGCTCTGTGCCCGTCAGGTCCTGGCCCAGCATCTCCAGGCGGAGCGCCGCCGCCGCCATCACCTGGATCGAGTCGTCGTGGATGTCGGAGGCGATGCGCGCTCGCTCCAGCTCCTGCACCTTCACGAGGTCGGAGAGCAGCCGGGTCCGCTCCAGGTTGGCCTCCGCCAGCTCGTCCACCTTCTCCAGGAGCTTCTGGTTGAGCAGGCGCAGATCGGTGCGGTCGAACTCGTGCTCCTGACTCGCAGCCGTCGCCTCGCCTGGGGCGAGCGTGTCCGCCATGGCTATCGACCGGCGCGCGCCGCGCTCGCGTCCCGCCCGCCTTGAGGGGTTAGACGGTGCACCTCCGAACCTTCACGTCGGTGCTGCGGGGCCGCGCGCATCTCGAAGCCTTGCGAGATGCTCGCGGCGCGCGCCAGTCGTTTGGGCCCGCGAGGCCGGGGACTCGTAGACCAGAACCGCATGTATGCGGGCGGTCGCTGCTCTATGCCGGACGATCGCGAACCCATGGCTCACGGGCACCGTGTACCTGGCGCCCAGATGCAGTATCTGGCGCGGCGCCGGTCATTTCCATAGGTCGAATGGCGGGTTTTGAGCAAGTGCACCGTTTTGGGGTAGGGCTTCGTGCACGCTGCCGGTCGATGCCGGACCTGAGTTCTTCTTGGCCACCCGAAAGACAGGTCGACACATGCACGGTCAGCTATGCCGGAGGCTGCTCCTCCTCACGATCGCCTCGCTCGTCGTCCTCGGGACGGCGAACCTTGCCGTCGCCGCGTGTCCCCCTCCACGAGCGCCGTGCAGGCCGCCGGCGTTCACGGGTAAGGTCGTGGTTCAGGCCGCCGCCTGCGTCCCGCGTCCGCCGACCTGCCGCGATCTCAGAGGGCGCCGGGGACGCAGGGGCCTTCGCGGTCTTCACGGCCTGCGGGGAGTCACCGGCGAGATCGGTGCAGCCGGCAGGACGGGCGATACGGGCAGGGCAGGAGATACGGGCACGACTGGAGATACCGGCGTGGCCGGCGAGACGGGTGCGACTGGTGGGGCGGGCGTCATCGGCTTGCAGGGCTCGACCGGAGCGAGCGGCGACATCGGCCTCAAGGGCGACACAGGCATTCAGGGCGACAGCGGACCGACCGGCGCCGCGGGTTCGCCGGGGGCCACCGGCTCGCAGGGAACATCTGGAGCCGGCGGCGCGACCGGAGCCTCGGGCCCGCAGGGCATCGTCGGCCAGCAGGGCATCGTGGGCGTTACCGGCGCCACTGGCGCGGCTGGAGTTGCCGGCGCGAGCGGCGCGACTGGCGACGCCGGCATAAGCGGCGGCACCGGCGCCACAGGCGGCAGCGGCGCCACAGGCGGCAGCGGCGCCACAGGCGGCACCGGCGCCACAGGCGGCAGCGGCATCGGCGGGACCACCGGCGCGAGCGGCGCAACCGGTGCGGCCGGCACCGCCGGCTCCGCCGGCGCGACCGGTGCGACCGGCACCGCCGGCGCGACCGGTGCGACCGGCACCACCGGCGAGAGCGGCGCGACCGGCACCACCGGCGAGACCGGCACCACCGGCACCACCGGCGAGAGCGGCGTCACCGGCGCAAGCGGTGTCACCGGCGCAAGCGGTGTGGCAGGCTTGGACGGCAGCACCGGCGCGACCGGCGCCGACGGTCCGGTGGGCACCACCGGAGCCGACGGATCGCAGGGGACCACCGGAGCCCAGGGTGCCACGGGGACCGCGGGTCAGTCGGGCACGACCGGGGCAACTGGCGCGGCCGGCACGAACGGCCTCGCCGAGTACGGCTACATCTACAACCTCACCCCCAGGACCGTGGAGGTCGAAGCCGACGTCGTCTTCGACTCGAACGGCGTCCTCAGCCCGGGCGTCGAACACGCCCCCGACACCGCCCAGATCCTCGTCAACAATGCCGGGACCTACAAGGTCACGTTCTCGACTTCGGGCACCCAGGAGAGCCAGATGGCCCTGTTCGTCAACGGTGAGCTCGTTCCCGGCACGATCTACGGCTCCGGAGCCGGCACTCAGCAGAACTCCGGGCAGGCGATCTTCACCCTCGGCGCCGGCGACGTCCTGACGCTCAGGAACCACACATCGAGCTCGGCCGTCGGCCTCCAGACGATCGCCGGCGGACCAGAGGCGAATGTCAACGCCTCCGTCGTCATCGAGAAGCTCGGCTGAGCCGAGGCCGGCTAGGGCTGCACCACGTCGTGTAGCTCGCGCGTCGCGATCCGCGGCTCGATCCCCTCCGGCAGGCTCGGCTTGATCGTCCCCTCGTACCAGGAGTCCCAGTTCTCCTGGGCCTCCCACACCTCGGTTACGCCCCAGCCGCCGTCGATGGGGCCGTTCGCGTGGATCACGAACCCCGGCTGAGCCTTCTGCGTCTCCATCAGCTGCCCGGTCATACCGTCCACCATCTCCTGGGTCATGCCCGGCACCTCGGCGGTCATGAGAATCGCCATCCCGCTCCTCCTCCGTTCGCTCTTGTCGATACGCCGATTATTGCGCCTGCGCGGCGCGTGCCCGGCTCCGGGCGGACCGCACCGCGGCGGTGAGCGTCTCGACGTCGTAGGCGCCGTGGTGGCGCGTGCCGTTGATGAAGAAAGTGGGCGTGCCGGCCACGCCGCTCGCGTCGGCGCTCGCCACGTCGTCGTTCAACCGCTGGAGGTGCTCGCGCGAGCGAACGTCGTCCCAGAAGCGGTCCACGTCGAGGCCGAGCTCCTCGGCCAGACGCCCGAGGTCCTGCGGCGTGAGCCTGTCCTGGTGATCGAGCAGCCCGTCGTGGAACTCCCAGAACGCGCCCTGCGCCGCCGCGGCCTCGGCCGCCTCGGCCGCCATCTGCGCACTCGGATGGACGTCGTTCAGCGGCAGGTGGCGCCAGACGTAGCGCAGCCCGTCGTCGAAGGCGTCGAGCAGCTCGCGGATCACGATCTCGGCCTGCCCGCAGTAGGGGCACTCGTAGTCGCCGTACTCGACGAGCGTGACCGGAGCCGAGTCGGAGCCGCGGATGTGGTCGCGCTCGGGATCCACCTCCTCGGCCAGGTCGAGGAGCTCGTCCGCGGTATCCCTGATCTGCCGCGCCCGCGTTGAGGCCGGGAGCATCCGGATCGCCCGGAACACCGCCCAGCTGAGAAGCGTGGCCAGGATCGCCGCCGCCAGCACCCCGACCTTGGCCTCGGCCAGCCGGCGCCCGTCGAACGCGATGCTCGAGATGAGCAGCGCAACGGTGAACCCGATCCCCGCCACGGCTCCCCCGCCGGCGATCACCGGCCAGCTCAGCGACCGGCTCAGTCCCCCGAGCCAGGGCCGCGAGGCGAGCCAGCTGGTGCCCAGGATCCCGAGCGGCTTGCCCACCACGTAACCGACGACGATGCCCAGCGTTATCGGCGAGCTGACGGCGTGGCGGAGCAGGGTGCCGTCCACGTGGATGCCGGCGTTGGCGAGGGCGAACAGCGGGACGATCACGAAGCTCGTCCAGGGATGGAGGCGGTACTGGAGCCGCTCGTTGGCCGAGATCGCGGACGCCACCCCGAGCTGGGCCGAGCGCGCCAGCTCGGGCGTTGGCTGCTCTCGGAACGACCGCGTGAGCTCGGTCACCCGCTCGAGGTCGGAGCGCGCGGGCGAATACGCGCTCGTGACGAGACCGACCGCCAGGCCGGCGATCACGGGGTCGATGCCCGACTTGAAGAGGGCGATCCAGACGCCGACGCCCAGGGCCGTGGCTGCGGGCACACGCCACGCCACCGGTGCGTACCGGAGCGCCGGCAGCAGGGAGAACAGCCCGACCGCGATCGCGAGCGGGACGAACGAGACGTCCTTGGTGTAGACGGTGGCGATCAGCACGAGGGCCACCAGGTCGTCGAACACGACCAGCGTGAGCAGGCGCACGCGCAGCCTCGTGGCTGCGGGCGCCACGAGGGCCAGAACCCCGAGGGCGAACGCCGTGTCGGTGGACACCGCGGCGCCCCAGCCGTGCGCCCCGGGGCCGCCGGCGTTGAAGGCGAGGTAGATCGCCGCCGGCAGGGCCATGCCCCCGATCGCGGCCACCAGCGGGATCGCGATGCGGCGTCGCTCGCGCAGGGCCCCGAGGTCCAGCTCGCGCTTGGCCTCGAGCCCGATCACCAGGAAGAAGAACGTCATCAGGCCCTGGTTCAGCCACTCGCGCAGCTCGAGCGAGATGCCGCCGCTCCCGAGCTGGATCGTGAGCCTGGTGGTCCAGACGGATTCGTAGGAGCTCGACCAGGGCGAGTTGGCCCACACCAGCGCGAGCACCGTGGCGGTGAGCAGCGCCATGGCACCGCCGGTCTCGGTGGCGAGGAAGTCGCGGACCGGGGCCGCCAGGTTGCGCGCCCACGCCGTCCGCCCCCGCCACGAGGGCGCGGGGTCGAGGGCGGGGCTCGCCGGCGCGTCACTCATGACGCCGAGCGTACGTCAGCCGGTGATGCGCAGCTTGGCCCGGCGCGTGATGCGGTTGCCGGCCGCGTCGCGAGCGGCGACCGAGACCGACACACGCGGGAGCGAGCCGAGGCGGAGCGCCCTGCGCAGAACGCGGCGGAGCTTGGCCGAGAGCCTGACCTCCAGCGTGGCGGGCCGGCCCGCAGAGAGCGCCCTGCCGGCGCTCGCAAGCCTGCGCCTGTGCATGCCGCCGCGCGGCTTGACCGCGCCGCCCGCGCTCACCGCGCAGTCCTCGAGCGGGCAGCTCACGCGGAGCTCGAGCCGCTTCGAGCGGAGCGCGCGCTGGCGTCCGGCGGCGGACAGCGTCAGGGCGAGCACCGGGGGCGAGTAGCGCTCGATCGACCGCCCGTCCGGCCGCTGGCGCACCGGGAGGTCGAGCACCAGGTCCGAGACGGTGATGCTGAACGTGCCCTTCGACGGCTGGGTGTACGGGAAGTCGCGGCCGAGCAGCTCGAGCTTGGCCACGTGCCCCTCGGCGAAGTGCCAGCCGCTCGGGTGGATCTGGAAGACCTGGGGCCCGCTGCGCTCGGGGCGGTAGGTGCCGTGCTGGACCATCGTCTGGCGCCCGTCGGGCCCGACGTCCCAGACCCGCGCGGTGATCTGCGGGTAGTCGCCCTCGATCCGCAGCCGCGCGGCGATCGTGGGCGTGCCGATCAGCGTGAAGCCGCCTGCGGGCGCCGCTGCCGACTCGTAGGTGGCCGCCCCCGGATCGCGGGCCGCGCCGACGGTGCGGCACGCGTCGGCGCCGCCGGCGAACGGGTCGGTGCTCGTGGAGTTCTCCGTGCTGCCGCCCGCCGAGTCGAACGTCTGCGCCGCGGCGCCGCGCACCGTCACCACGCCGGGGTGCTGTGCGGCCCAGCTCGCGGTGCGGAAGGGCCCCAGCGGCTGGTCTCCGTTGCACGCCTGCGTGGCGGCGATCACGCCGTCGAGCGGATGCGCCTTCTCGTTGCCCATCAGGTAGCGGTCGAACAGGATCTGGCGCTGCTCGTCGTGCAGCGGCGCGCCGGCCGCGAGTGAGCCGCGCGGGTGCGCGAGGCCGTCGCCGAACACGAGGCCGACCGGCACGTCCGGGTACTCGCTCTTGACGAGGTTGCTCCATCGGAGCGCCTCGCCGGGCGGCATGATGTCGTCGGTCCAGGCGTTCCAGACCTCGGTGGGCGCGGGCGCCACGCGCTCGCTCTCCGGCAGCCCGCTCTGGAGGTAGTAGGCCGAGCGGAAGCGGCCGAACTCACGCCGGATCTCCGCGGCCAGGGCGGGGTCGTACGGCTCGCCGGCGCTGATCGCGGCCTTCCAGCGCGTCACGTCCGCCTCGGGGTCGGCGCCCTCGGGCGCGTAGTAGCCGCCCTCCCCCACGAGGTAGAGCCCCTCGAGGTACGACTGCTTGGGGATCCCGATCCGCTCGCCATACGGGTTGAGAGGCCGGTAGTCGAGCGTGCGCCCGGTCGGCGCCAGGGCGTAGGCGAGGTCGCTCCAGCCGATGCGCGGCGCGGCCGCGGCCACCTCCATCGGGACGCCCTTCGGGCTGCGCCACGGCACGAGCCGGCCGTCGGGCAGCATCGTGCGGTTGCGCAGGGCGGCGAGCATGAGCGACTGGCCGCCGCCGTACGAAGTTCCGGTCACGCCGATGCCCGGCTTGGCCAGCCCGGCGTCCACGAGCAGGCCGGCGAGGTACTGCGTGTCGCGGCCCTCGTAACGCGCGTCGGCAAGGTGCACCCAGCCGCGGTCGCACCCGGGCGGGGTGCGCGAGATCGGCACGCCGCACGACGCGCCCTGACCCCGGGCCGAGTACCCCATCACCAGGTAGCCCCTGCGTGCGAAGTCCACGGCCACCCGCGGGTTCTCGAAGGCGCCGAACTTCGTGGCCCCGAAGCCGTGGAGCCCGACGACCAGCGGGTAGGGAGCCTTGCGGTCAGCCGGCGGCACCCACACGTCGACGTCCAGCGGCACGCCGTCCCAGGTCGGGATCCGGGTGGCCAGGCTGCCCTCGCAGAAGCTCACGCCGCCCTCCTCGGGCACGCACGGGATGCCGAGCACGCTCGTCTCCTGCGCGGCGGCCTGGCCACCGGGCACGAGCACCAGCGCCGCGACCGCGAGGGCGATGAGCCCGCGGCGGATCACGGCGCGGCGGTGACCGCCTGGCCGCGGGCGGCGTCCGCGTCGCCGGGCTCCCCGGCGCGGTACCGGTAATCGCTCAGCGGGAACGTGCGGCTCGCCCGCTCCGCCTCGCGACCGGACGTAGGTCGCGCGTACGGAACGTCGCCGTGGTGGTCGAAGTAGTAGCTGTTCGCGCCCGAGCAGTTGCTGTTGAACCAGAGCGTGCCCGCCATGCGCTTCTCGACCATCGCGTGGTAGCGGTCGGTCGCCTCCTCGGTGATCTCGACCTGCGTCGCGCCGCGCCGGCGGCACTCGCCGATCACGCGCGTGATGTGCCGCGCGGCGGTCTGCACCAGCACGTGCCACGAGGCGCCGGTCCAGCCGTAGGGGCCGAAGATCATGAAGTGGTTCGGCAGGCCGGGCATGCTGACGCTCTCGTAGGCCTTCAGCCGGCTGCCCTCGTAATGGGCGGCGAGGTCGAACCCGTCCCGTCCGCGCACCGGCGTGCGGCGGTAGTTCTCGGGGTCCGAGGCCATGCGGAAGCCGGTGGCGAGCACGACGACATCCACCGGGCGCTCGATGCCGTCGGACGTCCGGACGCCCCGCGCGGTGATGCGCTCGATCGGGTCGGTCACGAGCGTCACGTTCTCGCGGGTGAACGCGCGCAGGTAGTGGTTGGACACGCTCGGCCGCTTGCAGCCGAGGCCATAGTCCGGGGTGAGCTTGCGACGCAGCTCGGGGTCGCGCACGGACCGTGCGAGATGACGCTTGCAGTAGAGCTCGGCCAGGCGCACGAGGAAGGGCACGCGGCGGTAGTGCAACGCAGCGGACATCAGGACGAACTCGGTTATCGCGCTCGTCACGGCCCGCGTGAGGCGCTGCGCGGCCGGTACGCGCGCGAACAGCCGAGCCACCAACTTGGGAATCGCCGGGTCGAACTTGGGCGCCACCCAGATCGCGGTGCGCTGGTAGACGTCGAGCCGGGCCACATCGCGTGCGATCGAGGGAACGATCTGGACCGAGCTGGCCCCGGTGCCGACGACCGCCACGCGCTTGCCGGCCAGGTCGTAGTCATGGTCCCACCGCGCCGAGTGGATGACCTTGCCGGCGAACTCCTCGAGGCCGGGCAGGCCGGGCGGCTTGGGATCGACGAACGCTCCGATCGCGCTGACCACGAAGCGAGCCGTGACCTCGTCCCCTCCCCCGTTCAGGCCGAGCCGCCACAGCCGGCCCTCCGCGTCCCAGGTCCTGGCGGTGACCTCGCTGGCGAACCTGATGTGGGGCGCGATGCCGTGCTTGCGCACGAAGTCGTCGATGTACCCCTTCACCTCCGCGCCCTTCGCGAACACACGCGACCAGTCCGGCTTGAGGTCATAGGAGAACTGGTACGCGTACGCGGGGATGTCGACGCCCACGCCCGGGTAGGTGTTGTCGCGCCAGGTGCCGCCGACATCGTCCGCGCGCTCGAGGATGACGAAGTCGTCGATGCCGGCCCGAAGCAGCGCGGCGCCCATCCCGATGCCGCTCAGCCCGCCGCCGATGATCGCGACCTCGTGGTCCGGCGTCGGTGCCGCGACCGTCATGCCGCCGGCTTGCGCGGCAGCTCGCCGAGCACGTGCAGGGTCGGCGCGAGGTAGTGCTCGGCGAATCGCCTGATCTCGGCGGGCGTGCGCAGCCGCAGCGTCGAGGTGGGCGTGACCACGAACGAGATGACCGCACGGGCCAGCAGCTCGCTGACCCCGTCGATCTCCTCGCCGGTCAGCGGCAGCTCGCCGCGCCCGGCCTCCCGGCGTGCGAAGCCGGCGATGAACTCGCGCGCCGCCGAGAGCACCGCGTCGCCGTTCACCGTCAGCGCGGGAAGGATCAACTCGGGCTCGGTGCGCAGCAGGCGGTTGAGCAGGCGGTGCCGGCGGAGGAAGGTCAGGGCGAACACGAAGCCCTCCACGAGCGTCTCCTCGAGCGTGTCGTAGGGCTCGACGGCCTCGTCGACGGATCGCAGGAAGCGGTTCAGCTCGTGCAGCAGGACGGCCTCGATCAGGCGGTCCTTCTTCGGGAAGTGCCGGTAGATCGTCACGCGCGAGACGCCCACCCGCCGCGCCACGTCGTCGATCGTGAAGCGGCGCACGCCGAAGTCCTCCACCTGCTCCAGCGCCGCGCTGAGGATCCGGTCGCGCCCGGCGTCGGCGGGCGCGGTACCGCTCGTGAGGATGCGGTCGAGGAGGGGATCGCCCGGCTTGGCCGCATTCGTCTTCGAGCGCATCGGCGGGCAACGGTACCCGCTCGCGGCTTGGTTTACAACTTGACGCGTAGTGTTACATGCGTTCTGATGTCGGGGGACGGAAGAAGCGCTTGACCGCCGGCGCCGTGACGGCCGCGTCCACAGCGAACGCCGGGGGCGCCCCGGCGTGGCAGCTGGCCGTGCTCGGGCTCGTCTACTGGGGCGGCACCGGTGGGCTGATGGCGCTCCTCTACGCCCACCGCAAGGGGCGCACGCGGGTGCTCGCGCGGGCGGCGGCGCTCGCGGGGTGGGCCTTCCGGCTGCCCGGCTGGGCGGCGCTGCCGGTGGCGGTCTCCTCGGTCGGCCTGATGATGGCCATGTGGGCCGGGGTCTGGGACATCGGCTACCACGTGGACAACGGGCGCGACGCCGGGCCGCTCGGCAACCCGGGCCATCTGCCGCTCCTCCTGGGCCTCTTCCTCACGTTCGCGGGCGGCATCCTGGCCGCCGGCCTGGCCGACCAGGACGACGCGAGCCCCGCATGGGTCCGGCTGAGGAGCGGCTGGCGCGTGCCGCTCGGCTCCGTGGTGCTCACGGGCTGCATGGGCCTCGGCCTGGCCGCACTCGCGCTCGACGACCTCTGGCACCGGGTCTACGGGCAGGACGTGACGCTCTGGTCGCCCACGCACTTCGTGTACCTGTGCGGCGGCGTGCTCACGGTCCTCGGGATGCTCGTGCTGCTCAAGGAGGGGAGCAACGCGCGCGCCCGGCGCCGCGCGGCGGCGGCCACGAGCGAGCTCGACGCCGGTAAGCGGATCGGCGTGGCGATCGCCCGGATCCAGCGGGCCGCGCTCCTGGGCGGCCTGCTCTGCGGACTGGAGCTGTTCCTCACCGAGTTCGACTACGGCGTGCCGCTCTACCGGCAGGTCTGGCAGCCGCTGCTCCTGGCGGTGTTCTCCGGGTTCGTGCTCACCGCCGCGCGCGCGTGGGTCGGTCGCGGCGGGGCGCTCGGGGCCGCCGGCGTGTACATGGCCATCCGCCTGACCGGGATAGCGATCCCGGCGCTCGCGGGCGTCTCGCCCTCGTCGATGCCCCTGTTCCTCGTCGAGGCCGCCGGCGTGGAGCTGCTCGCGCTCGGCCTGGCTCCCCGCGGCCGGCCGCTGGCGTTCGGAGCCGCCGCCGGACTGGTGTGCGGCACGGCGGGGTTCGCCGGAGAGTACGCCTGGTCACAGGTGGCGATGCCGTTGCCGTGGACCGCCGCGCTGCTCCCCGAGGGCGCGATCCTCGCCGCGCTCGGCGGCGTGGCTGCCGGCATCCTCGGCGGCCTGCTCGCGGGGGCGCTGCGGGGCGAGCTCCCCGCGCCCCGCGTGGCCCGCACGGCATTCGTCGCCGCGTTCGCGCTGCTCCTCGCGCTGGCCACCGACGCCGGCGTCCGGCACATCCCCGACGCCCGCGCGCACATCACCCTGGCCGAGACGAGGCCCGCGCCCGAGCGCGAGGCGACCGTCACGGCACGGATCGAGCCCGCGCGTGCCGCGGATCGCGCCAACTGGCTGTACGTGCTCGCGTGGCAGGGTCACGCCCCGCGGGTGGTCGACCGCCTCGAGCGGGTCGGCCCCGGCCTCTACCGCACGAACGGGCCGATCCCGCTCGGCGGCTCGTGGAAGGTGGGGCTGCGGCTCGACAAGGGCTACGCCCGCGGAGCCGTGCCCGTACGCCTTCCCCCCGACGGCGCGCTGCGCGGCGCCAGGCGGCCGTTCCCGGCGGCGCTCGCGAGCCGCGCCGAGTTCTCGCGGGCCATGCGCCGCGCCGCGGGAGCGGAGCTGCCGGCCCCCGAGTCGTTCACGCGGCCGTTCGTGGACGACTCCCTGATCGTGCTGCGCGAGACCAAGGGCGACGTGCCCGGATGGGTGTGGGCGATCGGCATCGGCCTGACCGCGCTGATCTGGGGGGCCTTCGTCATGGCGCTCGCCCTCGGCCTGGCGCGGATGGCACGCCGCGGGCGCAGCCCGATCGCCCAACATGCCCGCGCGTAGCTACGAGATCGAGGGCCGGACCGTGTTCGTCACGGGGGCCGCGCGCGGCATCGGCGCCGCCACCGCGAGGCGGCTGCACGCCGCGGGAGCGAACGTGGCCCTGGTGGGGCTCGAGCCGGAGCGCCTCGAGCAGCTCGCAGCGGAGCTCGGCGACCGTGCGATCGCCGTGGAGGCGGACGTGACCGATACCGACGCCATCGAGCGGGCGGTGCAGCGCACGCTCGAGCGCTTCGGGACGATCGACGTGGCGATCGCCAACGCCGGGATCGCCTTCGTGGGGGCGATGGCGACAGCGCCGGTCGAGCAGGTCGAGCGGGTGATCGAGGTCAACCTGCTGGGCGTCTGGCGCACCGATCGCGCGGTGCTCCCCCACGTGCTCGAACGGCGCGGGTACCTGCTCAACATCGCATCGCTCGGGGCGGCGGTGCACACGCCGCTCATCGGCCCCTACGTGGCCGCCAAGGCCGGAGTCGAGGCGCTGTCCAACGCGCTTCGGATCGAGATGGCGCCCACCGGCGCGCGGGTGGGCTGCGCGTACTTCGGGCTCGTCGACACCGACCTCGTGCGGGGCGGGATGGCGCACCCCGCGTCGAGGGCGCTCGAGCGGATGGTCCCCGAGCCGCTGCGCCGCCCCGTGCCGGTATCAGCCGCGGCGGCTGCGATCGAGCGCGGGGTCAGGTGCCGAGCCTCGCGAGTGTGGGCGCCGCGCTTCGTGGGGGCCGCGCTGCTCGCCCGCGGCGTGGTCCAGCCGCTGACCGAGCGCATCGCCATGCGCAGCGGTCGCCTGGCCGCGAGCCTGAGCCTGGCCGACCCCGAGGCGCCGGAGGGCGACCACCAGGACGCGGTGCTCGGCATCTCCGCGAGCGGCCGCGCGTCCGGGGCGCACGGCAAGCGGGGCTAAGAAACTTCTTATCCGACTCACAGGATTTTTTCAGGCGGCTCGCTCAGGCTCAGGGGCATCCCCCCGAGTTCCAAGGAGCGATTGTCATGTCCCAGTCCCCGTCAGCAACCGTGAGCGCGACGCAGGCCAGCGCACTGGCCGCCAGAGCGGTGGCCGCGATCGGCCTCTGCGGCGTCGCGCTGATCCACCTGCTCGACATCACCAGCAAGTTCGACGAGACGCCCTACATGGGCTGGATGTACGTCGGCCTGATCGTGTCGTGCCTGGCTCTCGCAGGTGCCCTCATCCGCAGCGGCGGCACCCGCACCTGGGCTGCAACCGTGGCGCTGCCGGCCGCGGCCGTCGCAGGCTTCGTCCTCAGCCGGACCACGGGCCTGCCTCAGGCGACCGGCGACATCGGCAACTGGACGGAGCCGCTCGGAATGGCCTCGTTGTTCGTGGAGGGCGCCCTGATCGCGCTGGGCTCCGGCGTGCTGGCCGCCCGGCTCACGGAGCAGCCGCGCGTGGCGGGTCCGGCTCGCCGGCGCGACGGAGCAATCGGCGGCGAGGTCGTGACCGGGCCGTAGACTCGGCCGCCGTGCCGGTAGCCACCCACCACGAGGGCGCCTTCGACGGAGTCGGCGGCCTCAGGATCTTCTGGCAGGCGTGGCTGCCGGCCGGCGAGCCGCGAGCGGTCGTGGTCCTCGCCCACGGCGCCTCGGAGCACAGCGGGCGGTATGCGTGGACCGGCGAGCGGCTGACCGAGCGCGGCTACGCCCTCTACGCCCTCGACCACCGCGGGCACGGGCGCTCGGAGGGCCGGCGTGCGTTCATCGACCGGATGGACAACGCCGTGGCCGACCTCGACGAGCTCGTGGACGTGGCGAGCGGCGAGCATCCCGGCAAGCAGGTCTTCCTGCTCGGCCACAGCATGGGCGGGTGCGTGGCGCTGTCCTATGCCTTCTGGCACGAGGAGCGGCTGGCCGGCCTGGTCCTCTCAGCCCCGCTCGCCGCGCTCGCGGCCGCCTCGCCGATCACGAGGATCGCGGGCCGGCTCCTGTCCGAGGTCGCGCCACGGTTGGGCATCTACGCCGTCGACTCGAGCGCTGTGAGCCGCGACCCCGAGATGGTGCGCGACTACGACGCCGACCCGCTCAACTTCCACGGCAAGCTGCCCGCGCGCACGTGCGAGGAGCTGGCGAGTGCGATCCGCGGCTTCCCGGAGAAGGTGGCCGAGCTGGAGCTGCCGATCCTCACGATGCACGGAAGCGCCGACACGATCACGCCACCGGAGGGGAGCGAGATGGTCCTCACCCGAGCCGCCTCCGAGGACAAGTCGATCATCCGCTACCCGGGGCTCTACCACGAGCTGCTGAACGAGCCCGAGCGCGAGCAGGTCCTGGGCGACGTGGCCGCCTGGCTCGACGCGCGCGCGTAAAGGCCCTGCCTACGGGAGCTTGTGCTGGAAGAACCCCTTGTCCGGCGCCCGGTCGAAGAAGACGAGGCCCTTGGCGTTCGAGCCCTCCTCGACGAACGCGATCCCGTACTTGGCGGGGCTGCCGATCGCCGCGGGCGCGAACACGAGCTGGAGCGTGTGCGCGTCGAGCTTCGTGATCTTCGCGTCGCCCGTCTTCGGGCCGTCGCCGCACTCGTCCACCTCGCTGTCGATCACGAAGTAGTCGGAGTAGTTGCAGCCGGCGCGGCTCGCGACCTTGCCGGGCACGTCGATCCACAGCAGCGGCGGCGAGCCCGACTTCGAATTGGGCGCGAAGACGTTCCCCTTCACCTTCACCTTGTTCACGAGCTTGCCGTCGGTGGTGTGCCCATAGCTCACCTTGACGATGTCGTAGCGGGAGTCGTCGCCGGCCGGGTTGTGCTTCACGTCGCCGGACGGGTCCTTGGCCGAGTTCACGTCGGCGATCGCGATCGCGGCGCACGCGAGGCTGACGAGCCCGACCACGATGAGGGTGAGCGCTCTGCGGGTCATGCCGGCCTCCGGTGTCGAGTTTGGCGCTTTCGCAATGGCGGGCCGATGCTAACCCGGTCCGCCGCGCAAGTCCAGTTCGGCCGGTTCGGACTCCGCCTCCGGGACGCGCACCTCGGCGGCCGCCTCGATCAGCGACGCCAGCTCGATCCAGCCCTCGAACCGGCGTCCGCCGCCGCCTCGATCGATCGTGCCCTGGATCGGCGTGGAGCCGAGCTCGAGATCGAGGGTGACGCGTGCGTGGCCCGAATCCATGTCCACCCGCACGTCAGCCGATGACGACCGTCGTGGCCCGGTCGCAGGCGCACATGGCGACCGCGCCCCCCGCCGTCCTGCTCACTTACTTGCTCCAGCTCGCGTTCGACCCGCCGGGCACGAGCAGCTTGGGCGTGCCGCCGGTCGCGGGGATCGTGTAGATGTCGCTGGAGCTGCCCTTGACGCGATCGAAGAGGATCGACTTCCCGTTGGGCGAGAAGACCGGGTAGTCGTCGCCATCGGTGTGGGTGAGCTGGGCGACGAGTCCCGCGGTCGCCGTGTTGTAGAGGTAGATGCCGTCGCTCGAGAAGCCGTTCCGGTAGAAGGAGTCGACCACGCGCGAGCCGTCGGGCGAGACCTTCGGCCGGTAGCCGAAGATCGACGCGATGACGGCCTGCGAGGCGACGTCGCGGCAGGGCTTGGGCGATCCGGTGGGCGGCGCGGTGACGAAGTCGCCGGTGAAGATGTGGTTGGCGTTGCGCGAGGCGCAGATGAACTGAGCAGCGCCGACGAAGCCCGCCGAGCTGTCGCCGGCCAGCGCCGTGGTGTCGTTCGAGCCGTCGAAGTTCTCGGTCTCCGTGGTGAAGTACGGGCCGCCGGCACCGCTCGACACGTACGTCCAGAGCACCTGCTTGCCGTTCGCCCGGATCTCCGGCAGGGTCGCGGGCGACACCTTGTGCGGCAGCGCCTTCACGTTCTTCAGCCGGCCGTCGGCGGTGTAGGGGTTGCCGTCCTTGCCCTGGAACACGACCCGCTTGCCGTCGAGGGAGATCGCGGCGGTGCCGTACTGGTGAGCGGCGCTGCCGTCACTCGTGAGGTTGCGCCGGTTCTTCCCGTTCGCGTCGACCGCGCAGATGTTCGGCCGGCACCTGAAGACGATCTCGCCCGGGGCCTTCTTGTGCTTCTTGGCCTGCGCCGGGCCCGCCGCGGGCAGCACGGCCAGGCATGCGAGCCCCGCTGCGAGAAGTGCCTGCTTGCGCATGCCGGCAGCTTCGCCCGATCCCCCACCGAGCGCGCTAGGGGCCCCCTCATAGGTTTTTGACGCGCGAGCGGTTAGGGTCGGCCGAGCCCCGACCCCCCGAGGGGGAGATGACACGACAGCGACAGCGGCGCGCGATGCGCCACTCAGGTTGTTGGAGCGCGACAGCGAGCTGGCGCACTTCGAGCACGCCGTCGCCGGTGCCTCCGCGGGGGCCGGGCGCCTGCTCGTGGTCGAGGGGCGACCGGGCATCGGCAAGTCGCAGCTGCTCGGCGCCGGTTGCGAGCTGGCACGCGCGGCCGGTCAGCGCGTGCTGTGCGCGGCCGGCGACGAGCTCGAGCGGCAGTTCGCGTTCGGGATAGCCCTCCAGCTGTTCGAGCACGCGGTCACAGGCTCGGACGACGAGCGTGAGGCGGCCCTCGCCGGGGCAGCCGGGCTTGCCGCTCCGCTCTTCGCGGCGCCGGGGCCCGAGACCCGGCCCGCTCCGCCGGCCGGGGACTTCTCGCTCCTCCATGGCCTCCACTGGCTCGCCGCCAACCTCGCGGAGGCGCAGCCGCTCCTGATCGCGGTTGACGACCTCCACTGGGCCGATCGCCCCTCGGTGCGGTTCCTGATCTACCTGGCCCAGCGCCTCGAGGAACTTCCCGTGACCGTGGCGGTCGCCGTGCGCGAGGGCGACCGGCGCCACGCGGACCTCGCCTGCCACGCACCCGCCGGCACGCTGCGCCTCGCGCCGCTGAGCGAGGCCGCCGTGGCGGAGCTGGTGCGGAGCTCCTTCCCCGCCGCGGATCGGTCCGTCGTGGCCGCGGTCCAGGCCGCCACGCGCGGGAACCCGTTCTACGCCCGGGAGCTGATCACCGAGCTCGGCCGCGACGCGGGCGGCACGGCCCCCGCGGTCGAGAGCATCGCCCGGATGGCGCCGCCCGCGGTCCTGCGCATGGTGCTCCTCCGGCTCGGGCACCTGCCCGACGAGTGCTCGGCCATGGCCCGCGCCGTCGCGATCCTCGGCAACGACGCTCAGCTGGATCGAGCCGCTGCGCTGAGCGGGCTGACCGCCGCTGCGGCCGAGCGCGCGGCCGATGCACTCTCGGCCGCCGACATCCTCAGCGTGGGCGAGCCGCTCAGGTTCATCCACCCCCTTGTCCGGTCCTCGATCTATGGCGACATCACGGAGCGCCAGCGCTCGTCGGCGCACCGGAGGGCGGCGCGGCTGCTCGCGGACCTCGACGCTCCGAGCGAACGCGTGGCCTCGCACCTGCTCGCCACCGAGCCCGCCAGGCAGCGGTGGGCGGTCGGCGCGCTCCGCATCGCCGCCGACCGGGCCACCGCCCGCGGCACGCCCGAGTCCGCGGCGGCCTACCTCCTCCGCGCGCTCCGCGAGCCCCCGGCCGCCGCCGTCCTCCCCGAGCTGCTCCTCGACCTCGGGTCCGCCGAGTTCGCCGCGGGCCTCCCCACTGCGATCGACCGGCTTCGGCTGGCCTGCGAACGGGCCGACCGTCCGGCGCCCCGCGCCGAGGCGATGCTGATGCTCGGGCGCGCTCTCTACGCAGGCGGGCAGCACGAGGCCGCCGTGGCCACGTTCGACCAGGGCGTGACCGATCTCGGCGGAGCCGACCCGGAGCTGGCGCTGCGGCTGGAGTCCGAGCGAATCGTGATCGACCTGCTGCCGGGGCTGTCCGGGAGCGGTGGCGGGCCCGAGCGGATCGAGGAGATGCTCGCGCGGCCGGCGGACACCATCACGGCGCCGGAACGCTCGGTGCTCGCAGCCGCCGCGGTCCAGCAGGCCTTTGCGGGCGTGGACAGGCGGACGGTCCTCCAACTAGCGGAGCGGGCTCTCGGCGACGGCCAGCTCCTCGAGGAGGAGACGTCCGAGGGGAGCACGCTCTACGCCGTCACCTCGGTGCTCCAGAACAGCGGTGAGCTGGCATGGGACGACGCCGTCCTCACGGACGCGATCGACGACGCGCGCCGTCGCGGCTCGGTGATGGCGTTCGCCACGGCCAGTTGCTGCCGGTCGTGGCCGCGCCTCGACGCGGGCCGCATCACCGAGGCGATCGCCGACGCCGAGAACGCGATCGACGCGCGCCGCTACGGCTGGGAGCAGTTCCTGACCGTTGCCTGCGCCGTGCTGGCGCTCGGGCGGATCGAGCTCGGGGAGCACGCCGCGGCCGAGGCCGCGCTGGCGCAGTGCCCGGACGCCGACTGGAGCAGGTCGCCCACCTGGGTCGCGATCCTCAAGGCGCGCGGGCACCTCAGGATGGCCGAGGGCAGGACCGAGGAGGCGCTGGCGGACTTCGTGGCGTGGGGCCAGGCGCTGCCCGACTGGAATCCCGCGATGTACGCGGATTGGCGGTCTGCGGCCGGTGTCGCAATGGCGCAGCTGGGGCGGGCCGGCGAGGGAATGGAGCTGGCGGCGGAGGAGCTCGTTCGCGCTCGGCGATTCGGCGCCGCTCCCACGATCGGCGTGGCGCTGCGGGCGCTCGGGATCATCGAGGGCGGAGCGGCCGGGATCGCGCACCTGCGCGAGGCCGTCCACGTGCTCGAGGCCTCGGAGGCGTCGCTCGCCCGCTGCCGTGCGCTCGTGGACCTCGGGGCCGCGCTGCGCCGCGCCAACCGGCGCGTGGAGGCGCGCGAGCCGCTTGCCCGCGGGCTCGACCTGGCGGACCGCTTCGGCGCGACCGTGCTCGCGCGGCGCGCCCGGGACGAGCTCGTGGTGGCGGGCGGCCGTCCGCGGCGCGCAAGGCTGCGCGGGATCGACTCGCTCACCCCGGGCGAGCAGCGCGTGGCGGGGATGGTGGCCGACGGGATGACCAACCGCCAGATCGCCGAGGGCCTGTTCGTGAGCGTCGCGGCCGTGGGCTTTCACCTGAAGCACATCTACGAGAAGCTCGAGGCCACCACGCGCGACGCCCTGGTCGCCGAGCTGAGATCGCTCGATCTGGCGTCCTAGGGCGAGCCGGACGGCCACCGCGGCGCCGGTCGCCCGCCTAGAGTCAGCGCGGATGAGCCGGCTCCGAAGCCGCCGGGCGCTCCTGCCGCTCGCCGTGGTCGCGATCGCCGCCACGATCGCCGGGCTCGCGGCCGGGCGGTCCGGAGGTGGCGGGCACCGCGGCAACGGGACCGTCGACCTGTCCGACGCGAAGACGCTCGCGGACATCGCGCGCGCCAACCACCGCCAGCCGGCCCGGGTCGCGCCGCAGCCGACCCCGCAGACGCCGCATCGCGAGAGCGCGCCCGGCCAGCACAGGGGCTCCGTGAACGGCAAGGTGGGCGGGGCCGACCCGCTCGGCGGCGCGTCCGGCACGAGCGGCGTGAGCCCGGGCGCGCCGTCCGACGAGGAGGTGAGGCGCGAGATCCGGATCGAGGAGCGGCTCGGCGTGTTCGGCAACGGCGGCGGAGCGTTCGTGTTCCCACTGCGGCCGATGTCGCTCGTGCTCGCGCAGGACAGCTGGACCGAGGACCAGGGCGTGGACATCCCCACCCTGCACGGCGCCTGCGGGCCGAAGGTCCTGGAGCTCGCGATCACCGCCGGCACGATCGTGCAGGAGGGCATCTCGGGCTTCGGCCCCGACGCGCCGGTGCTGCGCATCGACGGCGGCCCCGAGGCGGGCCGCTACGTCTACTACGGGCACGCGTCGCCGGCGCTCGTGCCCGTCGGTGCGCGCGTGCACGCCGGCCAGCCGATCGCCGAGATGGGCTGCGGGCGCGTGGGGATCTCCAGCGGACCGCACCTCGAGATCGGCATCAGCGAGCCGCACGGGCCGCCGTGCTGCCCGGGCTTCGGGTCCACCGCGCCCGAGATGGACGGGATCCTGCGGGCGCTACTTCAGCACTGAGTACAGGCCGACCATCTCGGCCAGCATCAGGCCCGAGGTCTGGCCCCACGACGGGCAGCAGTTGGGCCCGCCGCTCACGGAGATGCCGATCTCCAGGTGCGGGCCCGACGAGATGCCGACTCTGCCGCAGCCCACCTGCGCGATCGGCTGGCCCTGCGTCACGTGCGCGCCGACCGGCACGAGCGCCGGCTGCGCGTGGCCGTAGTAGACGTGGCGCCCGGCGTAGCGCCCGGAGTCGAGCCTGAGCACCGGGGCGCTGTCGCCGAAGCCCGAGATCCCCTCGCGCACGATCGTGCCCGAGCCGACGGCTACGAGCACCGCGTCGGCGCCGCAGGCGCGGTTGAGCGTGGGGATGTCCACGCCCTGGTCGAGGGTCCACGTGCTGGGCGGGAGCACCACCTTCAGCGGGCGAATCGGGAAGGTCCAGCCGCTGCCGGTGGGCGGCGGGTTCGTGGGCGGCGGGCCGGTGGTGGTGGGCGGCGTGACCGCGCCGGTCCCGCCCCCGGAGGCCGCCTTCTTCAGCTCGGCCAGCGTGCGGGGCCCCACCACGCCATCCGCGTCGAGGCCGCGGGCGCGCTGGAGGCGGATCACCGCGGAGCGGGTGCGCTTGTTGAAGCGGCCGGTGACGGTGACGGGGTAACCCGCCCGCGTGAGGGAGCGCTGGAGCTCGCGCACGTCGGAGCCGGTCATGCCGGCGCGCAGCACCCTGCCGCCGAGGTTGGCGGCGTGCACGGAAGGGCCTGACGAGGCGGCGGCTGGAGCGACGAACGCCCCGGCCAGCGCCACGCAGGCGATCGAGATCGCGATGCGGCGCATCTCCTCGTACCTCGGCCGCGCACGGCGGCCCTCAAGCTTCGGCACGCGGCGCCCGGCGCGCCGCCCGGGGCTAGCGGATCGTGAACTTGAGGAAGTTGCGGCTGCGGCCGGAGAGCCGGCGCTTGAGCTCCACGTTGCCGGCGCGGTCGATCGCCCGGCTGCGCGCGATCCAGGTGCCGGCCGGGAGCGCGCCGCGCAGGCGCGCCACCCAGCTCGCCGTGCCCTTCGCGCCGAAGTACGTGTAGGCGCGGCAGCTCTGGCGCGCGCCCAGGCGGCCGTCCGCTCCCAGCCAGCGGCAGCGCCCGCCGCGCTCGTGGTGGGCCACGGCAACGCTCACCCGCCGCACGCCGCCGGCGCAGCCGCTGTCGCCGGCGCTCCCGCGCAGCACGATGGCGGTGCGCGATGCCGCCAGCCGCGCGCGGTCGAACGCCGTGCTCGGCGGTGACGTGTCCGCGCAGCCGCTAGGTTGCGGCGGCCGCTCCACCGTGCCGCTGCCGCCGAGGTTGCCGCCCGGGTCGCTCGACGGCACGCCGCTCGAGCCGGGCGGCGAGGGCCCGGGTGCGGGGTCGGCGATGCGCCTGACCGTGTACCTCAGGAGGTAGTTGTCGTTGCCCAGCTCGTGGTCGCCGAGCGCGGCGGCGGCGGACGCATAGGTCTGAACCTTCTCCCCCGGCTGGTCGTTGCCGTCGGACACCTCGGCCGTGATCACGCACGGGTCCATGCGCGGCAGGTCGCACTCGCGCCCGGACACGTCCAGCCGCACGCCCCTGCCCTGCGGCACGAAGAAGTCCACCTTCCTGCCAACCGCGATCTCCTGGCCGTCCGTCACCGCCCCCAGCGAGGGCGCCCACTCGTCCGGTACCCCGGGCGCCACCGACCCCGCCGCCCCGCGGCCGCCGATGAAGTGCCAGAAGCCGTTCACGTCGATGTAGAGGTTGTACTCGCCGGGCGGCGGTCCGGTCTGCTGCGGGCGCCCGGGGTTCGGGTCGAGCGAGTGGATCACGCGGATGCTGTTCAGCTCCAGCTGGAGGTGCTCGGGACGGGCGCCGGCGTCGTTCTCCCAGCCCACGAAGTAGGTCTTGCCGAACGACTGGCCGGCGTGGACCGGGTCGGCGCCGAAGGTCACGGTCACGTCGAGGCCGTCGGCCGCGGGCGTGACCACCTCGGTGGCGCCGGCGCCCTTCACCCGCTCGACCTCGCGGTAGCGGAGCTGCGCGGTGGGCGAGGGACGCGGCGGCGCGGGCACGTGGAAGCTGAACGTGCGCCCGGCGAGCGGCTGGTACTGCCGGCTCGGATCCTGCGTGCACGCCGCGAAGTCGGGGCCGTAGGTCGAGGCCGGGTTCTGCTGCTGGTCGCGCGCGCACAGCTCCGTGGAGTAGGCCTGCGTGCCGGCGCTCGAGAAGTACGCGTCGGTCTGGCTCTCGCGGGCCACCGCCTGCCACGGCGCCAGCCGGCTCACCACCACGCCGGCCATCGGGTGCAGCTCGGTCTGCTCGCCGCGGATCGTCTGCGGCGCGCCCTCGAGGTTCTGCTCGATCTCCCCCGGCAGGAAGTAGTCGCCCGTGTGCTGGAGGCTGCCGAGCGGGTTGTCCGGGTCGCTCACGATCCCCTCGCCCCAGTGGCCGCAGTCCCAGATCCACTGGCCCCACACGCTCACGCGGTCGCCCTCGGTCGGCCAGGCGTAGGTGGGCATCGCACCGGACTCCCACTCCACGTGCAGCTCGCCGCGGTCGGCGTCGTCGGCCCAGTTGCCGTCGTGCGACTGCGGCGTGCCCGCGAGCAGGTCGAGGTAGGCGGCGTCGGGCTTGACGTTGAAGTCGAGGTCGTAGCTCGCGTGCGCCTCGGGCAGGTCCTCGCCGGCGGTGTGCACCTTGAGCGAGCTGCCCTCGACCCTGCGCATGTAGTCCGTGCGCTGGTGCGCTCCCACCAGCGCCCACGAGGGGGAGGTGAACGTGAGCAGGCCGGCCGGGTTGCGCTGGCAGCCGTCGGCGAGCGCGCTCTCGATCGGCGGGCCGGCGGACGCCTGCGCGGCGGCCGCGAGCGACACGATCGCCGCGAGCACCGCGATCGATCCCGACGTGCGCCGTGTGGCTCTCCGCATCCCCGATCCCCGCCGGGAACCCTAACCCCTGCGGGCCCTCACCACGTGTCCACGAACCGGTGCCCGCGCGGGGGCCGCGGCGGCTGCTCGGCCGCGGCCAGGGTCCTGGCGATCAGGCCGCGGGTCTCCGCCGGGTCGATCACGTCGTCGAGCTCGAACAGCATCGCCGCGTTGAGAGCGCGGGCGTTCTCCTCCGCCGCGGCGGTCACGTCGCGGATGCGCTGCTCGCGCTCGGCGTCGTCGGCGATCGCCTCGAGCTCCTTGCGCAGGCCGAGCTTGACCGCGCCCTCCAGCCCCATCGGGCCGAGGTGCGCGGACGGCCACGCGAGCGTGAGCATGGGCTCGTGGAGGCTGCCGGCCACCATGGCCTGCGCGCCCAGCCCGTATCCGCGCCTGAGGATCACGGCCACGAACGGCACGGAGAGCGCCGCGCCGGCCACCAGCAGGCGTGAGGTATGGCGCACCAGCCCGGTGGCCTCGGCCTGCGGGCCGACCATCATGCCGGGCGTGTCCACGAGCGACACGAGCGGCACGCCGAACGCGTCGCAGAGCTGCATGAACCGCGCCGCCTTGTCCCCCGCCGCGCTCGTGATGGCGCCGGCCATGTGCATCGTGTTGTTGGCGATCACGCCCACCGGCCGGCCCTCGATCCGGATCAGGGCCGTGACGAGCTCGGGGGCGAAGCGCTCGCGGAGGAACGTCACCGAGCCCTCGTCCGCGAGGGTCTCCACGATCGGCGCGATGGCGTAGGCGCGGCGCTGGCGCTCGGGCACCAGGTCGCGCAGGCGATCCTGGTCGGGCTCCGGCCCGGGCGGCGTGATCCCCTGGAAGTAGGCGAGCAGGCGCTTGGTGAGCACGGTGGCCTCGCGCTCGTCCGCCGCCACCACGTCGATCACGCCGTTGGCCGTCTGCATCTCCAGCGGGCCCACGTCGTCGGCCTCCACCTTGCCCAGGCCGCCGCCCTCGATCATCGCCGGGCCGCCCATCCCGAGCGACACGTTCTCCGTGGCCACGATCAGGTCCGAGCAGCCGGCGATCACCGCGTTCCCCGCGAAGCAGCGGCCCGCCACCACCGCGATCCGCGGCACGATCCCCGACAGCCGGGCCCAGAGCGCGAACGCGCGAGTGTCGAGCGCGGAGACGGCCGGGTAGTCGGTGTCTCCCGGGCGCCCGCCGCCGCCCTCGGCGAAGAAGACGGTGGGCAGGCGCATGCGCTCGATCAGCTCGAACAGGCGGTCCTTCTTGCGGTGGCCGAGCACGCCCTGGGTGCCGGCGAGCACGGTGTAGTCGTAGGCGAGCACGGCGCACGAGCTGCGCTCGGCGAACAGGTCGCCGTTGATGCGCGCGGTGCCGGCGATCAGGCCGTCCGCGGGGGTCCGGGCGATCAGGTCCTCCACGTCGCGCCGCGCGCGCTGCGGCGCGATCGCGAAGCGCCCGTACTCCACGAAGCTGCCCGGGTCCACGAGGTCCTCGATGTTCTCGCGAGCGGTGCGCCCGCCCCTGGCGTGCCGGCGCTCGACCGCGTCCGGCCGCGCCTCGTCGAGCGTCTGCGCGCGCCGCGCGAGCAGCTCGGCCAGGTCGTGTCGCTCCTCGTCCGCCACCGCGGGAAGGCTGACACAGGCGCCCGAGCACCGCGCGCCGGAGGTACAAGCGCCTAGCGAAGTTGCGTGCGCGCCTGTGCGCCGGCCGCGTGATGCGCGGACTTCGGGGTCGATCCTGAGAAGCCCACCGACGAACCGAGGAGTCCTGCTACGAGAAGGATCAAGGTGGCGCGCCTGAGTCGCCTGGGCGTGAGCCGAGGGGCGAGGAATGACCTCGCTCCGGACGCGGCTCCCATCGCAGCCACGGCACAGGCGGCGCACATGGCGGGAGGGTACCGACGCGGATCCGAAGCGGAAGCGCGTAGGCCAGGCGCCGGGGACCGAACGGGAGGAGCCCGGCCTCTCGACCGGGCCCCACGGGCGTTGGGGGTGCGCCCCTCCCGCTACTACGGGTGCTGCATCTGGTTCACGGCCGTCACGTTGAAGCCGCTGTCCACCAGGACCTCGTACTCCGTGCCGTCGGACTTGCGGATGTGGGCCTCGTATGGCGAGCCGTGGTCCGCGTCGGTCTCGACCCGCTCCACGGTGCCGTCGACCTTCTTGAGCGCAGCGGCCTTGACCTGAGCCGCGGTGTCGGCGCTGAGGGGCTTCTCCACCTGCCCGTTGGCGCCGCGATGCGGGCCGCGCGGCCCGCCGTGGTGATCGCCCGGCCCACCTCGCTGGGGCGGCGTTGCCGGCTGCGCGCCGTTCGACCCGGTCGCGCCG